>JADGNO010000010.1 GCA_017883405.1 Occallatibacter sp. | reverse complement strand
TTGGCTTACGCCGTCGCCGATCCAGTAATCCCTGAGGACCTTGCTCCTCGAGCCGCTTCCGCCAGCGCCGCATCTGCCGCTCGCTGATGCCGATCAGCTCGGCCGCCTGCCACCACTTGATCTTCCCCGATGTGGCTCGTAGCAACACTTCCTGCAATTTCATCGCCCGCTCCGCTGCGGTCTGCGGATAGATCTCCATGCTCTCGCGCATGGCTCCATCCTCGCCGCCCGTTATGCGGACATTTCATTTGCTAAAAACACCGGACATATTATGTGCTAACGACAGTCGGCAACTCGGAAGTTATAGGTTGGTAAACTTCGTGCATCTGCGCTTTTCAGCCTTAGCGTCTGAAAAACGGCAAGCCGTTGCGGCTTCGAAGTTCAAAGAGACTTGCAGGACAAGTGTGAAGATGCTGCGGAATGGTCAACGGTGAGTTGGAATTTATAAATTGCTTTCCCTCGGGGGCTAAAGCCCCGTTCATTTTGCAGGCGTTTTATGTACGGGCTAAAGCCCGTACCCTTCAGCTAAGGCCCGTACCCTTCAGCTAAGGCTCGTACCCTTCTTCAAAGGCCCGAACTCTTCAAGACATTACCATCAAAGGAATTCTATACAGCCTGTGTCGCTTGCTAGTTTTCGGTGGGCATCTTTGACGCGTTGTCTACGACCAAGGTTTCTACATTGTCTTTGCGGTTTTCGAGTTGCAATCCCAATTGCTCCTGCAAGGCTCTCTGCCACAACGTGAACGCATCGGTTCCCAACTCGGGTTGCATGTTGACGCGAAAGTCGAAGACACCGGGCAAGCCTGTTTTATCCAATACCGGAACCGGGGGACCGCTTGCACGGACGGGGACGCCTGGATCTTGTGCCGGCGGTATCGATAATTTGATGGCCAGCAGGTCGGCAAACTCGCGCATGCTGCCGTGAAAATGAAATCCGCCCGCGGGGCCTGGCGATTCTCCATCGCTGGCCGGATGGATTCTGGCGCCGGATTTGCTGACAGCCAGTACATACACGCGCATCTCCCGCGTCTGGCGGTGTTCTTTTAAATTGAACCTTTCGGTGAGGAGATTTCGCAACATCGGTTCCATCTGCTGCCGGTTGCCGGATGCGGCTCTTGCCTGGATATCGTATTCGTTGCGGTCAAGCCAGCCGGGGCCGGAGATTTGATTGAGCTGCAGATGAAATGCCTCCGCGATCAGGCGCTTCAGCGTGGCGTTTCTGGCTGTGAGTCCGGTGGCCGAATATGCAAATTGATTGTTGTAGTCGGGGCCCACTTCATGTTGGCTCGGCCTCACGGAGGCGACTTCAAACGCCTGACCGAGCGTGACGGTGGCCGGAAGTGCGAGGCAGAGGAGAAGGGGCAACGCGCGCATGGCACACAGCATATACCCGCCGGATTATGCACTGGCAAATTTCAGGCTGAAGCAAAAAGCCCCTCAGGCAGAGGGGCCTTTTTGCTGGATTAAAATGCAGGAGTCTTAACCGGCTTTTTCAAGCAGGCAGAGGCTCAGATCGCGGCGCTCGACCATGTCCTTGGTGATTTCAAGATCGCGCACGCGCTTGTTGCTTGGCAGGTGGTACATCAGGTCGAGCATAAGCTCTTCGAGAATCATGCGCAGGCCGCGAGCACCCACCTTGCGAGCAAGAGCTTCTTTCGCTACAGCGCAAACGGCCTCATGCGTAAAGTGCAGGCGAACGTTTTCATACTCGAACAGACGCTGGTACTGCTTGAGAATTGCGTTCTTCGGCTTGGTAAGGATTTCGATCAGCGCGTTTTCGTCGAGCTCGTCGAGAATGCCCATGACCGGAAGACGTCCGACAAACTCGGGGATCAAACCATACTTGATGAGATCTTGCGGTTCAGTTTTGCGCAGCAGTTCGGTGTCGCGATGCGACTTAGTGGTTTGTTCGGCTTCAACCTCGCCACCGCGGAAGCCGAGCGCCTTTTTGCCGACGCGACGACCGACTACGCGTTCAAGACCGACGAAGGCGCCGCCGCAGATGAACAGGATGTTGGTGGTGTCGACGGCGGTGAACTCCTGGTGCGGATGCTTGCGCCCGCCCTGCGGAGGAACGTTGGCAACGGTGCCTTCGAGAATCTTGAGCAGTGCCTGCTGCACGCCTTCGCCTGAAACGTCGCGGGTGATGGAGGGGTTCTCGTCTTTGCGGCCGATCTTGTCGATTTCGTCGATGTAGATGATTCCCTGCTGGGCGCGGTTTACATCGCCATCGGCGGCCTGCAGCAGCTTGAGGATAATGTTTTCGACATCCTCGCCCACGTAACCAGCCTCAGTCAGCGTGGTGGCGTCGACAATCGCAAACGGCACATCGAGCATCTTAGCCAATGTATGCGCCAACAAAGTTTTGCCGGAACCGGTTGGTCCCACGAGCAGAATATTGCTCTTGGCCAGCTCAACTTCGTTGTTCCGCACCTTGTTCATCTGGATGCGCTTGTAATGGTTGTAGACGGCGACGGCGAGTTTCTTCTTGGTCTGGTCCTGGCCGATGACAAAGTCGTCAAGGAAGCTTTTAACGTCTTGCGGCTTGGGCAGGTGCCCGGCAGCAGCTGCAGGTGTCGCTTCGCCACGGTCGTCTTCAAGAATCGAATTGCAGACGGCCACGCATTCGTCGCAGATGTACGCCCGCGGGTAGTCACTGGGCGACGAGATCAACTTGGCAACAGCATCCTGCGACTTGTGGCAAAACGAGCAGCGTAATGCTTCTTCGGGTCCCGTACGCGGTTTCATTTAGCTTAGCTCCCTCTGGACTTGCTCGTCGTTCTAACGTTCCGGCCGATTACGTACGCGGCCTGTCAATGATTTCGTCAACAATACCGTACTCTTTAGCTTGCTGCGCATTCATGATGAAGTCACGTTCGACATCGCGCTCAATACGATCGAGCGGCTGGCCGGTGTGGTGCGCCATGAGCGTGTTGGTAATTTCGCGGATGCGCAGGATTTCGCGTGCATGAATGTCGATATCGGTAGCCTGGCCGCTCAACCCACCCATGGAAGGCTGGTGAATCAAAATTCTGGAATTGGGGAGAGCAAACCGCTTTCCTTTGGTTCCTGCCAAAAGTAAGAATGCGCCCATGCTGGCCGCCTGCCCAATGCAGTAGGTGACCACGTTGTTCTTGATGAACTGCATGGTGTCATAAATTGCCAGCCCCGCGGTAATGGATCCGCCCGGGGAGTTGATGTAGAGCGAAACGTCCTTTTCAGGATCCTCTCCCTGCAGGAAGAGCATTTGCGCAACGATGAGATTGGCCACCTGGTCGTCGATGGGGGTGCCAAGAAAGATAATGTTGTCGCGTAGCAGACGGGAGTAGATGTCGTAGGCGCGCTCGCCCCGGCTCGTCTGCTCTACCACCATGGGAACCAATGCCATTGAATATTTTCCCGCTCTCGTTGTTAGGGCCGCTTAGCCCGTTCCAGTTGACCGCCCGCCTTGCTTTGGTTCCGTAGTGCCGGACGGTGTAATCCAGCTTGCAAGCGCCCTAACCGGGCAGTCTTTCGTACAACAATGAAGCCGTTTTTTCGCGACGCAATTGTTCACGGATTCTAGCGAGTCCACCGTCCTGAGTCAATCGCACTTTCAGGGTATCCACGGGCTCGCCGGACTGCATGGCAGCCAACTGAATTTCCTGATCCATCTCTTCATCGCTAACCGTAAGATTCTCTTCGTTCGCAATGCGATCCAGGATGAGCGATGTCTTGACTTCGCCGAGTGCGCTGTCGCGCTGAGCACCACGCAGGCGAGCGAAATCGAGCTTCCGCATCTGTTCCGGATTCATGCCCTGTGCTGCCAATGCGCGAAGACCGCGCTCCAGGCGGGTGTCAATTTGCTCCTGCACCAAAGACTCAGGAACCGGGAAACTGAACTTCTCAATAAGCGCGGCAAACAGCTTGTCTTTCGTCTCGCCTTCAATGCTACGCTTTTTGCGGTTGGCCACGTATTCGCGAACGCGTTTTTCGAGATCCGCATAGTTCTCGTAGTTGCCAACTTCCTTGGCGAAATCGTCGTTCAGTTCAGGAAGCGTCCGCTTCTTGATGGCTTTGACTTCGACTTCGTAGGTGACGGTTTTGCCGGCCAAACGCGGCTCAGAATACTCGGCTGGATAGATAACTTCAGCCTTCAATTCCTGGCCGGCCTTGGCACCACGCAGGGCAGTGGTGAATGCCTCTACCGTGTCTTTGCCGCCGATCTCGACCAGTGCATCTTCACCGGCTACGGGGGCGGCGTCGGTTTCGCCTTCAACCTGGCCCTTGTAGGTGATTTGCGCCCAGTCGCCATCGGCAAGGGGGCGATCTTCTTCGACAGGTTCGATGGTTCCGCGTGACTCGCGCAGGCGCTCGATTTCCTGCTGGAACTCTTCTTCAGTGACTTCAGTGGATGGCTTTTCCACAGTAACGCTCTGGTAGCCCTCAATTGAGAAGTCGGGCACGTATTCGAACACCGCTTTTACGTGCAGCGGGGTGCCTTCATCCAGGGTGAGATCCATTACCTGCGGTTGGCCCACGGGCCTGACGCCCTGCTCGCGCACGGCCTGGTTAAATCGCTCCGGCAGAAGTGTGTCGATGACTTCTTTGCGGATTTCGGTGGCAAAGCGCCGACGGACGACCGAGTCGGGCGTCTTGCCGGGACGGAAGCCAGGAATCTTAGCGTACTTCTTATAGTTGGCGGTAACGCTGCCAAAGGCCTTTGCAACCTCATCCGCTGGGACATCGATAACCAGCTCGCGGGTACACTCGGGGTTCAGAATCGGGCCATGATTATGGCCTTCGTGGTTATGTTCGTGGTCGGCATGATCATGACCGGTAACAGCCTCAGCCGATTCGGGCTGGTTACCTTCAAGGGTTTCAGTAGAACTCAACGTTTTGCCTTCCAGGCGCGCCCTGCGCCGATGAAAATTCCGGTTTCTCGTTCGTCAAAATATCTGCGAATGCCCATGCCGCCCATTCTCGATCATCGCCTTCTGACCGTCGCATTGGGCTGTTGCGCAAGGCGGAACCAGCTCCGTTGTGGCTCCGAGGAGTCGCTTCCTTCATGGTAAGAGGGTTTGCGGTCAGGGTCAAACCGGCCAGGGGTTTCCTAAAGAGTAAAGGACCGCGAAAGGTACGTTACCGTTCAGTGACCTGCGGCTTGCGCACATAAGGCAGAAATCGGGGGTGGGCGGCGCCAACTCTATCGTAGTAGCTGCGCGCCTCGGCAAGGCTCAACTGGCCGTTGACCGTGAGGCGAACCTCGGAAGCGTCTGCGTCTTCCTGGCCGTCGTCTTCCCACCAGCAGATGGGGCACAGGCCCAGCGCGTTGGGCGCTTGCAGCGTTTTATGGCCGCAACAGGGACATCGGAAACGTGCTACGACACTCTCCACAAAAGAATAGACGACGTTGCAGCGTAAGGGATTACATCATAAGCTGCGCGATGATGGACGGAGTTGCGCCGGCGACTCCGGGCAAAGATCGGTTGAACGTATTTTATGAAGATCCAGATCCTTATTGGATTGAGATGAGCTGGACAGAGGCGAAGTAGGCGGCAGGCGCGCCAAAAAAGAACAGGCCGGAGTTTGCCCAGTCCGATCTCAGACTGATCACAAAGTTTGGCGCTTGAACGAAATCGAGAGGCGTCCCTCAGGGGCTAAAGCCCCACTCATTTTGCAGGCGTTTATGTACCGGGCTGAAGCCCGTACCCTTCAAAACGACACTTCGGATTGCGTATTTCTACATGATTAAAACAGGCCGGGACTCTGCCCGGCCTGTTCTGTCATTCAATATCAAATCAGGTTCTACGGGACAAACACCTTCAGGCGAACGTGCCAGGTGGTGCGTTGTCCCGGCTTGAGGCGCGCCATGCCGGTGTTCATGCCGTTCCACTGTTTGCCGAATGGGTCGTTGAAGTTGTACTGGTCTTCAATGGCCACAAATTTCGCTTTTGCCGGCGTGAAGGCTTCAACGGTGTTGATCTCGGGTGAAACGCCATCAACTTCGACGCCGTAATGCGCTGCCGGATCAACGACCTTGCCCACGATCACGCCATTCGTCCTTTCAAAGTGGCACCAGTTCTCGTCGTAGAATCTGTCGCCGAGGACCATTCCTTCAGGAGCACGCCAGTCATTTACGGTCCCGTCTACGTTGACGAGTTTGCCGGTCGGGATCATATCGTCGCTGCGATCCATCTCAGAAAACTGTGCGCCCGGAATATGGACGCGTGCCTGCGCACGGTCGCCCGAGGGCAAGCTGAGATAGGGGTGCCAGCCAATGGCGATGGGTTCAGCCTCTTTGCCCACGTTCCTTGCAGCAACCTGCACGTCAACCGCATCCGCGGTCATGGAGACGGTCATGACCAGATCGGTGCTTGAAACCCAGCGTCCGCCAAAGTCGCCCGCGTGGAGAATGCCGCTGACCTGCTCGCCGCCCGGGATTTTTTTGGTGCGGACGTCCTGGAGCTTGGCCTTGAGAATCAGCCCGTGCATGGCATGTTTTTGAGCACCTGGCTGACGGCCTGAAGTGTTGCCCGGCAGCGACAGCGTATGGCCTTCCCAGTTGACGTTCACGGTCTTGCCATCGGCCGCAACCTGGCCGCGAATACGATTCGCATAAGGCACCAGGATGGCCGCGCCAAATCGGTACCCACTGTCGCCATTGGCGTTGTCTTTAACGTCGAGCATGTCTTTGATGGTGGGCAGGTCTGGCGAGTTCAGCACGTTGACTTCGCCTTTACCGGGGAAGTTTGCCGTGATCTGGAGAACTTCCATGCCGCGGCCCGGCGCCACAGTCACGCTGGTGAACTCAGGCTTGGCGCTGTTGGTTGCAGCACGTTTGATCGTGACAACTTTTTCGCCGTTGATCTCAATCGCGTCCTGCGCGCGGCAGGCGGGAACGAGCAAGCCCGCAATCACCATCGGCAGGGCTCCGGAAAGTAAAGCAAAATTACGAATGCGGTTCATCCCAACGCTCCAATCTCTGATTCCTGTTCTGATTGATTACCGGCCGCACAATACGAGCGCGTACTTTGCAGTTCAACGAGCCCTGATGCCTAGTGCAGCCGATAAAGGCCTGTTCATAAGCCGGAGCCATTCTATCGGAGCCGCCCGCGCTCTCGTGGAAGGGCGACAAACAATCTTGACATTGGTCTGACCATCCGTATAGCCTTTGCCTGCTCCGATTCCCGACAAACTTCCAGCACGCAACCATCAATCGACAGCATTACAAAGGGGGCCAAACCCGTGGTATCGCTCAACAGGCGTGTCTTCATTGCAACTTCTGCCGCTTCGCTGGCGGCAACTTCAATTGGCAGACTGCCTGCGCAGGTGAGCGGCGCAAGCCGGCCCTGGTACGACGCCATGCGCCGATGCGGACACCTCAATTTCAATGAGCAGGACCCACTCACAATGAACGTAGAGGCATGGACCGATTACTTCGTCGGGCTGAAAGTGGACACGCTGATGCCCAACGGCGGTGGCATTATGGCCTTTTACCCGACAGCAATTCCGTTCCACCACCGCAGCCAGTTTCTGGGTACTCGCGACCTGTTTGGAGAAACGGTGACGGCGGCTCGCAAACACAACATTCGCATTGTTGCCCGCATGGACTGCAACTATGCGTACGAAGATGCATTCCAGGCACATCCGGAATGGTTCGAGTTCAACAAAGATGGCTCGCCCAGGCGCCACAGTGAATGCCCATGGCTATACAAAACCTGCCTGTTCAGCAACTACTTTACCGAGCAGATGACTGCGATCTACCGCGAGTTAAGCGACCGTTTTGCTCCCGATGCGTTTTACACAAATGGCTGGCCGGGCACGGATGCTCCCGGAGTTTGTTATTGCCAGAACTGCCAGAAGATTTATGGCGAACAGACTGGCGGCGAGCCCCCGCAGTGGCCGGACACGCGCAGCGATATCTACCGCAAGTATTACGAGGTATACATGAACCGCGTAACCAGGGTGTGGGCGCTCTGGCAAAGCACCTCGATGGAGAAGACTTCAAACTCGGTGTACGCGGGAAACCTGAGCGGCATTCGAACTGTGAAGAACGTGAATCGAATGGGTAAAGACGCTGCATGGTTCTACGCCGATAACCAGGGTCGATCAGGCGATACCTCAATATGGATGTGCGCGCAGGAAGGGCGCCTGGCCCGGGCGGTCGCAGGCAAACGCCCGGTGACGAATTCAGTGGGCTCGTATGCGAGCGGCACGCCCGGCTGGCGGCACACCAGCAAAACGAAAGAGGAGACAACGTTGTGGCTTGCGCAGGCAGTTGCCAGCGGAATGGTGCCGAGTTATCACTGGCTGGGCAGCAGCCCATTGGACACGCGATGGAAGGAGACAGGGCGCGCGTTCTATAGCTGGCTGGCGCAGAACGAAAACCACTTCAGGAATGGCAACACAATCGCGAACATTGCCGTCCTTTATCCGCAAGCCACCATTTCTTTCTACGCAGCGAACGGGGCGCGCGAACGCAAGCTTAACGGGCAGGCGATCGACACGACCGATTATCTGGAGGGCCTGTACGCGGCACTGGTGGAAGGACGATTCCTTTTCGATTTTGTACACCAGGAGAACCTGAACCCGGATGTGCTGAAGAAATATCGCGTGCTGCTGATTCCGAACGCCGCCTATCTTGGCGATCACGAGTGTGAAGCGATCCGCGCCTATGTTGCTTCAGGCGGATCGGTGCTGGCTACTTTTGAAACATCGCGATACAACGAGTGGGGAGAACAGCGCGCCGATTTCGCGCTGAAGGATATTTTCGGTGTGAGCACAGCGGGCGCCTTGATTGGGCCGTTTGGCAACAGCTATATGCACAAGGACAAGGCCCACCCCGTGCTCGACGGCTATGACGGAACCGAGATTCTGCCTGGACCAGAGTTTCGCGTGCCCGTGACTCGTATTGGCTCGGAAGAAAATTACTTGAGCGTAATTCCGAATTACCCGTCGTTTCCCCCCGAAATGGTTTACCCGCAGGTTCGCAAAACAGATGAGCCGGCCGCGATGTTCCGGCAGCTAGGCTCTGCGCGTATTGCGTATTTCCCTGGCGATATCGATCGCACATTTCTGCGCAGCGGGCATCCGGACTTCAGCAAGTTGCTCATCAATTCAATTCATTGGCTAATGAATGGGGCGGAAGCTCCCGCGCAAATTGCAGGGGACGGGCTGGTAGAACTTTTTGCATGGGAAACCGAGCCGGGTTTTGCATTGCACCTGCTGAACTACACCAACCCTGGATTGACTCATCCTTTCGTATCGAAGTTTTATCCCACCGGTCCCCATCGCGTGACGTTCCGCGTTCCGGATGGCCGCAGGATCGGGTCTGTGATGGCGTTACGCGAGGGCTACAAACTGGAGTTCAAGCAGGCAGGGGCGGAGGTCACTTTCGAGATTCCGCGGGTGGTAGATTACGAGGTTGTTGCGCTGACATAGGGGCGTCAAATTGCGCATCAAGCAAAGGTGAGACCGAAATCTGGCGCTGAGTCGGCCGTCCAAGGTCATAACGGAACGCGGCATTGCGACGCTCCGGGGGAGCCCACTTCATCCAATCTGTAATTGATCAGGTTGTCTGACCTTGTAGCACGCGTTGAGCTGAAGGTACTCTCCTGGCACACGCTGGCCTGCTTCTGGCTTTGAAAAGCGATTTAGGGCCGATTTGGGACTAACTTTTCAATCGCTGGTGCATTACACTGTTGGAGCTAATTCGATCGCGAATTTGTGCGTGCGCAAACCCGGTCGATCACAGGATCTCCAGGGAAATGCCAGTTATCCAAGTTAGTAACTTAGTAAGCTCCAGTATGACTCCGGCGAAATAAGAAGGGAGCACGGTTCGACAGAATGACAGCAACCACATCCTCCAGGCAAAAACCGGTTACATCCATGATCAAGCGGGTTACCAAGCTGTCTATCAGCGAGGAGATCGCGCGCCAGATTATGGACTTGATTGCTGACGGCACATTGAAGCCGGGACAGCGGCTGTTATCTGAGCGGGAACTCTGCGGGCTATTTGGGGCCAGCCGCTCTTCGCTTAGAGAAGCATTGCGCTGCCTGTCGATCGTGGGCGTGCTTAACGCTCGTGTCGGCGAAGGCACGTCGGTTGCCGAAGACGGCGGCAAGTTCCTGCGCAAGATCATGGAGTGGAGGCTGATCAGCGAGAACCACGACATTGAGAATCTGCTTGAAGTCCGCATCGCGCTGGAAGGTGTTTCCGCAGCGAATAGTGCGCTGCACGCCACGCCTGAAGATATCGAGAAGGCCCGCAAATTGCTGGACCAGATGAAAAGGGCGCTGAAAGACAAGAAGCAGTTCGCCATTCTCGATTTGGAATTTCACATCACGCTGGCCAATGCATCAGGAAATGCGGTGCTGTCGGACTTGATTTCGGTGATCCGCAGCCAACTTGCCAGAACGCTGAGCAGAGTTCTCAAATTGCCCAATGCCCTTCCCTTGTCGCTCAAGGAGCATACCGCAATTCTGGACGCGATTGAGCGCCACGATGCGGAAGGAGCCCGTAATGCCATGCACGCCCATTTGGATGCTGTGCTCATTCGCTACGCAAAGGCTCTCGAGGCCGGTGATGGCGCAAAGGCGGAGCAGAATGGCACGGTGCGTATTGCAAAGAAAAGAGCGCGCAGCGCGAGTTAGCCACGCTGTAACTTAATTGACGAATCAAAGCAAGAAGCCCGACCGGTGATCGCCGGCCGGGCTCTTGTTTTGTGTATTCCGATTATCAGGCTTGTCGCTTGTAGATCGCGTAGTACGGCTGGTTCGACAGCGTTGCGTTTAACGCCGGATGAAACCAGGCTGCCTCCGCGCCACCGCGAAGCTCGAAGTAATACTCCAGCGGATAGGGAGAGTTTGTGTAGTCTGCCGGAATGCTGGCCGTGTAACCGCCGCTGCCAGGTTGCATGTCCATTGAGAGCCAGCGTTCGCCCTGATTCACATGCCGATAGTGCAGGCGCGCTGACGCAACAGGCGCGGAACCCTGCGACACCTGCAGGCTTAGCGGCAATGCCTGGCCTGGATGGAACACATGCGCAGGAGCGTGGCGGGCGGTGTCGGGCACGCGGGATGGCGGAGTGGTGGCAGCCTTGATGGCGCGCTCAGCGTGCTCCGCAGCAGCGGATGCTGCCGGCGGATTGGCAAGGCTCTTCTGCATTGCGTCCACGTCGGCATCGATGGCGGGGAGGCGATCGGCCCAGCTTCCGCGGCGAATCTGCGGGCTGCCGTAGCTGATGTCGGCCATGTATACCTTTGAAGCGCGCTCTGCCATTTTGGCCCACAGGTCGCGTCCCTTTTTGTACTGCGCCAACGCAAGCTCGCCGGCTTTAGCGTTGCCGGATTGTTTGAAGATTTCGTAGTAGGTAGCGCTACGCAGTTGAGCCGCGAAGAATCCGCCAAGCGCGTTCATGATCAGGACGTCTTCTTCAATGCGGCGGAACTCGGGAGAACTGGCGCCGCGAGCCTTGCCGCGCGCGGCTGTAAGCGCTTGCGTTGAGGCATCGATCATTGCATCCACCAATTGCGCAGCTTCAACCGGAGAATATTTTGGGCTCGCGTTGCCGTTGAGAAGATCCTGCACATGCTCGACCACGGTAGAGAACAATTGCGGATCGAGAGGGCTGACGGTTTCAAAACAGCGCGGTGCAGGCGAATCATAAAAGAGCCGTCCTGGAGCAGTTCCGGCAATGGGCATGTTGGTGGTGATCTCAACCCACCAGTCGTGATGAGAAGCGGAGACCAGGTGCGCCGAGGTGATGAGCGGCAAAATGCGGCTGGAGTTGGCAAGAGCAGTTTCAATTGGTTCAGCACCGATGCCGAATGCGGAACGCAGGCCGCGCCGCGTAGTTTCAAGCGGCGTATCCGGGTTGTAGAGCTTGCGACCCCAGACGCGATAGTAGTACTCGTATTTCTGGTAATCGTATTTCGGACTCAAAGACGCATCGCCATAGGCGCAGCGGCTGCCGGCATGACCTGAACCCTCGCGACCTTTGAAGGTCAACGGTCCCATGAGGTCGATACCCGCCGCACCGCAAAAATGCGATGTGCGTCCGTAAGCGGCGGCCATCTCAGGATCGGCTGAAAGCAGATGGCGCTGCGTGCCGGGCCACAGCCGATAGAGTACCTGTGCCTTGCTGCCCTCGTAGAAAAAATCGCCGTAGCCATAGCGCGTAAAGGACCTGGCTCCGCTGCTCAGGCTGAAAGGCGTTTGCTCTGCATTGCGCGTTTCTTTGGGAATTTCGAGCGCGCGAATATCGGACTGGTTATAGCCGAGACTCTGATGCTCCGCTGAATATTTTGCGCCGAGTTTGATGGGCATTCCCGTGGCCACGCCGATGTCGATCATGGTCTGGTTCACGCCCTTGGCATGCATGTCGATTTCAACGGTGCGACCGCACTTGGGGAAGACTTCAAATAGCGTCTTCCAGAAATCCCAGCTGCCTTCCGGAATTCCGCTTTCACCGTGAACGCGCATGGTTACGCCCTGAATTTCAGGACACTCCTTGAGAAGGATGGCGAGCGCATCGCGACAATAGGCCGCATGCGTTTCCGGAGTGAGTCCCTCGATGTTGTGGTAAGCATTAGGGCTATCCGTCCACTGGTAAGCGTGGGTCCAGATGCCGAGTTGGAAGTGAAGACCGCGCGCGCCGGTTTCCGCGGCAATGAACTTGAGCGCGGCGAAGTTCTTTTCGCGTTCTTCATCGCTCAATGGAACGGGCGCGGGCAGCCGGTTGCCCTTCTCGTCGGCGAGCTGCATAACGCGCACGTTCTCGTAACCGGGCACCTTTACCAGATATGGATAAGGCAGGTGAAGGTAATCGTTGGTTACGCCGCGCGGGAAATCGTATTCGAGCCCATAGGCAAAACAGAATCGATTGAAGCGCGCCGCCACCAGGCCATCGAGATAGCCGCGCCAGAAATCCTGGTCGTAATACCATGGCTTGTCTGAAATTTCGCTGCAGAAATATCGGCTGACGCAGCGAACGCTGTTAGCAGGCTTCTCTTCAACCGCTTCAGATAGATGTAGCGCAGAATCGGGATCGGGCCCGTGTTCAACACGCTCCGCGAGTTCAAGCAGTCCGTATACATAGCCGAGAGGATCAGTACCGGCGACAAGGATTGCGGGAGCGCTTTGAAGATGTCCCGGGGCGAGGAAGATGCTTTCCGTCGTCATTTGAGCCTTGGGCTGAGGAAAGCCTTTGGCATGATCTGACGATGCGCCCGCAACCACGATGCAGGAATTTGCACCTTTCGCTTCGTCGGTCGATTGCACGATCTGACAATTGACGCCCTTGGCTGCGAGCGCCCTGCGGAGTTGCTCAGCTGCCCGCTTTACGGGCCCGCTTGCCGCACCAGAATCGTTGGCGTCGATGAGAATTGAAGTCCGGCCGCCTGGCGCTGCAAACGCGGTGCGCGAAAGCCCAAGGACTGAAGCCGCACCAGCGGCCTTAAGGAATTGCCTGCGTTCAATGACTGCAGATGGATCAGCTTTCATGAATGAATCTCCTCAATACCGGGACAACTTCGATTACGGTTAAGTCAATGCTGGTGCAGATGCACGAAAAAATGTCCGAGCGTGTATCGCAAGAAATGTATCAGAGATTGTGAATCGGGCGTGCTGAACAACGGCACGCCCGAGGTTGAAGTCTTAAATTGTTTGCTGGTCCTAGAAGATGACCTTGAAAGCACCTTGCATGATGCGCGGATCCTGTGCAGATTTCACTTGGCCGAATGTACTGGACGTCGGGTTGGATACGCCCGGGGCATTGAAGTTGGGATGGTTGGTTACGTTGAAAGCTTCAACGCGCAAGTCGACATTGACCCTCTCCGTCGCTTTGAACTTACGGCTGATTGAGCTGTCAACGTCAAAGTAACTCGGCGACCTGAGCATCAGGTGGCTCGCGTTGCCAAAGGTTCCGAGCGGATTAACAGAGAAGGCCGCGGGGTTTACGAACTGATAAAGTTTCGACGAGCGGCTGGTATTGATGTACAGAGGCACGCCGGCATTCACATTGGGCCGATCGAGACCTATGCCGGTCAGCGAACGGTCAGTGCCATCGAGCGGGTTGATTGGCAGGCCTGATGAGAAACGAATAAGGGGTGCGATCTGCCAGTCATTCAAAAGGAACGAGGCGAAGCGATTTGTGGACGGAGAGTGGCTGAAGTACACAACGCTGGCGTTGAAGAGCTGCGGTGCGTCATAGGTGCAGGGGCCGTAGTCGCCCTTCGGGTTGGCCGGGTTTTGAATGGTGGGGCCGCCCAAAGAAGTGACCGGGACAACACCATGGCAGCGCGAGTAAGTGTAGTTGGCGAGGATGGTGTAGTTGTTGGAAAGGCGATGGTCGATCGATGCCAGCACGCCCTCATAGTTTGCGCTAATGCCATTAAAGCCCAGGTCTGTCGCGGAGAAATACTTGCCCTGTGTGGGATTGATCAGGCTGAGGAACCGGCGAGCTTGTGTGTTGCCCGTGCCGGAACATGCGGTGCCGTTGGCCCCAGGAGCGACGGTCAACGCTCCGCAAGTTCCGGGACCAGTCCACGTACCAGGGATATAGGTGGCAGGATTGATTTCGTTGCCTACCATCAGATGCGAGGTTTCGTTCCCGAGGTAAGTAATGGACGCGATCCAGTTTTGCCCAAACTGATGCTGAATGCCTAGGTTCCATGTTTCCAGGGTCGGAGGCAGTGAGCGCGGCTCGAGGAACGTGTCGGTGGCGTTTTGCGGAAACACGTAATTCGAGGGTGGGAACAACGGCAGCGGGAAGGGATTGCCTCCGGGCACGTTGGCCCACGGATTGTGGAAGGAATACGGACCGCTGCTTTCGGTGACAGTCACGCCCCATGGTGCATTCTGGCCGGTAATGCGGTAAGTGAGGAAAGTGGCCAGCGAATCATAGAGGATGCCGCCGCCGATGCGGACGGTGGTGCGTCCGTCACCCTTTGGATCCCACACGAAACCGAGGCGCGGGGAGAGATTGAGCCAATGGTCGGCAGAAAAATTCTTAGTGACGCCTGGATCGCCATAGTAATACTGGCCGACCGGGCCATTGGGGAACACGGTGCTTGGCTTTCCTGAAATATAGCCTTGCAGCGAGAAGACGCTGCCGCGATTGAAGTAGTCTTGCGGCAGCAGAGTGGGCTCCCAGCGCAAGCCAACATTCATCACCAGGTGCGAATTGAGACGCACCGTGTCCTGCACATACATTTCGAAGAGCGTCTGACGATAGGAGTAGTCCTGTTGCAGCGTCTGCGTGAAGCTGGGCATGGTGCCGGTGAGGAAATCGAGCAGCGGGTCGTTGCTGTAAACACCTGTAAAGCTGAACGTGCCGGAGTCGTTGTACTCGTCGTTCTGATTATTCTGGGTACGAAGCACTTCTCCGCCAAATGCAATTTGGTGTTTGCCGCGAGTGATATCTATGTCGTCAGCTTCCTGGTAGGAGGTGACGCCCCATTTGGAAAAGCCGCTGCCACCAGTGGTGAAGCTGTTGCTCACAGCCAATTGCAGGTTGTCCTGTGCAAGCGGCGGAGTCCATATGTTTTGAACGCCAAGTTTGGCAGGATCGATCCCGTTGGTATTTGGAAAGCGGGCCCATCCTCTGCGCCCGAATGTGAAGTGAAACGAGTTAAGGGTAGTGGGGTTAATGGCGTACGTCTCGCCGATTACCATTGTTTGCGGTTTTTCAATAACGCCGAGGGTCGTGGTGTAAAGGTAGTTGGTTGTGCTGAAGGGTGCCGGCTGGTTGTAGTTGTCATGCAGATAGCGCCCGTAAAGTTGATTCTTCTGATTGATGGTCCAATCGACACGAGTAACGTACTGGCGCGCATTGTAGACAACCGGAACGCCATAGCGGAGATTGCCGCACTGATCTGTTTGTGAGACGGGGAGATACTTGGTGGCAAAGAGAACCGTTGACGGATCGAAACGAGTTGGGCTTATGAAGTTTGTGGGTCCAAGGCTCGCGCCGGTCTGCGGGTCCTTGATGGCGCGGGCTTTGCCGTTTGCCTGGCAGGCAGCGCTGTCGAGAACGCTGAAGTCACCATTGAGCGCGGCCTGGGTGGGAATTACCGAGCTGCTACCTGAAGGATCCTGGCGAAGAATCGTTTCCTGAACACCGCCAAAGGCGAACAGCTTGTTGGGAATAATGCGTCCGCCGAAGGTGCCGCCAAACTGGTTTCGCTTCAGGCTGTCCTGGCCACTCGAAAAGTAATTGACCGCGTTCACGCTACCGTTGCGCACGAATTCAAAGACATCGCCATGCCACTGGTTCGAGCCGGATTTAGTGACCGCATTTACCAGGCCACCGGGATGGAGACCGTTGCGCGCGGGCAGAACGCTGGTTTCGACGCTGAACTCGGCCAGGGCGTCAGGGAACGGGAACGGCATGTTCACGTTCGTAAAGCTGTCCATGTTGTCGCCGCCATCGAGCAGGTAGTTGGTGGTGTTACCCGCGCTGCCGGCAACGGCAATGGACTGCGATGTGTAAAAGCTCTTGTTTCCGGTGTTGGTGCCGTCGGAGTGGTTGATGGCCGCGCCGGAGATAGTGATGAGCTGCGTGGGGTCGCGTCCGTTGAGGGGCAGCTCGACGATGCGCTCCTGGTCGACGACCTGAGAAATGGAGTTCTGCTGCGTCTGCACCATGTTGACGTCGGCTTCAACTTCCACCTTGTCAGAAACCGCGCCTACCTTCAGGGTCACGTTAGCCTGGGCGGCCTCATTCACCTGCAGACTGATGCCCTTCTGGGAATAGGTTTGAAATCCAGGCGCGGAAACTTCAAGTGTATAGGCGCCGATGGAAAGGCTGGGAAAACTGAAGAGTCCGTCTGATCCAGTAACCGCGCTATAGACGGTGTTAGTGGAGAGCGCCGTGATCTTTACCTGGGCGCTGCTAACTACAGCTCCGCTCGGATCGGTGACGCGGCCGGTAACCGAAGCAATTGAAACGGACTGCGCCTGGATTTTTACCGCGGTTGCGAGAACGAGAATTGCCAGCAATGCGCTGGTCGCTGTTACCAGTTTTCTGGCCAAATTATGCATGGTTCTAGCCTCCTGACGAGCATTGAATGTGTGTGTATTGACGGGAAGTGCCCGTTGGGCCGGCGTTGCTCGTTCGAGAGCAATTAAGTCGGCTGTTAAAGGTCGCTGGTGTGTTGCCTGAACGCTTTGAGAATCACCATAGGGAATTGGCGGACGAGGAGTCTACGAACGACCGGATGGTAGAATGGTCATACCAACAGTGTCAAGAACAATTTTTCCTTAATTTTCGCGGCCTTTTTTTCTGCCCACAGCTGCTATCGGATCCGGCATTTTTATGCCCGGCCCCTTGATGGCGAGTACGGCTCAAAATGTGCGGGAAAGCCGGAAATAGGGAGCGCTAAAGCGCAATATCTCAGCGCCGCGCTTCACTCTTTCTGCTGAAGATGGAAAAGGAAGAAGATTTCGCGATTGCAGGCGCGTATCGACGTTTGAAGTACGGCGGGGACCAGGTTGGGCAGATCGGGCGCCTACGGAACCGCGCCGAATTGCTTACCCGTTCAGACCATAGAAATTTTGCAGCAAGCCGCGGTGTCCGTTGCACAGCGCATAGAGACGCAAGCCAAGGCTGCTGGGAGTGATATTGATCTCCTCCGGCGGCAGCAATGACCTTGACCGGACACTCTGTTCAAGCAGCCCCAGATCGGCAAGGTGAAAAACGTCGCGCTCAATCTTGGCAAGGCTTTGTACTCTCGATATCAGTTGAAGCACCTTGACCTCGCATATGAGCGGCTTGGCAGCGACCACCCAGTCGTCGGTTTCAAACTTTTCGGCCTGGGTGCAGGCAGCCTTGAAGATGCGCAAGTGGACCGGAGCCAATTGGCTAAAACGATCGGCTAAATCCGAATCCAGTTGATCCTTCGGATTAACGGCGCAGGAGGTGGCTAGAAGCCCCGCCCAAAGCTGCTGTATCCAATCTTCATCGGCCCACGATCCGTCCGCTATGATCCGCTTGATGGTCCCTGCGTCGGCGCGCATCTTGTACCCATTGGGGTCTGAAGCCAGCATGGCCGCGGCTTCGAGCGCGATTTGCACTGAGTTCGCCATCCGCATATTTCCCAAGCCGGTGCGCACCAGGAGAATGATGTCCTGCGCGGCGTGGGGACACAAATGGATAAGAAATTCAAGAACCTTGGCCATCCTGAACGGTGGCAGAATATCTTCGGAGGGCGTATGGTCCGCCGAACTCTGCAGCGCCGCTTCCCAAAGTTCGAAGTTGATATCCTCTGGGAGGGTAAAGGCCAATCCGACGCCATCCTCTCCCCAGCGAACGACCCTCGATTTTAATGTGACCCGCTGTTTCGAATCCTCCTCAAACGGTCCCCTCCGCTGCAATGTGAGCAGAACATGCGAGCCGGGAAGCCAGCGCTCCCCTATGAGCAAGTAGACGCCCGTAGAACTTATATCCTTGATGTCAGCAGATTGCCGGGCCTCGCCTTCGGGAAAATACACGAAAAACTCCGGTACCGGCCTGCGCTCATGCCTGGACCGGTAGGGGGTCAACATGTCGTTAAGAGCTTTGATCAACCCCATATAGGTCTCCCGGTAAAACTACGATCCTACAACATACCCCGATTGAACTCGCGCGCTGGCGTGCGCAATTTAATGATGGTGATCGGGCCGCAAACTTTATTACATACCAGGATCCTAAACTCTTTATTTTGTGTCAGAATCAAATACCATGAAACGAGCGACGCAAGCTGTTTTGCTCCGGTCGAACGATCGTCAGCCTCAGGATACGCGCAAAGCGACCTCCGCCGCATCACCCGAAAAGGGCATTCTCACAACCTGAAATACCCCCCGTTTTGGGATTTAGCAACGATCTACGGTAGCTATTTAGCGCAATTCAGAACGGCGCCGGCTATCAAATGCAGCGGCAGAATCTTGTCGACACCGTTCAACTTGATGGCTTCCTTCGGCATTCCAAAAACAACACAAGTTGCTTCATCTTGCGCAATCGTGACGGCTCCCGCCTGCTTCATTTCCAGCATTCCGCGCGCGCCGTCGTCGCCCATCCCGGTAAGGATGGCACCAACGGCGTTGCGCCCGGCATAGCGGGCGGCTGAGCGAAACAGGACATCGACTGAAGGCCGGTGACGGCACACCAGCGGGCCGTCCTTGATCTCAACGTAATAGCGCGCGCCGCTGCGCTTGAGCAGGAGATGGTGATTGCCGGGTGCAATCAGCGCGCGACCGCGAATCACGGTGTCATTGGCGGCAGCCTCTTTTACGGTGATGTTGCACAGGCCATCCAACCGGTTGGCAAATGCGCGCGTGAAAAGTTCGGGCATGTGTTGCACAATTACAATTCCAGGCGCATCGGCCGGCAGCGATTCAAGGAGGGTCTTCAGCGCTTCAGTACCGCCAGTGGAAGCGCCAATGACGACAACTTTTTCTGTCGTCTCCGCCATGGCGTGCGTTGCCGGGGATAAAATCGCGTCGGCCGTTAACTTTGGTTCCACCACATGGCTTGGACCAAGTATCCGTAATCTCGCTCCTGCGGCGGCCTTGACTGCTTCGCACAACGAGACGCGCGAGTCTTCAAGAAACTGCTTGGTGCCCAGTCGCGGCTTGGTCACGATTTCGACTGCACCATATTCGAGCGCTCTGAATGTGCTCTGCGCACCCTCCTCGGCGAGGCTCGAGCAAACCACCACCGGGATAGGGTGCTGAGTCATGATCTTCTTCAGGAAGGTGAGTCCGTCCATGCGGGGCATCTCGATGTCGAGAGTAATGACGTCAGGGATTTCTTCGGCGATGCGTTCAGCGGCGACAAAGGGATCACTGGCGGTCGCAATGACTTCGATCTCAGGGTCCGACTGAAGTACTTTGCAAAGTGTTTGGCGGACGACGGCGGAGTCATCAACGATCAGAACTCGAATCTTCTTTGCGCTCATTGACTGCTCCCTTAGTCTTCCTATTGCAGCTTCCCTGGCGGCGAAAGGGTTAGTCAGCATCTACGGCCCGCCTTGTTTACAGAAATCGCATAAGGTGAATCGAAATCACGAGTGCCGCTGCAACAGCACTTCCCCAGTTTCCGTGTTGAAGATAATATTGACTCCGCGTTGGCCGCCCAATGAAGATGCCATAACGCTAAAACCTTCTTCCGCAAGCACCCTGATGGCTATTTCGCTGTTCAGTTTGCCTACTGTCGGACGCTTCGCGCTGGAGGTCATCACCAGCACATCCCCGCCTCCAAACAGCTTGACCTCAATCTCGCTTCGATTGGCGCCCAGCGCGTCGAACTGCCGAGCCAGATCGCGAATTGCAAAATCTACGTAACGGCGACCAGCCGAACGACCCAGCGGCACGCCCTGTCTGGCCGGTGTTCGCGGCAGCATCGGGTGACAGAGCGCTCCCAGTCCCAATCGTGGAACCCGGAACACAATGCCGACGCAAGAGCCAAGTAAGGTTTTCAGGATCGTCGGCTTTTTCACCAAGTGCGATTCACCTGGCTGCACATAGATTTCCGGCAAACCTCCGTCAGGCTGCATCATCGGCCCTCCTGTAAAGCGCCGGAGCCAGCGGGGTCAAAGGAAGATCCATGTCATGCAAAGTCTCGGCATGGCCCACGAACATGTATCCCCGCGGAACCAGGCGTTGGGAAAGCTTTCTCAGAACACTCTGTTGCGTCGGCCGATCAAAGTAAATGATTACGTTGCGGCAGAAGATCGCATCCGCCTTCTCCGAAATGCGATAGTCGGCATCCATGAAGTTCAGTCGCCGAAATTCAACCAAGCGACGCAACTCCGGCACGATCCGTACGTTATTCGATCCAGGATCGCGATTGACCATAATGTACTTTTTCCTAAGCGCCGCGGGCACGGGGATCACCATATCTTTTGAATAGACACCCAATTCTGCTTTTGCCAAAACTGCCGTCGAAATATCGGTAGCCAGAATCCTGAACCGGAAACCCGGATGGGCCAGCCCATACTCGCTCAACACCATCGCCAGCGTGTAAGGCTCCTCGCCGGTGGAGCAGCCTGCGCTCCAGATCAGCAGGGGCCTTCCTCCATCGTCATGGGCAGTCAGCTCGGGAAGCGCCTTTTCCACCAGAAAGTTGAAATGCCCAGCTTCGCGGAAGAAATCCGTTTTATTGGTCGTGACCACGTCGATCAGGGAAACAAGCTCTTCTTTCAACCCTCGCTGCCCGAAAAGAAACTCGCAATATTGGGAATAGGAGTTCAGGTCAAGCGCATTTAAACGACGCTTGATGCGACCCTCCAGCATCGTCTTCTTGCCAGAACCAAGTCGAATTCCGGCCTGCGCATAAATCAACTCGCAAAGCCGCGTGTAGTCCCGGGTGGACAAATTCTCGTCGTGTGCGCCCATGATGTGAAAGAGGCGGGTTGGTGACCCGCCCCATTTCCTTCCTCTACGCCGCTGTTTCAACCAGCAACTTGCTCTGTTCCTGCCCGCGAACCACCGCGAGCTCCTCGGCCGAAAACACACGATCGATATCCAGAATCATGATGAACTGGGTGTCGCGCTTACCCATACCCTTGATGAAATCCGTGCGGATCTGGGTCCCGATCTTCGGCGCAGGCTCAATTTGGTCCGGCTCCAGATCGATCACCTCTTCCACTGAATCAGCAAGCGCCCCAATTACAGTCGATTCGTTGTCAAGCAACACTTCAACCACAACAATGCAGGTGTTGCGCGTGCTCTCGGTCTTCGACATTTCAAAGCACAACCTCAGATCGACCACAGGCACAACGCTGCCCCGCAGATTGATGACCCCACTCATGAAATCGGGCGTCCTGGGGATTGCTGTGATGGTAGTCAGGTCAAGCACTTCTCTTACCTTGGCGACATCGGTCGCAAAAATCTCATTACCGAGTTTGAAGGTCAGATACTGCCGTGTCTCCGTGATTTCTTTAACGCTCATACTCTCACTCCTTTCTTATTTGGAAGACAGGGCGCGGTCCGGTTGCGAACCGCGCCCGACCGGTCAGTAACGTTCGAACTCGCCGTCGAGATCGTCGTGTTTATCTTTGAGCCGGAGATTGACTCCGCCCGTTGCTTTCGCGCCGTCGCGGCCACCAGGTTTCGTCGACTTTACGGGTGCTACCTGTTTGCCTGATTTTGCCGGCTTCCTGGCTCGGCCGCCATCCTCATCTCCGGTATGGAAGAACGAGAGCGCGCTGACCAGTTGATCGGATTGACCGGTCAACTCTTCAGTAGTCGAAGCCATCTCCTCAGACGCTGACGCATTCTGCTGGATGACCTGCTCCAACTGTTGCAGCGCCTTGTTGATCTGCTCGGCGCCGGTATCCTGTTCTTTGCTTGCAGCGGAGATCTCCTGCACCAGTTCAGCCGTGCGTTGGATATCAGGCACGAGCTTGTCCAGCATCTCTCCGGACTTCTCCGACACCTTCAATGTATTGGCGGAGAGCTGGTTAATTTCGCCGGCGGCCTTCTGACTCCGCTCAGCAAGTTTGCGGACTTCGGCCGCAACCACGGCGAATCCCTTGCCATGCTCGCCGGCGCGGGCCGCTTCAATGGCCGCGTTCAACGCCAGCAGGTTCGTCTGGCGCGCAATTTCCTCGATGATCGAAATCTTGTTGGCGATCTCCTTCATCGCGGCCACCGCCTCAAGTACACTTTTGCCGCTCTCCTGCGCGTCCTTGGCGCTCTTGTTGGCGATCTTGTCGGTCTGCTGTGCGTTGTCGGCGTTCTGCTTGATGTTGCTGACCATTTCTTCCATCGACGACGAAGCTTCTTCAGCCGCCGCCGCTTGCGCGCTTGCGCCCTTCGAGACCTGGATCGAAGCCGTTGAAATGGATTGGCTGGCAGCCGATACCTCACCGGCAATCGAACGAATATCGGAGACCGTATGTGTCAGCCCTTCCACCATGGACGCCAGTGCCTGCATCAATTTGTCCTGCGGCGAGCGTTCGCGGACACTCACGGTAAGATTGCCGTTGGCGATTTCCTCCGCGGCCGCAGTGATGTCGTTCATGGCCTGGATCAGCGCATTCAAGTTGTTCTTGATCAAGTTGAAATCACCACGGTAGGTCTCCGTGATCAATGGCGGATTGTCTCCCTTGCTGATCTGCTCCACGCATTTCGCAGAGAAGTTCAGCGGGCTGATGACGGCGTCAAGAATGTCGTTGACGCCGCGCACGATGTCAGCGTAAGCGCCCTTGAACTGCTCGTGCTTGCCGCGCTCGGCGAGTTTGCCGTCGTTCGAAGCCTCGGTCAGCCGTGCAAGTTCGATCTGCAGATTTTGGAGAACCAGTGCAACGTTGTTGATTGCCTGCTTCATCTTTTCGTGATCGCCCTTGTAGGTCTGGCTGATCAATTCGTCGATCTTGCCATTGGATACCTGCGCAAGAATCCGATTCCCCTCCCCAATAGGCAACAGAATGGCATCCAGCATGACGTTGACGCCGCGAACAATCTTGGCATACGCACCGTGGAATTGTTCCGGCTTGCCGCGTTCGGAGAGCTGCCCCTCTTTTGACGCCTCGGTCAAACGCGCCATTTCTTTCTCAAGCGCCTGGACGACAACGGCAACGTTGTTGACGGCCACTTTCATCTTTTCGTGATCGCCATGGTAGGTTTGCGTAATCAATTCGTCGATCTTGCCGCCTGAAATCTGGGCGAGCACGCGATTGCCTTCACCGATGGGTAACAGAATCGCGTCCAGCATCTCGTTGACGCCTTGAATCATCTCCCGGTGAACGCCGTTGAATAACGTTGCCTTGCCGCGCTCGGAGAGCCGGCCTTCTTTGGAGGCGTCCACCAGCCGCATGATCTCCTGCAGCACTTCCATCGAGTCGTCTTCAACGTTGCGCTTCGAGACGCTGGAAGGATTCTGACTTCCGTGTCCGTTTCCGCCATGACCGTTTCCGGCGCCGCGCGCCTTCCGGTCTTCACTTACCATTGTTGTCGCCATGAAACTCGGTCCTCTCTCGGCTGAATCCCAACTGCTGCTCATCCATCCGTTACTCAGCTTCCGGACGCGCATTGTGTGGGATCCGCTGGTTAGTTCGTTATTTGACATACGCTGGCGATGTAATCCAGCGCTGACGAAGCCTTAAACATTCGAAAACAGGCCATCTCTTTGCCGGCCGTTGCGCACGGTATCGGGGCGTCCGCGCGAGCGATGCAGCGTGGCGCGTACAGCGTCCTGCGCCAGGCGCTCCGGATCGAGAATCAGCGCCACCCTTCCGTTGCCCAAGATGGTGGCTCCCGACACCACCTGCACGTGCCGGTAGAACCGGCCCAGGTTTTTAATTACGGTCTGACAGTTGGCCAGCACCTGGTCGACTACGAACCCATAACGTCCCTCTTCCGTTTCAACCACCATGATCTGTTCAATGGCGGGACGCGCCGTGCGGATGTTGAAATGCTGCCGCAGCCGTATGTAAGGGATCAGCTCTCCGCGCACGTTGGCCACTTGCTTGCCGTTGGCGCGCTCAATGTCCTCCGCCGTCAGCTCAATGCATTCGAGCGTATTTGCGAGCGGCAGCACAAAATAGGCATCGCCCACACTGACAAGCAGCCCGTCGATGATGGCCAGTGTCAGGGGCAATCGCAGCGTTACCTGGGTGCCCGCGCCGGGATTGCTTACCACGTCGATGCTGCCACGCAAACTGTCGACCCGTTGGCGAACCACATCCATTCCGACACCGCGGCCAGAAACGTCTGTCACTTGTTTGGCGGTTGAGAATCCAGCCTCAAAGATCAGTGCGTAAGTCTCAGCCTCAGTCAGCGAAACATCCGCAGCCACCAGGCCCTTTTCGATGGCGCGGCTTCTCACAGCATCTACGTTGATGCCGGCGCCGTCATCGGAGACCGCGATCAAGACGCTGGCCCCCGAGTGCCGCGCAGAGAGATGAATCGTCGCCGTGGGACGCTTGCCGCTGGCGGCGCGCACGGCCCTCGGCTCGATGCCGTGGTCCATGCTGTTGCGGATCAGGTGCATCAGAGGATCGCCCAATTGATCGATCACCGATTTGTCGAGTTCCGTATCGGCGCCTTCCATGGTGAGTTCGACATCCTTGCCCAGATCGCGGGCCAGGTCGTGCACCAGGCGCCGGTACTTCTCAAAGGTGGCCCGAATCGGCAGCATGCGGATGTTCATGGAGTTTTCACGCAACGAAGCGGTCAGCCGCTCGATCTCTTCGGAGACCGCGGCCACATCGGGATCGTCGCAGCGGGCTGCCACTTCACTCAGTCGCGCCTGCACTGTGACCAGTTCACCCACCAGGTCGACAAACTGGTCCAGTTTGGCAGCCGGCACGCGCAGGCTGGCCATATTCTCCGGCGTGTCGTAGTTTCTGCGACCACCCCTGCCGGCGCGCGGCTCTTCAAGGGCTTGCGCGGTTACATCTGCAACGCATGTCGTCCCCGGCTCCGGAGCGGCATGCGCCGAGCTCGCATCGAGCTCAATCGTCAGTTCGCAGCTATCGGCGACATAAATGAAGACGTCGCGTATTGCGTCCTCGCCTGCAGAGGTCACCAGCGCGATGTCCCAGGTCACGTAGCAACGCTCCGCGTCCAGCAACTCGAGAGCGGGAACTCCGCTCAAATCGGCATGGACCGACGCGGCCCCGAGCTGACGCAATTCGCGAATCAGCAAGAGCGGATTTGCGCCGCACAGCATCATCTCCGGTCCGGGCGCGAAATGTATCCTCCATGCGCGAAGCGATTCGCCTTCAGAAATCTGAAATGCTGCTTCGGACGAGACGACTTGCTCATCGGCCCTGGCCGTGTGAATACCGGCGAGGCATTGTACTTTTGAAAGAATTTCGTCCCGAGTTGAAGAGTTCAGTGCCGATTTGTCAGCCCCATCCTGAAGCATGGCGCGAATCTGATCGAGCGCCGCAAGGGTCAGATCTATCAGCTCAGCGCTGACATCAAGCTGACCACTGCGAACGCGATCGAATGCCGTCTCGAGGTTGTGAGTAAACGCCGCGAGATCTTCAAACCCGAACATTGCGCCGGATCCCTTGATGGTGTGCAGGCCGCGAAACACCTGTCCGATCAGCTCGAGATCGGCGTGGTTCTCATTCAATGCCAGAAGCGCAGACTCAAGGTCAATCACGATCTCACGTGCCTCCTCGCGGAAGCTCTGCTTGAACTGATCGGTGGTACTTGGAATTGCCTGCGACATGGGCCCGCCAAACTTATCTGTCTACGCTATTAGCTGTGAAACTTCTAATCCTGCGTCTTTTAAAAGGTCAATTGCCGCTTGCGGCATCTGCCCGCTGAAGGTAACGGACTCACCTCGCGCGATCGCGGCTTGTTTGGCTGCCCAAAGCAGCTGAAATGCCGTAATTTCGATTGCAGTGTCATCATCGATCGAGAGGGACACATTCTTGCCGGTGCTGATTGATGCAAGAAGAGCGGCCTTCAACTCTGCGGCCGAAGAAATGTCAATTGCGCCTTCCAGTGCAATGACGCTCGATTCGTTTACCGTCCGCAGAACAATCCCCATCGATGACTCCCGCTGCCTGCCTGCGCTTTCAATGCGCAGTTTCCACTTGACCAGAAGGCCTGAAGCTGTGAAGCAACTACCTCTGTCATCGGTTTATTCGTGCAATTGAAGAGGGGGATTCGAGGCTGATTTGATTGGAGAATTCTAATGCGGGTGGCTACCTGATTCTGCGCGGGTCAGCTCATATCAAATGCAGCCAGGGGAGCCTAGAATAGCTCAACCTGCGGGCCATGGGAGGCGCCGTTTGATGCCTCACCAGATGCCGTCCGATGCGTGACTGCCTGGCTTGCCATTCTGTATTCCCCCATGTGAGCAGCCAGAATTTTGGTAAAAGTCTGATTCAGCTCGCCATTCCATCCTGGGTCATCGGATTTGCTGGCGAGCCACTGCAGGTGCTCGCGCATTTCCATCAGCGCTGCCTGCACATGCTCCATCCTCTGCCGTAATACATCCTGAAATTGAATATGTCCAAGCGCATCTGACAGCAGCAGGATGCTCTCCTCATAGCTCGCGTCAACTTCAAAGATCACTTCGAGGAGCAGTTGGCAATTCCTGCTGAATTCCTGCTGCATTTCACTCAGACCCGCAATCAGGTGATTCATGTCGGCATTTGATTTGAATTGGTCGAGGGACTGTTTAGCATCGGCCATTTCAATCTCTACGTGCTGGCAGGTGGTTTTGATCCTGGATGCAACTTCATCAGCGGCCTTGGTGGCGAGGACGGAGAGCTTTCTTACTTCGGCGGCGACCACGCCAAAACCTTTGCCCGCGGCACCGGCGCGCGCTGCTTCGATGCCTGCGTTCAGGGCGAGCAGACTAGTCTGCTGGGCGATGGAGGTGATGACTTTGATCAATGGAGTAAGGGTTTGCACCTCGACTGCCAATCCTTCAATGCGCTTGAAATTACAATTCATTTCACTCAGTTGCTCGCTGAGCTGCATTTCCAGCGCCGAAATGATTCCCTGGTTTATTGCCACGCGATCCTGAGCATTGGCCGCCAGCGATTTTCCACATTGAATCGACTTGTTGATGTGTCCGCGTTTTTCGCTGGCCTGCGAGTTCAACCGATCCAGTTTCCCGATGACCTGCATGACTTCGCGCTCTGACTCAGACAGCGAGTCGCCAATATGCCCGTGCAGAACATCAATATATTTCCCTGAACCACGCAGATCCTCCTGGATTGCACGGCGTGCCGCCAGGCGCTCAGAGAGCTGATGAAAGCTGAGCTCTCCAAACGCCCATATATCTTGAACAGCGCGTTTGGCTGAGCGATAGTGCCAAAACTTGAATCCGATGGCCGGCAGAACCATGAGCACTATCATGCCTCCGAGCGCGCGGATCCGATATGGATCCAGATCGTGGCCCATGAAATGCGAAAGGAAGAACCAGAACATGGCCAGCAGCACGCATCGAATCGCAGCTTCAACCCACAAGCGAATCGAAATTGTGCGAAGGCGCTGCTTTTGATCGAGACCCACGGTGGTTCCATCGCCGTCGCGCAAGAGTGGCTGGGCAGCGACCGAACCAACTTCAACTGTCATGGGCACTGAAGCCATTCGATTACGCTCCTGGCAGGACTTTTTTGACGACGGCCATCAGATCGTTGCCCGAGAGCGGCTTCACAAGCCATCCTGTGGCGCCAGCTCGTTTCGCTTCTTCGCGCTTGGTAGTTTCGCTTTCGGTGGTGAGCGTAAGAATAGGAACAAAGCGCGTACCCGGCAACGCTCGTACTGCCCTGATCAAATCCATGCCGCCCATGATGGGCATGTTCACGTCGGTGATGATGAGGTTCGGCTTAAATCCGGATTGCAGCTTTTCGAGTGCCGCTTTTCCATTGTTCGCGGTCTCCACCTGCAAGCCACCCATGGTCAAAGTAGTTTTAAGACTCAGCACCATGGTCACCGAGTCATCAACGACAAGCACATTCAAAGCCATGGAGTTTCCGTCGCTTCCTTATAAAGTTGGACCGGTAATTTAGACCGTCGGCCGGTTGGGGCCTATAGCACTCATCGGCTGGATTGGCGGGAGAATTAGTTTCCAGCGCCGACGCAGCCAGGATTTCGCTGCAGGCGGCACGCCCCTCCTATACCACTGATCCAGCTGACCTTCCGCAATTGAAATTTCAGGTAATATTTTCTTCTTGCAATTTATTGCAATCTGTCATATCGTTATTTCAATTTGCAATACAGACCTCGCGACCTGAACTCTCATCCTTAACGGGGACCTATGAAGCTGGGTGAAAAAATTCGCTACCTGCGGGAAGTGGAAGGAAGCCTGCGCGGCATGAATCGCGCCATGAGCCAGCAAGAACTGGTGCGGGCCATCGAGGCGGAAACCAAGTCAAAACTCAGCCAGAGTTACCTGTCTCTGCTTGAGAGCGGAGCACGGCCGCACATGACTAGCAAGACGCGGCAGATCCTCGCCGGCTTTTTCAAAATTCATCCCGGATACCTGGTCGATGATCCGGAGGGTTATTCGCCTGAACTGGTAAGCGAGCTGAAGGACTTTGAGAGCAAGCTTGACCTGTGGCTTATCTCTGGCGCAGAACGGTTCCGGCGTGATCCGGAACTGCAGCAAGCGCTGATAACTCTTGCCAGGCACGAGCACACGCGCGAGTGTCTGCTGCTGCTGGAGTCTGTGCTTGAGACGCCCGGCTTGGCGCCGCGGCTGATGGAAGTTTTGCGGCCGCAGAAACAGGAAGCGGACCCCAAGCCGCCGGTCAATTCGGATCGATCGTCAACACAAAACGATCAACATGACAAACGCGCAAAGAAAGTGAGGACGCGGCAATGACGTGGGAAATCTTTTACCTGGTTTGCTTTCTGACAGGCCTGCTGCTGAGCGCCGTCTCGCTGTTGGGTGCGATGGGGCATTTCGGCGCGCACATGCATGTACCGCACTCTGTGCATGTGCCCCATGTCCCGCAACCTGGACATCTGTCGCACGCTGCTGGAGCAGCGCATGGCGCTCCCCAGGGATCCGGCACTATTCCGTGGTGGAATTCCTTCTCAATCATGATCTTTCTTTGCTGGTTTGGAGCAGCGGGCTATTTGCTTACGCG
>JADGNO010000077.1 GCA_017883405.1 Occallatibacter sp. | reverse complement strand
TTGGCAGACTCGCGTGTGCTCGCGATAACCAGCCTTATATTATTCCCATCTACTTCACTTACCAAGACAGGCATTTTTACAGTTTCTCTACGACCGGCCAAAAGATCGAGTGGATGCGCGCGAACCCTCGCGTCTGTGTCGAGGCAGATGAAATCACCAGTTCCAGTCAATGGCTGAGCGTCGTCGTTTTCGGCCACTACGAAGAGTTGGCGGACACTCCCCAATACAAGTTCGAACGCGATCAGGCTTACACGATGCTCCAGCAGCGCGCGATGTGGTGGGAACCGGCTTCTGTCGCCTCCCCTCATCACAGCGCTGCGGTTTCTTTGGATCCCGTCTTCTACCGCATCCACATTGACCAGGTGACCGGCCATCACGGGATGCCAGATCAGGGTGACCGGAGGCCACGCGCTATGCCTGAGCGTCATCTTGCAGGTCTTTGACGATTCGGTAACAAGCGCAAGCCGCAGCTTCAAGCCCCTTCTGATTCAGAATTTTGATGTTGCCACGGTTGTAATGGATTAAATTCTTTCGCTGCAAAACGCCGGCAGCCTTGGTGACGCCGAATCCCCGCACACCCAGCATATGCGCCAAAACTTTCTGCGTAAGGAGAAATTCGCTTGCGTGCAGGCTGTTGCCGGTCATCAGCAGGCAACGCGCAAGGCGCGCTGCCCCCCTTATGAAAGCAGTTGCATGCGGCGGTTTGGGAAATCTGGGTCATCAATAAATGGGTGTAGCGGAAAAGCGCCCGTTGCAACGGCAGATTTTTCTTGAATTCGGCGCGAAAGCGCGTCGCTGTCATGCGTATTGCCGTCCCGCTTCGCTAAACCAGTGCGCGAACGTCTGAAACGCTGATCCCCAGCACCAAGGGCATTCCGACCATACCTTCGTTGCCGACCATGCCGACTTCCAAAGACCGCTGCTTATCGACTGCTGTTAGCAAAGAAATGAGGCAGCCGGTGGGAAAGTAGACATGCTGAATCCGCTCGGCAGGCTCATAGAGCACTTGCCCGTAATTCAGCATGACTGGTTCGAGGCCGGTCAGCATGCCCTGATACGCCTGCAGGGGCACAGCACGGCAGCAAATAGGTGGTTTTTGGTAGATAGCTGAATAGCGGCTAACATCGGATTTGACTCCATTTATTGTTGCCAACAGTGTGATGATTGGGGCATCGGGCGATGACGGAATTCAGAAAACTGTCCTCCGACCAGTTATGGGAGTCGGTGCAACTGCCGCCGAAGCTTGAGGCAATCCGTTCGGAATGCCGAACGGCTCTAGTGAAACAGTCCGATGTCCGAGAAGCCATCGAGCGGGATCCAATTTGGCGGATATCACAAACCGGCGGCCGTGCAATTCGTTTTCTGTTCGACGGCGCGCGTCCCGCGAAAGAAGCGCGTCCGCTAGACTACATTACGCTGACGGTGCCCTGCTTGAGCGCTGAGAAACCTCCAACAGTCTTTCGGTTTCCCGCTTGACCACCGCATAACACTCGCAAACCGGTGGGGGTGGGCTAAGTGCAAGAACCGCTACAAAATTTCGATGGCTCCCGGGCCAGGTCAGAAGTGAGAACTCTTGGCTGCTCACGCGGGCATTGAGAATGTCGGACTCGGCAAGCGCCATATCAGAGTTCCACCTTAGGTGCGCGGGTCTGACGCCGATTGCGAAAATCTCAAGGCCAGGTCCAGCGCATCCATGAACTCGTTGACCTTGATGGGTTTGGTGAGATAGTTGAAAAAACCGGCATTGAGGCCCCTCTCAATGTCACGGGGGACGGCATTGGCGCTGAGCGCGATAATGGGAATATGCGCCGTCGTAGGATCGGCGCGCAGGATCATCATGGCTTCGATGCCGCTGATGCCGGGCAGGTTGATGTCCATCAGGATCACGTCCGGCTGATAGGTGCGCGCAAACTCGATGCCGAGATTGCCGTCGGTCGCGGAAAGCAGACGCAGATCGGGGCGGCGCGCAATAAGTTTCTCGACCAGTTCCAGGTTGGCCGGATTGTCTTCCACGTACAACAGGGTGCGTTGCAGCGTGCCCTCGGGCGCCTGCGAACGCACCAGCACCGCCTGTTTGGGGGCCTCTTCCCGGACCGTAAGCTGCGGCGCGGTGATCAGGCTTAATTCGATCCAGAACACGCTTCCCTTGCCGACGGTGCTCTCGGCGCCAATGGCCCCGCCCATCAGTTCCATCAGCCGCTTGGTCACCACCAGGCCGATGCCCGTTCCCTCCTCCGCGCTGCTTTCCTTTCCGAGCCGGTTGAACGGCTGGAAGAGCTGCGCAAGCTGTTCCGGAGCGAGGCCCGCGCCGGTGTCCTCGACACAGATGCGAATCGAATCCTGGCCGCGCCGCGTGCACTCCACGGCCACGGAGCCTTCCGGCTTGTTGTACTTAATGGCGTTGAAAAGGAGGTTAATCAGAACCTGTTTAATACGGGTCCGATCAGCTTTGACAAAGATGGGCATTTCGAATTGCGGAAACGCCATGCTAATTCCGCGCTTTTGTGCCTGCGGCTCGATCATAGTCCGGCATTCGAGCATGATCTCGACCAGTGAGACCGGCTCCCGCGACAGTGTCAGCATGCCCGACTCAATCTGCGCGAGATCGAGGATTTCGTTGATCAACTCCAACAGGTACCATCCTGCCTTGAGAATCTGGTCGAGGTTTTGCTTCGCGGAGGGCGTCGGCGCCGGAGATCCGGATTCCATGACCTGGGCGAAACCGAGGATCGCGTTGAGCGGCGTGCGCAATTCATGGCTCATGCTGGAGAGGAAATCCGATTTCGCAAGGTTGGCTTTTTCCGCCGTGGACTTGGCGTTCTCCAGCTCGAGGTTCTTTTCCTGCAACACCTGATCCAGGCGCTTGCGCTCGGTGATATCGCGGGCAGCCGCGAACACGCCCTGCAGCTTGCGGTCCCGATCGTAGAAGGTGGTGGCATTGAAGGACACCATGGTTTCCTTGCCATCCCTGTCGCGCGCGGTCAACTCATAGTCGGTAATCTTCTTCTTGCTCAGGGCCAGCTTGATGCTCGCCTCGGCCAATTCCGGATCGGTGAAGTAGTTCTTGAACGGCGCGCCGATCAGCTC
>JADGNO010000076.1 GCA_017883405.1 Occallatibacter sp. | reverse complement strand
ATCTCGCGGTGGCTACCGGCGTAGGCCAGATCAAGACCGGCTCTGTGAGCCGCACTGATCGCATCGCCAAGTACAACCAGCTTCTCCGCATTGAAGAAGAGCTGGGCTCGGGCGCAACCTACCTCGGCCTCGAGAGCCTGAACTACAACGACTAACCTGCAATCAGTTTCACAAGCAACAAGGGCGGAGGCTCAAGCCTCCGCCCTTTCTGTGACTTCTTCGCTGCGCTCAGGATGACACTACGCGAGAGGATGTGGAACACGTCGCTGCTGTTCGTCAGGTTATCCTAGAGTAGAACTCCGATCGATACAGAGGTATTTTCCTAAGTGTCCAGTACAAAGCACCCACTCGTCCTTACCATCCTTGATGGATGGGGTTATTCCGCCCAAACCGCCAACAATGCCATTGCGCTGGCGCGCAAACCCACCTACGACACGCTGCTGCGCGAATTCCCAAACACCCTGATTCGCGCTTCAGAGCATTTTGTCGGCCTGCCGGACGGGCAGATGGGCAACAGCGAAGTGGGCCACCTGAACATTGGCGCGGGCCGCATCGTGCAAATGGACATTACCCGCATCGACATGCAGATTGCCAACGGCGAATTCCAGAAAAACGCGGCCATCGTCCAGGCCATGAAGCGTGCGCGCGATGGCGAACGCCAACTCCACCTCTTCGGCTTAGTATCAGACGGCGGCGTCCACTCGCACCAGGAGCATCTGTACGCGCTGCTGCGCATTGCGCGCGAGTACGGCGTGGAGCGCGTCTTCGTTCATGCGTTTATGGACGGCCGCGATACAGGGCCAACTTCAGGCGCCGGGTTTATTGCTCAGCTTGAGCAGAAAATGCGCGAGTACGGCGTTGGCAAGGTGGCCAGCATCAATGGCCGCTACTACGCCATGGATCGCGACAAGCGGTGGGAGCGTGAACTCAAGGCATATGACGCGATGGTCAATGGCAAAGCCGAAGGCGGCGCCTATCCTGACCCCGTTGCGCGCATCAAGGAGTGCTATAACGGCGGAACGACCGATGAGTTCCTCATCCCCTTTGTTGTAACCAATGCCGCGGGCAAACCCGTTGGGCAGATTCGCGATGAAGACGTCTGCATCAATTTCAATTTCCGCGCCGACCGTGCGCGCCAGATTACACGCGTGCTGGCGCGTGAAAGCAGCCTGAATAAGCAGGGCGGCCGCAATCTTGAAGGGTGGGAAGCGCTTGACCAGACAATTCCGCGCAGCGAAATCCCCAAGAATCTCTACTACCTTTGCATGACCCAGTACGACAAGCTCTATGAGTTGCCGGTCGTCATGCCCCCGGAGTCGCTGGATAATATTCTGGCCAATATTCTTTCGCAGCATCAGCTCCGCAATCTGCGTGTGGCCGAGACTGAGAAATTTGCGCACGTCACATACTTCTTCAATGGCGGAATCGAAACTCCCTTCCCCGGCGAAGATCGCGTGATGATTCCCTCGCTCAAGGTGGCCACCTACGATCTGGCTCCGGAGATGAAGGCCGAGGCCATTGGCGACGCCATCATCAAAGCAGTCAACGACACTGCGTTCGACCTGGTGGTCGCCAACTTTGCCAACGCGGACATGGTGGGACACTCCGGCAAGCTGGAGCCGACCATCAAAGCGATTGAAGCTGTGGACGCGCAACTGGGACGCGTTTACAAGGCCATCAAAGAGAAGAACGGTAGCTGGCTGATCTCTGCCGACCACGGCAACGCGGAGCAGATGGTTGACCCGGTAACCGGTGGACCGCACACGGCGCATACCACCAACCCCGTTCCGTTTATCTACGTGAGCGATGAGGCAAAAAACTACCGCATGCGTAATGACGGCTCGTTGCGCGACATCTCGCCAACGCTGCTCAATATTTTGAATCTGGGACTACCGAAAGAGATGACCGGCGGAGATATGCGCGTGCCGCTTAACAAGTAGGCACTCACATCGATTCTGAGAAGGCGGAGCTTCGACGGCTTCGCCTTTTTTGCGGGCTTCATTACCCTCAAAGCACAAAAGCCTCCCGCTCGGGGAGGCTTTTTGCAGTTAGTTAACGATCCTGCCGCGTTTAGCGCAGCCGCATCGATTTGATGGAATCGGGAAGCCGCTCTTCAATGAGCCTTGCTCGCTCTGCCGCAATGCCGCCTAGGTACCTTGGGGCAGGTGTAGCGGTAAGTACCAGCGCCAGAGCGATCAGCGAGAAGCAAAGCCCCGCGATACCCGCCGAAAAGAGCATGTGATACATATCCGCAACATCGAGCCCGAAGAAATTGAAGGCGACATGTTCCAGCGGCTTGATGTGCTTGAGGGCTGCCAGTGCAAATAGAAAAAAGAGTGCAGAAAGTGAAGTAAGGACAGCCAAAGCCCCATCTAAGCTGCGATGAAATTTCTGACGTGCACTGCAATGCGAACATTCAACAAAATGCTGCTCGTAGTCCTTGCGCATATCCGGAGTGATTCCCGATATGTCATATCGCCAGCTTGCCAGGATGGCGCCTACGACTCGATCGGTGCATCTTTTCTTAGCCATAGACATTAGGACTCACCAAAAAATGAATGGTTAACAATACTGTTTGCTCTAGGCCTCAGGGGCGACATATTCCCTTCACTTACGGATGCTCTGACAAGCGCGAGTGATTCAGCAAAGCCTCAGTTTCGATTCACTTGGCCCAACATGAGCCTACACGGCAACCCATTTTGCCGTTGATACTTGATAGGATGCCCGTGTCTTACCATTGTAACTCGCTTTATTAAAAAGAGATCGGCGAAAGCGGCTCGTGCTGCGCGGCCAAAAGCAGACGATTAGCCAAAAGGCTGGCCCGTCCGTTCAGAGCCCGTTCAGCCGTTACCCTGGCAAGCTCTGGAAGATTATTACTTTCAGACAGATGCGCCAGAATTACATAGGCAGCCTGACCGTCGTATACCTTCTCAAGATAATCCGCCGTCGCCTCGTTTGAAAGGTGTCCAACGCGAGAGAGTACCCTTTGTTTAACTGACCAGGGGTAGGGGCCGTCGCGAAGCATCTCAAGGTCGTGATTCGACTCAATCAGCAGAAGATCCACGCCTTTAAGCTGGGCTTTCACGTTGGGAGGGATGTAGCCGAGGTCGGTTGCGCATGCCACGCGGACGCCTTCAGCCCGGAAAACAAAGCCTACCGGGTCCGCCGCATCGTGCGGAATGGTAAACGGGCTGACCCCGATGTCGCCGATCTCGAACGCTTCGCCCGCCTGAAAGTACTCCACCGCTGGCAGCCACGTCGGGTCCTGTTTGCGTGAGGGAGGGCCTTCAGGAGCCGTTTGCGCCTCGCCATCGGCCAGTAGAGTTTCTGCTTCAGCCGCCACGTTCTCCAATTGGATCTCTGTGTCCTGCTCGTCCTGCTCGCAGGCCTGTGCGGCCTCGGCTTCAGCCTGGCGTTCGGCTGCCAGCTTGCGGCATTGCTCCAGCCATTGCGCGTAGGTCATCTGGCGGCGCGGAGTCAGCCAGCGCATCCAGGCGCGGTAGGTGGCCTCAGTAAAGTACACGGGAATGCCCAGCTTGCGCGCCGTCACCGCCAACCCATTCACATGGTCCATGTGCTCATGGGTTATCACGATGGCGTCCAGCGTTTCCGGCTCCTCACCCACCAGCCGCATGCGACGGAACAGCTCCCGGCAGCTAAGTCCGCAATCCACAAGGATGCGGGTACGGCCACCGCTGACAACTGCAGAGTTGCCCTTGGAACCCGAAGCCAGCACTGTGAAACGAACCATAGTGTGAGAATACCGCGAACGGAGGCCGGCCGCAGAAGTGCAAATGTCGACGCCGAATCACATCAGTAGAGGCATTTCGAGATCGATCGCATTGTTTACTGACTTGTTTTTGGGCAAAATAATCGCCCCCGAAGGAAAACGTCGCCTCGGAGGCGCTTGTAATCGAACCAAGATAAGTGGGTACCAGTAGCCGACGCTGGAGGTCGGTAGCATGCGGCTACTGGTGATCCCTGCACAAACGAAGCAAGCCGCGGCTTCCCCTTTCCACTGCTGCCCCGTGACAACCGGCTCAAAGAGAGCTTTCGTACTCGCCCTCTGAACCATTGCTGACAATTGAAGTTTCTCCTAAGAAGAAATTTCGATCCGTGACGGCCGTCACACCGCTACGTTTATTTCTTTTCGGGCCTATTTTGGTCTTCCGATACATTCCTTAGCCTCGCCCAATTCCTCCTTCTATCCAGCACATATCAAGTGCTCATCGCGGATTGCATTCAAAAGCCTTACTTCTCATAACGCGCATTGACAAAGCCCGGCTGCCGCTCGAAAATCGGAGATTCAGTTCCCTCCAAGGCAGGACTCTCCGGTGACCGCATTGCTCAAAACAAATCTCGGCGAAATACCCTTGCTCGCGCGCGGCAAAGTGCGCGATCTGTACGCTGTGGGCGATGCGTTGCTGATGGTTGCCACGGACCGCATCTCCGCATTCGATCATGTGCTCGGAACAGGTATCCCCGGCAAGGGCAAAATCCTCACACAGATTTCGCTGTTTTGGTTTGAGTTGCTCAGCGACATTGTGCCCAATCACCTGATCGCCACCCGCGTGAGTGAATTTCCCGCAGAGCTGCAACCCTTCGCAGATCAGCTTGAGGGCCGCTCGATGCTTGTAAAGCGCGCCGCCATGTTTCCGGTAGAGTGTGTCGCGCGCGGCTATCTTGCGGGCTCGGGTTGGAAGGAATACCAGGCATCGGGCACGGTATGCGGTATTCCATTGCCTGCCGGGTTGCTCGATGGCTCGCAACTGCCGGAGCCTATTTTTACGCCGGCGACCAAGAGTCAGGATGGCGCGCACGACGAGAATATTTCATTCGGGGCAACGACGGCGGTCATTGGCGCTGCCGACGCTGCGGCGCTGCGCGATCTTACGCTGAGCCTCTACCGCAAGGCGCATCAACACGCCAAGTCGTGCGGCCTTATTCTTGCCGACACCAAATTTGAATTCGGCAAAGTCGATGGCAGGATTATTCTTGCCGATGAAGTGTTGACGCCCGACTCTTCCCGCTTTTGGGAAGGCGCTGCCTGGAAACCTGGTGGCGCACAGGCCTCGTTCGACAAGCAGTTCGTGCGCGACTACCTTGAATCGATTCATTGGAACAAGCAGGTTCCCGCGCCGAGCCTGCCGCCGGAAGTTGCGGAGAGAACGCAAGCCAAGTATCTTGAGGCATTCCGCCGCTTGACCGGACGCCAGCTAAGCCTGTAGCAAGTGAGTACCGCACAGCAAGTCAGGATCGCGAAATAGCAGGAGTGCAATATGACGTGGGTGGACTGGGCCATCGTAATCGTGCTTGCAGCGGCAACCATTGGAGGCATCAGCCAGGGCCTATTCCGTTCCGTATGCTCGCTGTGCGGCCTTATCTTTGGACTTCTGATTGCTGCCTGGAACTATGGACGAATCGCCGCCCTGATACTGCCGATTGTGCGTATTGAAGCGGTTGCAAATGCGATCGGGTTTCTTTTGATTGCGCTGGTGATTATGGCGCTCGCCAATCTGATTGGCCACTTGATCGCGAAGATCGTGCACAAGATCGGACTGGGTTGCCTGGACCGGCTGGCCGGTGCGGCATTTGGTTTTGTGCAGGGAGCGGTGCTGGTCATGATCAGCATTCTGATCGTATTGGCTTTCTTTCCAAAGTCACCGTGGCTGGCTGAAGCAACGCTGCCCAAATATTTTTATGGAGCCTGTCACGTGACCACGAACCTGAGTCCAGGCGAACTTGCCAATCGTGTTCGTCATGGCATCGACGAGATGCAGGAACAGGCTCCGGAATGGATGCATCCGCCGCATTCACGAATCTGAAATAAAAGTATGGCGCAGTCGAAAATGCGGATTTAGTATAGGAAGTTCGAGGGGTAGACGTGAGACGAGAACTGGATAGCCTGGTCACGCAAATGCACTCCAGCGGGATCCCATATGAGGAGGCCGTTCGCGAGTTTAAAAAACAATATCTACGCGAAGTTCTGGTTGCGCACCGGGGAAACCAGTGCAAGGCAGCTGAAGAGCTGGGCATGCACCGCAACACGCTGAGCCGCGCCATGGCCGAGCTTGGCCTTGATCTCTCTGAAGTTCGAACGGAACTCAAGCGTCCGGTACGCAGCGAACGTCCTGTGT
>JADGNO010000075.1 GCA_017883405.1 Occallatibacter sp. | reverse complement strand
TCAGTTACAGGCACACTAACTCCCGCTGACAAACATCTCTCCATCGGATGTTTGCCAGCAGGTTAAGGATTGATTCTCTTTATCTTTGAATGCGCGCCGAGCCACCTTTGGCAAAAGCACGAACCTGCTCCAGCGTGGCCATAGTGGTATCGCCTGGGAAAGTAGTCAAAAGCGCACCGTGCGCCCAGCCGAGCCTGATCGCGTCTTCGGGTTTTTCACCGGACAATAGGCCGTAAATGAAGCCCGCCGCAAAGCCGTCACCGCCGCCCACGCGATCATAAACATCCAGTTCGGCAGTCGGGGCAGAGTAAGTTTGCCCGTTGACCCATGCCACGGCGCTCCAGCTATGTTTGTTGGTGGTATGCACCTCGCGCAGTGTGGTCGCCACAACCTTTGCGTTTGGCAGCTTCTTTGTTACCTGGTCCATCATCGCGAAAAAGACCGACGGATCAAGCTGGGACTTTGAATGCACTTCAGGTCCGGGAATGCCCAGACCTTTTTGCAGGTCCTCTTCATTGCCAACAAGCACATCGACGTTTTCGACGATCTTGCCGATGGTCTCAACGGCTTTTTCATTTCCACCCTGAATGTTCCAGAGTTTTTCGCGGTAGTTCAAGTCGAAGGATGTAACGGCACCGACAGCTTTGGCTTCGCGCATCATTTCCGCAGCCAACGCCGCAGTGGAGTGCGACAGCGCGGCAAACAATCCACCGCAATGCACCCAGCGAACGCCGCCCGCGAAGATGGCCTTCCAATCAAAGTCGCCGGGCTTGAGCATTGCACCAGCTTCATTGCAGCGGTTGTAGAACACCACGGGAGGACGAACACCGTGGCCGCGATCGCTGTACACGGTGGCCATATTGGGCCCCGTTACGCCGTCATGCTTGAAGTGTTTGTAGATGGGCTTTACACCCATGGCGCGAACACGCTCGGCAATCAGGTCGCCAATCGGATAGTCCACCATCGCCGAAACGATTGCCGTCTTCAGGCGAAAACAATCAGACAGGTTGGCAGCAACATTGAATTCGCCGCCGCTTACGTGGATCTTGCACTCGGTGGCTTTGCGGAACGGGATAATTCCTGGATCAAGGCGATGGATCAAAGCCCCCAGCGACAAGAAATCCAGTTCACCATCGTTGCGAATCTTCAGTTCGCCGCTCATTGCGTTCTCTCCTGACGATTTGGCGATTTGTTTTTTTGTTTGATACTCAAAGGAATTATAAACTGGTCTGACCTCTCACGAAAGCTCGATTGGAATTTAGCTTGCCTTCCCAGCCAGTTTCTTCACGTCGGCCACCAGTTGATCTGGCGTCCACTCGTTGCCAGGATAAAACTGCGCGACCTTACCGTCGGGTCCAATCACGGTGGTGGAGAGGGTATGGGTGATGGTTCCATTTTCGCCGTTAGACATGCCCACGTTGAAGAACTTCGCCATTTCCTGCAGTTCGGTCTTGCTTGGAACAGCAAAATCCCAATGCGCAAACGCGGTCTTGGCGTCGCCGCCAATGTATTGAGCTGCATAGGCGCGGAGAATGGCCGGGGTATCACGATCCGGGTCAAAGCTTACGCATAGCAAATGTGTTTTGCCATGAAGTTTGGGATCGCCAGCCAGCTGCTTATTGATGGTGGCAAAGTTCCGCGTAACCAGCGGGCAGAAATTTGGCAGCGGGCAGCGCGTGTAAATAAACGTCACAAGAAGCGTCTGGCCTTTGAACTGTCCAAGGTGGATGGCCCGGCCGTCCTGGTTGCGCAGCTTGAAGTCGGGCACGATGTCGCCTGCGGTCGGCACGTGATAAATTACGACCGGCTTGTAATCCGGCTTGGCTTGCGCGACAACCACAATGTGATCGAGCAGAACCGTCTGCTGACCAGTCTTCGACACCAGCACGTCGGCAGTGATGACGTCGCCTGGATGCAGATCGCCGATGATATTTGCATCCTTCAGTTGATACGGCATGGTCATCGCTTCCATAAAGCCGGGAATTGCCTCGTGATCCAGCACGACGATGGCGTGCGGTGCGTCAGTAGACAAGACCTTACCTCGCAAATGGTAAACCGTGACTCCCGAGTTTGATTGATCTGCGCTGGATTGATTCTGGACGTTCTGGCTCGAGTGGCAGCCGGAAAAAATAAAGCAGGCAAGGAATGAGGAAATGATCAGTCGGCGCATAACAATTCAGTGTACAACCGCGCACAATCCGGCTGAGTGCATAACCTGAGTGGCACGGGGAGCGCCATTGTCGTATAACGCTGGAATGGGGACAAGCAGTAAACCCGGGCCAGCATCTGGTTCGAATCTCGAAATCGACAGTTGGCTTCGAGACGGCGGCATGGTGATTGCTGCCAGCGAGCGAGCGCGGAGGGCACTGACCGCACGCTATCATCTGGCCCGCCGCGCTGAAGGGCTTTCCGCTTGGCCAGAACCGGCAATTCAGGACTGGCAGACATTTCTGCGCTTTGCGTGGGAGAAGCTTGTCAGTTCCGACACTGATGATGTTCGCCTGCTTCTCGATCCGTTACAAGAAAAGTCAATTTGGACAAATATCGCTGGATCAGAGCAACGCCTTGCCACCCTGCTGAGTGGTCCGCGGAATCGGGTTGCGGCGCTAGCGTTGAAGGCACACCAACTTCTCTGCCTTTATGCTCCGCAATATCTGCGTGCGGACGCGCGAAGCGGCTGGCAACAGGATGCGGATGTCTTTTCCGGATGGCTGGACGCATTTGAAGATATTTGCGCTACCGGGAAACTACTGAGCCCAGCGCGGCTGCCTCTGGAGTTAATCGCACAGCTTGAGAAGCTGCCGGCTACTTCAAGCCGTCCTCCCTTACTTCTTGCTGGATTCGATCGGATGTTGCCGGTGCAACGGAAGCTTCTGGATACGTGGGGAGCTTGGCGGCAGGCAACAGGCCGCGATGCGGCCAACGCGATTTGCTTCTATCGTGCCCCTGATGCGCAATCCGAGTTGGCGGCGTGCGCGCTCTGGTGCAAGCAAAAACTTGTCGCCGACCCTAAAGCGAAGCTGCTGGTCGTATCTCAGGATGTGCCGCAACGCAGGGGCGAGATTGAACGTACGTTTCTGGCTCTGGCCAATGTGCCTGATATCTCTCCAGCGTTCGAATTCTCACTTGGAATTCCGCTCAGCAAAGTTGCGCTTGCACGCAGCGCCCATCTGCATCTTCGCTGGTTGTCGAATTCGGTTGAAGAGAGTGAGCTTGACTGGCTCTTCTCATCGGGCATGGCCGTTGCCGACGCCCAGGAATCCGCAGCACTACAAAACTACATACGCATGCTGCGGCGGCGCGGACTTGAGCGGCCACAGTGGTCGTTGCAGGCGTTTCTAAACCAGCAAGTAAACGCGGAACTACCGGCCGATTGGGTAAAGCGTGTCTCGGAGGCGCAGCGCCGACTTGCCGAAAACGCACGCAATCGCAGGAGCCCATTGGAGTGGGCAGAGTTTGTTCCGAGCCTGCTTCAAACAATTGGCTGGCCGGGAGCGCGCCCTCTTTCAAGCGAAGAATTTCAGGTGATTCGTCGCTGGGATTTGGCGCTCGAGTCTTGCGCTTCGCTCGGTTTCGATGGTCGCCGTATCCCATGGAACGAGTTTCTGATTGCGCTCGCGGATGCTATGGAAGATACGCTGTTCGCGCCGGAATCGCACGATGCACCGATACAAATTGCAGGGCCGGCAGAATCGGCTGGCCTGACTGCCGATGCCATCTGGTTCATGGGTGCGAGCGAAAATGCGTGGCCGGCAACCGGGGCAACTCATCCGCTGCTACCGCTGGACGTTCAACGCGATGTCGCAATGCCACACGCCACATCGCAATTGGACTGGGAGCTATCCAATGCCATCGTTACACGCCTGCTTTCTTCGGCGCCCGAAGTGTGCTTCAGCTATGCACGCCAGGGGGACGAGGCGGAAGCGCGTCCCTCGCGCCTAATTGTGCGCGTTGCAGGCACGCCTCAAGCGTTGCCAGCCGAATTGATTGCCCCGCAAGCGCCGCCAGCTTGCACGGAATCATTTGATGACATGGGCATCGTCGCGTATGCCGGCGACAACGTACTAGGCGGAGCCAGCGTACTCACCTGCCAATCGCAATGCCCATTCAAGGCATTCGCCGCAGCTCGATTGGCAGCGCAAAGTTGGAACGCCGCGGAGCCTTGTCTAACGGCGGCGCAACGAGGTCAGCTGCTTCATGCTGCGCTTCACTCCATTTGGGGCGGCGCAAAGACCGGAGGAATACGCACGCTGAGCGAACTCCGCCAGCTCAACAACCGCGAAACCTTCATCGCAGAACATGTGCTTCGCGCGATGCAGAGTGCGCTCAAAGTGGCACTTCGCGAACGGTTGCCGCACCGTTATCTTGAGCTGGAAGAGCGGCGCCTGAATTTGCTCCTCGGCGAATGGCTCGAATATGAATTGGCCCGCGTTGAATTCACGACTCTCGAAACCGAGGCGGAGCGCACCGTACAGCTTGCGGGCCTCTCATTTGATTTGCGCCTCGACCGTATCGACCGGCTATCTGACGGCTCATTGCTGGTCATTGACTACAAGACCGGTGTGGTAACACCCAAATCGTGGGAGTTGCCGCGACCCGATGATGTGCAGCTTCCGCTTTATGCATCGTTTGCAATTGACGATGACGAAACACTCGGAGGCTTGGCTTTTGCCAAAGTTCGCCGCGGAGACGACCGCGGTTTTGCGGGACATATTAAAGATGCGCGCGCAACCCTCTTCCCTTCCCTACGTGGCACAAGCAGCCTGGTAAAAAACAAGTTGGACGAAGAAAACATAAATCATTGGAAGCACGAGATCGAAGTTCTTGCACGTAATTTTCTGGCAGGTCGCGCTGATGTCAACCCTCGTGAATATCCCGAAACCTGCTCACGATGCGGGCTTCAAACTCTCTGCCGTATTCAAGAGCATCGCGTGTTGATCGCCGTGGACGAAGATTCAGCAGGAGAGGAGACCGTAGATGAGTAGCTCCATCTCCAGGGCAGTTCCGTCTGATCAGCATCAGCGAGAGCAGGCGCTCAATCCGGAAAACTCAATCCTTGTACAGGCTCCAGCGGGATCGGGAAAAACCGATCTGCTGACGCGGCGATTCCTAAGGCTTCTGGTTGAAGTTGATGATCCGGCAGAAATTGTCGCAATCACATTCACAAAGGCCGCAGCTGCGGAGATGCAGCATCGCATCC
>JADGNO010000074.1 GCA_017883405.1 Occallatibacter sp. | reverse complement strand
GGTCTGCTGAGTCCCGCTTACCGCAGACTTTTGGCCGTACATTACCAAAATTTCTCGAAGCTATATTCTTTGACTTCCCGTAGGCTATGTACATGCGTCTAAAGTTGCAGCGGCTGTTCTGCAACCAATCTCACCGCCCGACGCATCGCAAGTTCTTCGTTCCCCAGGGGGTCGTTCCATTTTGAAAGCACATCGCTCATCTATTTTTCTGGCACTCGTCGCCTGCGCCATCACCGTCAGCGCGCAGGATAAGGACAGCTTTACCCCTATGCCTCTCGACTCCGGATTCGGCAGGATGGACGTTAATCCGCCCGCCGTGCCCGCCGAACAGATCATCAAGGAGTTTGCCGCCAAAGAAACTGAATTCCAGGACGCGCTTAATCACTACACCTATCGCCGCTACGCGCGCGTACAGACCCTGGACGACAGCAACAAAGTGGATGGCGAGTGGTACGAAGTTGACGACGTTACTTTCGACTCCACCGGCCGGCGCACAGAGAAAGTGGTCTTCGCCCCGGGCAGCACTTTGCAGCGTGTCATGATGTCCCCATCCGACCTGCAGGACATCTCGCACGGCTATCCATTTGTCCTCACCAATGAGGAGATTGCCCAGTACGACGTTAAATACATAGGCCGCCAGAAAGTTGATGAAGTCGATTGCTACGTGTTCGAGGTAGAGCCAAAACTGATCGAGAAGAACAAGCGCTATTTCCTGGGGCGCATCTGGGTCGACGCTACTGACCTGCAGATTGTCGTCACCAACGGCCGCATAGTCCCTGACGATACTCGCAAAGGCAAAGAAGACCTGCATCCGCCGTTTATGACCTGGCGCGCGCAAGTGGACGGCCACTACTGGTTTCCGGTCTACACAAAAGGCGAAGGCATTCTGCACTTCAGCAGCGGCAATGGCTTCATTGGCGAAGACGTTCACATCCGCGACACAATCAAGTACACCGACTACAAGCGCTTCGGCTCGACGAGCAAAATTATCTTCGGCGGCCAGACTGCGCCGGATTCAAACCAGCCGCAGCAAGCGCCACCCACCCCTCAAAAGAAGAAGTAGATGGCAGCAGGCAGTTAGTTGGTCACATAGCCGTGGGTTGCGCACCTTTTCCCATTTATTTTTCTGGGAAGAGGTCGATCACCAATGGCAATTCGCAATCGTAAAACTCGCTTGATTCATCTGCGCAGAAGCATATACGTCATCCTCGCTGTTGCGGCGCTTTCACTCAGTGTCCTTTGCGCGGAAGAGGCCGCACAATTCCCCGAAAACTTTCGACGCTGGGTTCACGTAGGCACCGGCGTTATCATGCCCCCAGCCAGCCCGCAAATGACCAGCGAAGAAGGGATGCACCACATCTTTGCGAACGAAAAAGCCGTGGAAGGCTACGCGACCGGCAACTTCGCCGATGGATCGATGGTTGTGTACGAATTGCGCGAAGCAAAACAGCAGAATGGCATCATCTTCGAAGGTGATCGAAAAAGGGTGGATGTGATGATCAAGGATTCTGCCCACTATGCCAGCACAGGCGGATGGCGCTTTCAACGCTTCTGGAAAGATGATCAGGCGCAGAACGCCGTTCATGACAACGGAACGTCATGCTTCCAATGCCATCAAAAGGCAAATGCGCACGGATTTGTTTTCAGCCAGCTTAAGTAATGCGAGAGGGAGCGGACGCCAGATCCGCTCCGACGCAATATTCAATTGACCTTCTCCGCAGGGGCTGCCATATTCTACGCAGCGTCAATCGTTCTTCCCCAAACGCATAACAAAGCTTTTCCAACTCACCACGGGAGGTCAACGTGTCGACTGCGTCAACGGCTCAGACAGCAATACCGTTCCTGCATAAGCGTGGTGCGTGGAGCGCTCGGGATGACCGCACCGCTTCGATGGTGTGGCTTGGCATTCTCTGGATTGGAATGATTGCCGGGTTCGGCGTCGATTTTCCTCGCTACCTGCGCGAGAATCCCGCTGCGCCGAAAATTACTTATGTGCACGGAGCAATTTTCACCGTGTGGATGCTGCTTCTTACCGCACAGGTGCTGCTCGTTTTCGGTGACCGCGTCGGTATCCATCGCAAGCTGGGTTGGTTTACCGCCGCTTGGGCATGCCTGATGGCCGTATTCGGTCCTTGGGCAGTCATCGCATCCGACGTCGCCAACTTGAATTTGCCAACCGGCGATCCGCCTTTCCTCTCCGTCAACATTGTGGACGTGTGCAGCTTTCTCATCTTCGTCGCATGGGGCATTGCGCTCAGAAAGAATCCCGCCGCGCACCGCAGAATCATGATTCTCTCCACCGTTGCGCTTGCCGACCCCGGGTATTCGCGATTCAGCGGATTCTTTATGCCGGAACCACCGTCCGTTCTACCGTGGTTCATTTATACGTTTTACGGCAACCTGATCCTGCTCGTAGCAATGGCGGCATGGGACTGGTGGCGCGGCCGCCTGATGCGCCAGTTTGTCATCGGCGCATCTGCCTTGACGGCCGCCATGTACATTGCCTCGCTGCTCTACTTCTGGCCACCATGGAAGGCCCTCACGCAAAGCTGGGTCGAGGCGTGGGCGCGTCTATAGCGGTCGTTTGCTAATGCGCTGCTCAGGTCTTGAAGCCTGCTTGGCGGCTTTGGCAAGCTGCTTGAAAGTCTTTCTAAGCTCCGGTGGGCTGCGCACCACAATCTGTTTTCCAGTGCTGAGCAACAGCGCCGCAAACATCTCCAGACGATCGCGTCCGCAGCGAAGTCGCGTGCCGCCATCCTGCGGCTCCGTCACAATTCTCCATGGAGCAAAATTGCGCTCAGCCTCTTCGATGGGCATATCGATCCACACATCGATCTGATAATCCGACTGCACAAACGGCATGCGCTCCTGCATGTAGCGGCGCGCATCAAAATCCGCCGGACGCCGGAATGTGGCTTTGGACACTTCGAAATCTGTTACTCGATCCAGGCGAAAGGTGCGCATGGCACATCGCGAAAGGCAATGGCCGATGAGATACCAGCGCCCGTCAAAGTGCAACACCGCATACGGTTCAATGTGCCTGCGAGATGCGGCGCCGTCATGCGATTGATATCCAAAACGAATTCTGTGCGCGGCACGAATGGCCGACGCGGCCTTAATCAGGCAATCAACTGACGTGGATACCACCCACGGTCCCGGCTCGATCGCCACTACTTCTTCGACGGTTCGAACGCTCTCATGCAGCGCGCTGGGCAACACTCTACCTAACTTGGCCAACGTTCCTTCCGTAGCAGGCGCAAACGCCGAAAGACCAACCTGGCGCAGCGGGCGTAGTCCAAGCGACAGTGCAAATGCTTCTTCATTTGTAAGCAGCAGCGGCGGCAGTCGAAAGCCCGGTTTCAATCGATACGCGCCGCCCACCCCGCGCGAAGAGTCGATGGGAATATTGAGATCTTTCAGGCGAACTATATAGCGCTGCACGGTGCGCAGATCCACTTCAAGGCGTTCCGCCAGTTCCGCTCCAGACACAAAGTCGCGCGCCTGCAGAATCTCAAGCACTGTAAGGACGCGCATAACGGGGTCATACATACGAAATTCAATCCTGCATTGAATTTACGACAGGTTCTGTCGGGAATTCCAACTAATGTCGAAACTGCGCCCCATTGGGCACCAAGGAGTATTGATATGGCAATCGAGACGACACCCCTCAACGTGATCGATGCAGAAACGCTGTTACAGAACTGGCAGGGGCACCGCCGCCTGACCCGCAGGGTTATCGAAGCATTTCCCGAGGACAAGCTTTTTAGTTTTTCAGTAGGCGGCATGAGGCCGTTCGCGGAGATGGCCTGGGAGTTCATTCGCATGGCTGTGCCCATTGTTGAAGGCGTGGCGACCGGCAAGTGGAAGGAATACGACAGCGGATCGAAGCCGGCCAGTAAAGCGGAAATTCTTATGCTTTGGGATTTGCAAACCGCACAGCTGAATGAAAAGTTTCCCACCCTCCCCCCGCATCGGTTCAGCGAAGTGGACAAGGCGTTTGGTCAATGGGAGATGCCCGGCGTTGTGACAATCCAGTACGCGATCGACAACGAGATTCATCATCGCGGTCAGGGATATGTCTATCTGCGTGCGCTGGGAATTGAGCCGCCGCATTTTTGGGAACGCAACTAGAAGCGTGACCTGCTTTGTCTGCCGTGCAATGTGAGAACGGCGTGTTGTCCGTCGTTGTGTCCCATCTTTGACGCAAAGAGCGCGTCAAGGATGGGCGCCAGAACTTTGTTCGCGTGGACCGGAGGTGCGATGAGCTAGACGGTACGAGCGCGAGCCAATTCCACGATCTTGTCAATCATTTCAGTGTACGAATAGCCGGCTTTCTTTGCCGCCATATTGAATTCGGCGGCGCTGGCGAGCCATGGATTTGGGTTGGCTTCAATCACGTACGCTTCGCCTTTTTTGTTCAAGCGCATATCGATGCGGCCGTAGTCGCGCAGCTTGAGTGCGCGATAGACAGCGAGCGCGGTGTCACAAAGATTTTTTGTAGTCTCCTCGTCGATATTTTCGGCGGGTGCTGATTTTGTCACCTTGTAAGCTTCAGTCTCGTGATCGAACTTCACGTCCTGACCGGCGATTCGCGGAGTTCCCTTAGGTAGTTTTGAAAGATCGAGTTCGACAAGCGGCAGCACTTCAGGGTTGTCGTTGCCCAGGATCGAGGCATAGATTTCGCGGCCTTCAATGTACTCCTCAATCAGCGCCGGGCTGTCAAATTCCTCGTGGATGTAGTGAATCCGCTCCATCAGTTCTTTCACGCTATCCACCACGGAGCCGTTATCGATGCCGATGGATCCATCTTCAGAGACGGGTTTAACGATGAGCGGAAACTCGATGTCATGCGAGTGATCTGTGCGGCCTTTGTATGAGATTGCGAAGTCCGGTGTCTTTATCTTGTGAAAATCGAAAATCTTCTTTGCGATTGCCTTGTCCTGCGCCAGATAGAGCGCTCGCGGATCTCCGCCGGTATACGGAATGTGCAGCAGTTCAAGGAAGGCGACGATATTTTTGTCCATTGTGTCGTCACCGGCATAGGACTCTGTGAGATTGAAGACAAGATCTGTGCTGCGTTTGGCAAGCGCAAGCAGAGACTGATTTTTGCCGTCGAGCACGTAGTAGGAAGGCTCGTGCCCAAGCTTGGTCAGCGCTTCAAAGATCTCTTCGCGATCGTGCAGCGGATCTTTTTTCTTCTTCCGAAGCTTTCCGTTTTTGCCGCGCTGCGCCTTGACTGGTTCCGGCTCAGGCTCGGGCGGGCCCTCTTCCCACACATCGTGCAAAATCGTAATTTTCAGATTCGCCATGATGCCTCTGTGTTCATATGACATGACTTGCATCTACGCCAATGGCAGTTGTAAAACCGCAACCTGCGCCAATCAACACGTCAGGGCAAAATGAATTTACCCCGAGTAATATAGTTCATCGCCAACGCGGTTGCGTACACGGTGATTTCAGTCAAGTATTCTCTTTCGCATTTCACGTCCGCTCGCAGGCCTAGCTCGCCGGCCTTTGATTCGATGGTCTCCACTAATTTTTTCACCAGTGGACGCTGAACGCCTGTCCAGTAATTCACCTTGTCAATAAGAACCTTGCGACTTTCTCTGAGTAGATCGATTGCCGGACGGACATTTTTTTTGCGGCGTTTGGATACGTTGAAGATGTCGCGCAGATCGCTGTCGAGCGGTAGATCGCCGGGACTGAGCTGCTGATCGAGCGCGCGCTGATAAAACTCGCCGACCGTCACATCCATTTCGTCGACGGTAATATCGGTATCGCCGTGCGCAAACACAGGGTCCGCATCCCCCAGTGTGCGGCCAATGCGATCCATGTAGGTGAGCTTCTTCATTGCGCCCCAGCCCTTGTACCGTTGCCGCCAGTTGGAGCGCGGAGTCAGCCACACCGCAAACGTTTCAGCAAAATCCTCATCGGGATGTTTTTGCGCGTACCAGCCTTCCATATGCCGCACAAAGTCGCGTGAGAAGGGGACGGGTTTGGAGTTGTCGCTGTAAGGCCGCCGGAAAGGACCGAATACGCTGCGCCACTCCTGCGTTTTGTAGAGCGCGTAGGCGTAGTTGAAAGCGTGACCTGCCTCGTGGCGCATGTACATCATGATCTGCCGCGCGTCCTCAATGTCGTTCATCGACGACTCAAGGCGCTGCAGTTTGGGATCGGCCAGATAGAACGGAATTCCGATGACCGGCTCCATGTTGGGGCAACCCCACTCATCGGTCAGGTAGCATCGGGGCCGGAATCGTCTAAGGCCCTTGGCTTCCAGCTCTTTATAGAGTTGGTGGACGAAGCGCTCCAGGGGAGATCCTTCCAGCTTCAAGCCAAGCTGTTGAATGGGCTTGGAAAGAATCTCCTGGACCTCCGCCGGCGCTTTTTCGAAGTTGGCCACAGATGGTCGAAGCGTAGCACACGCAACAGGGACTTACGACCGAAACGCTAGTCACCTTCTGGGTAACTGCGAGCAAAAAGCCAGCAGCGACACCCGTCTCACTGTTCCCTGTTCCCTGATCCCTGTGTTTACGGGTAGATCCGGTGCAGCGTCCTGGCGAATGGAATGGTCTCGCGCACGTGATCGAGGCCGCAGATCCATGCCACTGCGCGCTCGATGCCCATGCCAAATCCGGAGTGCGGCACACTGCCGTAGCGGCGCAAGTCCAAATACCACTGGAACGCTTCTTTAGGCAGATTGTGTTGCTCGATGCGCGCGTTCAGCAGCTCATAGCTCGACACACGCTGCGATCCGCCGATGATTTCGCCGTAGCCCTCCGGAGCCAGCACGTCCACACACATTGCGTAGCGTCCGTCCTCGGGGTCCGGCTCCATGTAGAACGCCTTTACATCGGCTGGATAGCGGTTCACCATGACCGGCCGATCGAACTGCGAGCTCAGCCAGGTCTCATCGGGCGAGCCAAAATCGTTGCCATATTCAAACGGCGCTTCAAGCTTGCCGTCTTTGTGCGCCTGATTCAGCATTTCCACTGCCTGGTCGTAGCGCAGGCGCGGAAACGGCGGCGCAATCGCTTCGAGCTTCGCCTTGTCCCGTCCGATTACGTCAAGCTCTGGCCCGCGATTCTTCAACACCGACTGCACAATGTGCGATAGAAAATTCTCCGCCAGTTCCAAGAGCCCGTCCAGATCCATGTAGGCCACTTCTGGCTCAATCATCCAGAACTCGGTCAGGTGCCGGCGCGTCTTCGATTTCTCCGCGCGGAACGTGGGCCCAAAGCTGTACACCTTGCCCAGCGCCAGCGCGGTCGATTCAACGTAGAGCTGACCACTCTGCGTTAAGTACGCGGGGTCACCAAAGTAGTCGACTGGGAACAGCGTTGACGTACCTTCGCAGGCCGCAGGCGTCAGAATCGGCGGATCGGTACGGATAAAGCCATTGGTGTCGAAGTATTCTGCTGCCGCGCGCATGATTTCCGCACGAATACGCAAAATGGCCGACTGCCGCGGCGAGCGCACCCACAGGTGCCGATGCTCCATCAGAAAATCAACGCCGTGCTCCTTGAGGGTGATCGGGTAGGGATCGCTTTCCGGGACGCGCTGCACCACCTTCACGTCTTCGACGTCGAGTTCAAAACCTCCGGGTGCGCGCTTGTCAGCCCGCACCTTGCCGCGCACAATCACTGACGACTCCTGCGTGAGCCCCTTCAACGCCTCGAACACTTCAGCGGGCACGCTCTTTACGTGAGCCACGCCCTGGATGGTTCCCGTCCCATCGCGAAATATCGGAAACAGCAGCTTTCCACTCTCACGCAAGTTATAAAGCCATCCCTGCAAGGTCACGGACTGGCCGTCGTAGTGTCCGATGGTGGCAATGGTGGCGATGGGCGCTGTTGAAGCGGTTGCGGATGCGGGTTGGATTTCTTCTGCCATAGGATGGGCTCTTTCCTTTTAAGTATGAAGACTTACCAGAATACCGCTCTGGGCGGAGCCGCGCCCGCCGGGTCGAATCGCTTCGGCTGCAAAAGTGGTTCGCGTTAGAACCGTGTCAAGGCAGCAGCAACTTACTTGAGCAGCGGCGACAGCAGTGCTGGAAGTGCATGCACCAGGCTGGGGTGTTCGAACTGGTATCCAGCCGCGGCCAGTCGCGCAGGGTAAGCGCGCGTGCTCGAGAGCAGCGCCTCTTTGGCCATTTCTCCAAAGGCGAGCCGGGCTGCGAACGCCGGAACGGCAAGAAAAGCTGGCCGATGCAGCTGTGCCGCGAGCAAGCGTGTAAACTGCGCGTTTGTCACGGGATTCGGCGCAGTAAAGTTATAGGCCCCGCTCGCGTCGGCCTTCTCTAGTAAAAACAGGGTCGCGGACACCATGTCAGGCAGCGAAATCCAGCTAATGTACTGCCGCCCGTTGCCGATCTTGGCGCCCAGGCCGTAACGGAAGAATGGGAGAAGATGCGCCAGGGCGCCTTGGTCCCGGCCCAGAACCATTCCCAGGCGCAGGTGAAGAACCCGGATACCCGCGCGTTCAGCCGGTTCAGTAGCCGCCTCCCACTGCGAGCAGACGTCGGCCATAAAGCCTTTTCCCGGTGGCGAAGTTTCGTCCAGTAACTCGCTGCCACGGTTGCCGTAGATGCCTACTGCAGACGCCACGATCAGCATTTTCGGCCGGCGGCTCAGCTTGGCCAGAGAGGTGGCCAGAGCGCGAGTGGTGCCGACGCGGCTTTCTAAAATTTCGCGTTTGTAGTTTTCATTCCAGCGCCGGTCGGCCAGGTTGGCGCCTGAAAGATGGATTGCGGCTGCCAGGCCTTCAAATACCTCAGAATGAGCAAGTTCCTTTCCAGATGATGGGGTCCACTGAAACTGATTTGGCACCTCAGGCGGCCGACGCACTAACTGCAACACTGCCGCGCCCTTGGCTGACAGGGACGCGCTGAGCGCGGTGCCCAGCATGCCTGAAGCGCCGGACAGCAGGTACCGATCTGCGGGAATAGTTGGATCCACCGGGCTGATTGTCGCCTTCCTACTGAAGAATACGATAGCCGCAATTAACTATTCTGGTTTGGCACAGCATAAAAATTTTTTGATCTGGACAATAATTTGTCACGGGGCGCATCCTATGTTCAGACGCCCAGGAGGCACGGATGACCAACCCTGCCGAAGTGACTAACGAAGAAACACATAAAACCCAGGCCGATCCTGAGACGGCCGAACGATTTATCGCGGAAAAGCGCATAGGCGAACGCATCCGGAGGCTGCGGCTGAAAAAGTCCATGGGCCTCGTGGAGCTAGGCAAACACACGGGCTTATCGGCCAGCTTTCTATCGCAGCTTGAAACAGGGCGGGTAGTTCCCACGCTTCGCAATCTGGCCCGCATCGCCATGGTTTTCTCAAAAGACCTCTCGTATTTTTTTGAAACCGAGCCGACAGCGATGTTCCGGATTCATCGGCAAAAGGATCGTGTCCGCCTGCCGCAAACCGGTGTTGAGCCGCCGACATATTTTTTTGAGAGCCTCGGCTACATGGTGCCCGACCGGCATATGGATCCGTACTTTGCTGAGTTCGTTCCCTTGGCCCGCACGCCCGAGCCCAAGGCGCACATGCATCCTGGATACGAGTTCATGTATGTTCTCGAAGGCGAACTTGAGCTGCGTCATGGTGACCAGGAAACCACGCTTGAACCGGGCGATGCCGTTTACTTCGATTCAGGAACGCCGCACTCGTACCAATGCGCGGGCAAGGCTGCAACCAAGGTCATTATTGTGACCATGCACCAGCCCCCGGCGGCATTGCCCATGCGCGCCGTCAGCGCTCCGACTACAACTCGTTCCATGCCTGCGAGCTTGCGCGCAGTTGGCACTGAAGAAAAGCCTACCGGCAACTTCTAGCGAGCGCGCTGCAATTCGCAGATCGTCAACGCGCTCGGCTTGCGCTTATTGCGTGGAGCCGTTGTCTTCGGCAGGCAGCATCTGATAGCTCACGAACGCGATGTTCTTCGAATCAGGCGACCAGTTTGCCACGTTCATGGTGCCATCGCCGCCGACCAGATGCACGAGCGTGCGGATCTTGCCATCGCCGAGCGAAAGAATGCGCAGGGCGATGTCCTTGTTGGCCGCATGAGTGGTCACGCTGGGATCATAGGAAAGAAACACAATCATCTTGCCGTCAGGCGAGGGATGCGGCGTCCAGTTTTTGAAGTTGTCAGATGTAACCTGTTCTACCTGGCTGCCGTCTGGACGCATGCGCGCAATCTGTATGCCGCCCCAGCGATCGCTGTTGAAGTAAATATATTTACCGTCTGGCGAGTAGTCCGGATCGTCGTCCACGCCGGTGCCGATGCTAAGCTCCATTTCTGGGCCACCGTCGACGGAGATCGCGTAGATGGTCAAGCCGCCCTTGGTGCCGCGTGTGTACAGGATCGTCTTGCCATCGGGCGACCAGCTATGAAAGTAGCCGGTGTTTTCAGTGAGCAGGCGCGGCGTGCCTCCGCCGGCAGGAATAATGTACACGCGGCGGTCGGCATGGTCGGGGGTCGCACAGGACAGCGCGAACCATTTGCCGTCTGGCGAAAATCCATGGCTGCCTGAGCAGCTTACAAGCCCGCCCACATTCAACTCCTGCGCCGTTCCACCCGCGGCAGGTATTGTGTCGATACCGCTGCCTTGGGTGAACACAATATCTTTTCCATCGCGTGACCAGTTGGGCGCCATAAGGCGAGGACCCGAACGTGACAGCAATATCCACGAACGCGGCAGGTCCTCTGCAACTTCGATGGTTTGCAATGTGCTGTAAAGCACAAGCTTCTGCGGCGCAGCAGGCGCAGTAAGCTGCTTCAACTCCACATTCGAGAACACTGTTTTCTCAGCAGCTTTTGTGTTGTGCCCTGAAACACCCAGACCCACATAAAAGGGTTCGTCGAAATGGAGCTTTGTGGTTGCGCCCACCTGGTGCAGCGGCTCTCCATGCGTGGATACGAACATGGTGAAAACATCGCCGTGCTTTTCCAGCCGAATACGCTTGGGCGGTTCGATATTAATCCCTGTGCTCTCCGTCTTTTCGCCCTTTGCCCTTCGATACTGCAGCGCTGTCATGCCTGAGCCGTGCTGCGCAACATCGACGTAAGCGTCATCCGCATCAAGAGACCGTCGAATCATCAACACGGCTTTGCGGTTCGGGCTGTGTTCGCCGGTTTTGACTGGAAAATCGATATCGGCCGTCAGCGACAGATCTCCTGAGAGCTTCTTCCAGACGTAATGAAAGCCGTCTTCCTTCGCCCACAGATCCCAGCCGGCTGCGGATACGGCGTATGTTCCAGTCAAAGCCGAATACGAGAGCTTGCCCGCCGGGACTACTTTCCCCACGTCCGTCTGTCCTTCGAAAACGCCGACAGAGCCAGCCTTCGACTGCGCCGCAAGTTGAGCACTGCTTGAGCAAATCGTCGTGAACAGAACGGCTAGGAAAGAGCAAACCAATTTTGTGAACTTCAAGTACTTGAACATAGCAGCAATACCCTCGCAGAATGCCGCGCAACAACGGTCGGCATGCAATCTTCGTATGTTTCCTTGGCCTGCAAAATATAGGTTGCGCAAATAGGGTTGTCAATCGCTTCAGCTTCAGAGGTAGCCTTCGCAACGAATTGCGTTGCTTGCCAACAGCAACACTTTGCGTAATCCGGTGTTTGCAAAATAGAGCGCTGCATGAAAAGCTATTAGGCGCACTTCATCAGAAAAGGAACGCCATGAAGAAATGGATCGTGCTGGCAGCATTGACTTCACCGCTGATATTGGCGGGATGCAACAACCACGCTTACTATCAACAGCCTCCGCCCGGCATGGTGGATAACGTTGCTGAGCGTGGTTACCACGACGGATTCGAAGCCGCGCGCCGTGATGTCACGCAACAAAGGCCGCCGGATGTTCAGCGCCATCCGAATTTCCGGCGCCCTCCGGTGCCCCCACCTGCGTTTGAAGATTATCGACGCGCGTTCCGGTCAGGTTATGACTCATTTCTGCATCATGGCGCCCCGCGCGATGATCGCGGACCCGATATGCCTCCCCCACCGCCACCGCCCTATCGATGATGGAGCTGGGCCTGTATCAGGCGCTCGCGCGCAAAGTGAAGATGGTGATTTCCGGCGGGCAGTCAAAACGGAACGGCACTCCGATGGTGCCGATACCGCGATTGACGTACAGGCCCATGCGGCCAAGCTGAAACCAGCCTTGATCGAATTTCTCGCCCATAGTCGGAAGAACCAGAGCGCCGATCAGCGGCAGACGTATTTGGCCGCCATGAGTGTGGCCGCTGAGCATAAGGTCAACTGCCTGCCCGGCTCGATGTGACTGAACACGCACCGCATAATCGGGCGCGTGGCACAGCAGCACAACGGGCTCGTTGCGCACATTGCGAATTGATTCTGGAACTGTGATATCGATATCGGGCCGGCCCATGACAGGATCGTCCAGCCCCGCCAGCCAGACCCTGCCGCCGCCGCGTTCTATAGGCAGATAGGAATTTCTCAAGACCTCGATGCCGTTGCCACGGAGCGCAGATTCCACTTCTGCCGCACCAGCGGTCAAATCATGATTGCCAAGCACTGCGTAGATCGACTTGCATGCAAGCTCTTTCAAAATGCCGGCGCACTGCCATGCTGCCTCATGCACACCGGGACCGGGGGCACCTTCACAGGTGACAAAATCTCCGGTCAGAAACACTGCATCAGGCTTTTCTTGATTGATACGTTCGATCACACGGTGTAGAAAGAAGGGCTCTGTGAAGTTGCCCATGTGAATGTCGCTCAGTTGCGCAACACGCATGCCATCAAAGTCGGCAGACAACCCGCGCAGCGGCACATCTCGATGCGAAACGTCGATCCAGTGGCGCTCAACTTCGCCGGAATAGAGCGCGACCCCAGCAGCTCCAAACACGCTCGCTTTCAGGAAATCGCGCCGACTGGAGGTCTGCTTCATTGTGGGGGAAAGCAAAGCCATACCTTGATTCCATTCTAGCGTGCGGCAGTATTCTCAGGATGAAGTCGGGATTAACAGTTTCGAGTAAGGAACAGAAGGCGAAGAGAAGCCAGTCCCCGCGCACGCTTGCAGGGCCATGCTTGACTGATGCTTACTAGCACAGTTCGGTTGGCGCGCAATTGAGCGTACAGTTGCCCGGCGCTGATTCTATTCACTATCGGCCACGTCGTTTCCGTAGGTGGGATACGGCTCAGGCTCGGAGCTTGCAGGCATGGTTGCAAGTCTTGCCAGATCAGCCTGCACCTGCGCCCAAGCTGCTTCATTTTTTTTGGTTGTAAACGGCAATTCGGGATTAGCGTAGTACGCCTGTATATCTTCCTTGATGCCAGGGGGGATTTTTTGCGTGGTGTCCATCACCAGCCGATGCAGCAGTTCGGCATACGTTGAATCGGTGAGCGGATAGCCTCCGGGCTGCACAACGTTTCCGGTATCGAGATCGCGATTGGGCAACGGGTGGCGCCGCGGAGGCAAAGGCCGCGGATGGGCGTTCCCGGCGTCGGCAGGCACCGTGAATCGCACCACGTCGCGTTGCAAGGCAGCCACTGAAGCCACGACGCTCTGCAGGTATTCCTCTTCGGTTTCTTCGCTCGGCCCTTTGATTGCGACCAGCTTGATAGGACCGACTTTAGGCAGGATGAATATGAGGCCCGCCAGCATGTAAGTCCCGATACCGGCATGATGCCGATAACTATCCCAGTTGTCGACTCCGGCCATTGCGGCTACCTGTTGATCGTAATCGCTTCGAACCTTGCTGTCCGGCTCAGTGGGCTCATGCTTGCGATGCAGCAAGGTGAGCGCGTATGCAATTCGTGGGATGAATGCGCGCGTGGCAAAGCGATACGCGGGAACATTGAAGCTTCTTCTTTGAAAGCGCGAGAAATCGTCAGTAAGGCCGTAGGTCTGGTAGTAGGCAAGCGCGAGCTGGCGCATCGATACCTTCAATCCAATATGGCGAAGGTAGGGCAGTGGCGCCACACGCCGGTGCGCAATCTCATCAATGTCAAACGCGAATTCCACCTGCACATGCTGCCGCTTGCCTTCGGCGTAGTTCACAGTCTTTCCGTACTTCGCGCCCAGAGATGGAAACTCGATTGGTACAGCGAGATTTGTAGCTCCGGGATGCCCGATGGTATCGCCGATGTAATGCGACAGCGCGCCAATGGCGAATGCGAGCTCGTCCGCGCTCTGAGCGTTGCGAAAAAGGCTGACGACAAAATCGCCGGTTCGAACGTAATGTGTCAGATTCGAGAATCCCCGATCGCCGAAGGGGTAGTAGCCGATGTCTTGAATCACGCAGCCGCCATACGCAAAGGCGCGCGCCTCGTCCAATTGCGCATCCGTCAGGTTCGGGTAATGGCTGAGAAGAAGAGGCACAATCGAGTCATGCCAGGTCAGATCGACCAGTTGCTCGTGCGTGAGCAGAGAGTAAGCGCCCGCCTGCAATGGCAGCAAAAGGGCAAAAATCAGCGTGAAGAACCGGAGCCGGGGAAAGCTCATCGTTACCTCATGTTGAAACAGTGAGAATTTAAGGCCCAGCAAGTTCTTCAGCGTCAATCGGAGATTGGAACGCCCGCGAAATAATCATCCACCTGCTTCCAGTTATCAACGCGTATCCATCCAGTCGTGGTCAAGTTGTGCGGAGCGGTATATAACAGGCCTGTCCCTTTAAATAGATGCAGATTGCGGGGTTGGTCGTCGATCAGATAATCCGCGCGAAGGATGGATTTGTCGCCGCAGAAGACATAGTGAGTGGGCGGTATGAATGGAAAATGCCTCTGCAGCCAGCGATATTTGGGCCCCAGCGAGTTGGGAACAACCATAGCCTGCGAGGCAATAAATATCTCAAAGCGCCCGGAAAGCGACTTGAGCACATCCTGAGCGCCAGGCATCAGCGCAAGATCCTCGAAGAAGTCCTCAGCGTCAAGGAAAGCGCGAAGTTGTTGCTGGCGTTCGAGCGGCGTCACTTCCCACAGCCCCTTGCCCACCAGGTCGGCAGGGGTCACGGTCTCATCGAAGTGCTGGTTGTAGCGGCGCAGGTGCTCGGCGAGAGTATCCGCCATCACCTCGTCCATGTCGACGCAGATGCGCTGCACTTTTGCTCCTGGGTAAAGTGGCGTGTGATCGATGGTCAATCGGAAGAGGCGTTCTCACCCAGCGTGCCGTGGCAGAGATCTGGCGATCGACAAACCGCTCACTCAAAGCGTAGCAGGGCAGAGCAGGCTGGCTCCAGTGCACCCCACTTGAATGTCTGATGCCTCAATGCACTTTGCCGGCCGAGTTTTCAAAAACCACATTTGAGATGACTGCCGTGTCAACCGTAGCGGGCAGGTGCGAACAGAAACCGATGCCCACGTAGAAAGGCTCATCGAAATGCAAAGTGATGGGCGGCCCGAACTGATGCATGGGTTCGCCCTGCAGACTGATGAAAATTGCAAACTGGTCGCCATGCTTTTCGATACCGATACGCTTGGCGTGAACCCCGGTGAGCAGGCCCGTAAAGCGGTATTCAAGATCTTTCATCATCACGCCGGGATCGGAACGATAAGCGAGGTGAATCATGCCGGCGCCATGCTGGCCCACCATTGCAGCTTTCGCGTCGTCGTCAAGGCTCTGGCGAAATACGAGCACTGCCTTGCGATCTCCAAACCCCTCGGCATTCGGGAACGTAACATCCGCCGCGAGAGAAAAATCTCCCGAAGTCTTCTTCCAGAGATAGCGGAATTCATCACGCTGGTACCAGATGTTGTACCCGGCCGAATTAAGGGTGTACTGACCGGTCGCCGCGTCATAGCTTGAGCTGCCCGGAACAAGCGCCCCGCCAACATCGGACTGGCCCTCAAAAATTCCAATCGGCGTTGCAGAATTGCGGCTGGCGCGGCGGAAATTGTCCGGCGGCGGCACCTGCTTGTGCGTTGGAGAAGCCGGCAGCGCCCAATCCGGCACTTCAGGGGCAGGCGCCTGTGCCTGCATTGCTGCGGTTGCCATGCCTAACAGGGTGGGAAGTACACAGAGTCGAGCGGCGATTTTGAGCGCAGAAGAAACAAATTGAGTTTCCATAGCAAGGAACTTTATCAGGGAAGGCCGATCAGGTGTTACGGTGCAATTCTCAAGCGCCGGCTTGGTGCGGTTTGCGCGGAGCGCGTCCAGCGCCCGGAGCCGGTTCAGGTTGCGGTGCCTTTGGTTCCGGCGTCATGGCTGGATCCCAATACAGGATGCGGCCGCAACTGTCGCAATTAAGCAACTGGCCTTCGCGAAGCTGATTCCAAACCTGCGGCCTGACACCCATGTTGCATCCGGAGCATTGCTGATTTACTGCCTTGGCCAAGCCGGTTCCCCGCGACTTTGCAGTGTGATCGAAGCGCGCGAGCCATTCCTGATCAATGAGCGGCCTCAGGGCTTCGCGCTCGGCTGCCAGCGCATCAAGCTGAACCTTGTACTCCCGTTGCCGTTGCGAAACACGCTCGCGGGTCTTTTCAAGAGCGCTTGCCATGCTCTCAACTTCGGCGCGCGCTTTGGCCAACGTGCCTTCCTGAGTCTCAGTGCGCTCCAGGCTTTCGAACTCTTCGTTTTCCCGGCGATCCGCTTCCGCGGTCTCAAACTGGATTTCGTGTTCAATAGCTGCAGCCTGGGCCGGCGTGGTCACGGAATCAAGCTGAGTGCGGAAACGCGCTGCCTTCTGGCGGTGCTCGGCAATCTCGCGTTCCAGGCGAGTCCGCAGCTGCTCTTCGCGCATCAGAGCACCGGATGCTTCAGCAGCCTGGGCCTGGGCGCCAGTCAAATCAGAATGGGCTTGGGAAAGCTCCACGGGTAAAGCGCGCATCTCCTGTGTTAGGCGGGTACGGGCCAATTCCAGGGCCTGCAGCTTTACGAGTTGTTCAATCAGCTCTTGCATCCGTCCAAGAAGCATACGGCATTAGAGCTTCCTTTAGAAAATGGGCTGGATTCATTAACCTTGGGGGAGTGGAAGGGCGCGAAGTGGATTCAAAAAACCTGGAGGCTGGTTTTTGGCGCAGACACCGACGGCTGAAGTGGTTCCTGGGCATCTCTGCCGTAGCCTTTGCAGTTTTCGCAGCGGCGCTTCTCCTGCTGGCCCGTCACGCAGAGCCATTGATGCGCGCCCGCATCGTCCAGGCGCTTGAAGACCATTTCCATGCTCATGTCGAGCTTGATGGTTTTCACATTGCTTTAAGAGATGGCCTTCGAGCTGAAGGCAAAGGCCTGCGCATCTGGCAGCCGGTTGAATCAGAAGGAATGACGGAATCGGAAAATGAGGAACCGCCGGCCATCGGCAAGCCGCTCATCCAGATCGAGGAGTTCCAGTTTCATGCGCCGCTCAAGTACGACTCCGGCAAGCCCATTCGCATCAGCACAGTACAGCTCAAGGGGCTGGTCATCGACATTCCCCCGCGCCGCCAGTTCGAGCGGGGCTTTCCGTCCGACGTGGGCGCAAATCGCACCCGCGCCACCCAGCCGAAAGACGCCAGTTCACGGCCACCTCGGCCGGCGCAGCCTCGCTTGATCACTTTTATCGTTGAAAGCCTGGACTGTAAAAATTCGCTTCTTACCCTGGAGACAGACAAGCCAGGCAAATTGCCGATGGTTTTCGACATAGCGCACCTGAAACTGACCGGTGTTCAACCTAATGAACCCATTACTTACGAGGCAGAACTTACCAATCCGCGGCCCACAGGCACTATCCATACGCATGGAACTATTGGTCCATGGAATGTGCCCGATCCTGGCAACACATCGCTGTCGGGCGATTACCGGTTTGAGCACGCCGACCTTGGCGACTTCAAAGGCATCGCCGGCATTCTGAGTTCCGATGGGCACTACCAGGGCACGCTCCGCAACCTAACAGTCGACGGCGAAACCAGCACTCCCGATTTCCAGCTCGATCGCTTTAAAACTCCGGTGCCTCTCTACACCAGGTTTCATGCCTTGGTCGATGGGACAAACGGCGACACGCGGCTCGATCCGGTTGACGCGCTTCTTGACCACTCGCATTTTGAGGTCCGTGGACAAGTAGTACGCGCAACTGCCATGCAGGACGGCGCTCTTGTTGCCCGCGGTCACGACATTCAACTCAATTTGGATATCGATGGTGGGCGCTCAGAAGATTTTCTGCGGCTCGTCACGCAAACAGGAGTCCCCTTTTTAACCGGCACAATGAACATGAAGGGCAAACTCCACATTCCGCCCAGTACCGATCCCGTTCAGGACCGCCTGGAGTTGAATGGTGCATTCTCACTTGACGAGGTGCGTTTTACTACCGCCAAGGTTCAGGATCGCGTAAGTGAACTGAGTATGCGCGGCCTGGGAAATGCCAAGGATGCGCGCACAAACGATTCCAGCGGTGTGCGCTCTGCGATGAAAGGCGTTTTTCGCATGGCCAATGGAACCATTTCGCTGCCCTCGCTCGAGTACACCGTGCCCGGCGCGATTGTGAATCTGAAAGGGACTTACGGATTGGACAGCGGAGCAATCTCTTTTGAGGGGACGGCAAAGATGGAAGCCACTGTCTCGCAGATGGTGGGCGGCTGGAAAGGATTTTTGCTCAAGCCTGTCGATCGCTTTTTCAAAAAAGATGGCGCCGGAACGCTGGTGCCGATTCATATCAACGGCACGCGCGATAATCCGCAGTTCGGCGTCGATTTCGATCGCTTGAAGAACACTACCCCGCAACGGCCGGATGAAAAACAGTAAACAACTGAGGCTCACGCGATCGCAGCGCAGCCTCCGCTGCATTTTGCCAGCCGCATCCGCATGATATTTTGTCTCAGTCATCCTGCGATTGAAACTGCAGGCACCGGAAATACGGAACAGGAGATGGAAATGGTTTTGGCTCACAGAAGTTCGAGCGCCCTCAAGAGCATTGCTGTGGCCCTGATCGCAACGGTCATGGTTCTGACAGCGGGTGGTCAATCTGCGACGACGAAACCCACCACCTCCGCAACGACGCAATCTACTGAACAAAACTGGTGGAAGAACGCGGTCATCTACGAAGTCTACCCGCGCAGCTTTCAGGATTCGAATGGCGACGGAATCGGCGACCTGAATGGAATCACCGCCAAGCTCGATTACCTGAAAGAACTCGGCGTAGACGCCATCTGGCTCACTCCTGTTTATCCTTCGCCGCAGGTGGACTTCGGCTACGACATCTCCGATTACCGCAATATCGATCCGCAGTACGGCACTCTCGCCGACTTCGATCGCCTGATTGCGGAAGCCAATAAGCGCCACATCCGCGTGCTGATGGATATGGTGATGAATCACACTTCCGATAAACACGCGTGGTTTCTGCAGTCCCGCTCGTCGCGCAACAATCCCTACCGCGACTGGTACGTGTGGCACGACGGAAAGGGAGAAACCGCGACATCAAAAGGCGAGCCGCCGAACCACTGGCAATCGCTGTTTGGCCACTCCGCATGGCAGTGGGATGAGAAGACACGGCAGTACTACTATCACAAGTTCTATATTCAGCAACCCGATCTCAACTGGAACAATCCCACTGTTCACAAGGCTTTTCAAGACATCGTCGCTTTCTGGCTCAAGCGCGGCGTCAGCGGCTTCCGCTTCGACGCCATCACAACACTGTTTGAGGATCCGACGCTCGCGGATGAAGGCGTTGTCCGCGACCAGAATGGCAACGTCGTCATCAACGCGTACGGAGATCCGCAGCTTGACAACTCAAAGACTGACAACCTTCCGGGTGTGCACCAGGTAATGCAACAGATGCGCGCCACGGTCGACCAGTTCAGCAACGACAAGTTTCCTGGAACGCGCGTGCTGATTGGCGAAACCTATCTGCACAATGTTCAAGAGCTGTTGACGATGTACGGGCCGCAGGATAAGCCGGAATTCCAACTGCCTATGGACACGCAGGTCGGCTTCATTAATAAGCTGGATGTGTCAGCGTTCCGCAGCAAGCTGAATGATGCTGAGACGAAGCTGGATTCTCACGTTCCACTGCTGGTTTTCGATAATCACGATAATCCGCGGCTCGACATTCGTTACGGAGACGGCATCCACGACGACGATATTCAGCGCGTGATATCGACCATGCTGTTCGCCTCGCGCGGAGCCGCGCTGTTCTATTATGGCGACGATATCGGCATGAAGACCACTCCGCCAAAGCGCAAGGAAGATGTAAAAGACCCCATCGGCATTACCGGCTGGCCTAGAGAAAAGGGCCGCGATGGCGAGCGCACGCCGATGCAATGGGACGCGAGCCAGAATGTGGGCTTTACCACCGGAACTCCGTGGCTGCCGGTGCCGCCCATCGCAAGACAAAACAATGTTGCGACTGAAGGAAGCAATCCCAACTCTCTGTTTGCGTGGTATCAGAACCTCATCCGTCTCAAGAAGACGGTGCCCGCGTTTGAGCATGGTTCCAACGTCATGCTCGACACTCAGAACAACAAGGTGCTGAGTTGGGCGCGGCAGTCACAAGGCGCTCCACAGGTGTTCATCAGCGTCAACTTTACGGCTGAGCCGCAAACGGTCAACCTTGCCGCAAGCAACAGCCTTACCGTAAGCAACAGCGCCAGCGTAGAGGCGCGCAAGTTGAAGACGCTGCTCAAATCGCCCGGAGGCGCTGATCCGCAGTCGCTGTCGGAGATCAAGCTGGGCCCATACGGCGTCTACATCGGAGAGTTGCGGTGACACTCTTGATTCACCCAAACCATTGAATCCGCCCTACTTGGCAACTGCCAGCGGCATGAGGGCATCTTAAGTCTCAGCGACCAAAATCTCACTTTGGAGACCCCCATGAGAAAACGACTATCTACATTGCTCCTCCAGGGCGCATTACTCGGGTTAATGATCTGCGCTCTTGCTTTCCCCACAGATATCTTTGGCCAGGCATCGCAGCAGGACCACATCATCAATCCGCAGGCAATGCAGCAGCAGCTTGAAGCGTCTTCCGCAGCACGCCAGCGCAACATTGACACGCTGAACACACTGCTTTCTTCGCCTGTGGCTGAACGCGCCATGCAGCAAGCGCATGTGACACCGGGTCAGGTGAAGACCGCAATTCCAACGCTCTCCGATGAGGAACTGAGCAATCTGGCCACACGCGCTGCCGATGCACAGTTGAAGTTCGCGGCCGGTTCATTGAGCACTCACGACATGCTGCTCATCATCCTCATCCTCGTCGTTATCATCGTGGTTGTTGCAATTGTCCATTGATTGCGAATGATTGCGAACGCGCACACATTGAAGTTTGCAATGCTGCTTTTGCTCTCGACTGCGCGGGCACAAACGCCAACGGCAGTGGGGCCAGCTTCAGTTTGGATCGATGTGCCGTACGTACACCAGCCTCGCGAAGGCTGCGGCGCAGCTTCACTCGCCATGGTGATGGCCTACTGGGCGGGAAAGCAGGGCCAGACCCCGGGCACTGACAGCGACGTTGCCGTGATTCAGCGCGAACTTTATTCACCGCAGGATCACGGCATCCGCGCCGAGCGCATGCGCGACTATTTGCTCCAACACAGCTTTCAGGCATTCGCCATCAACGGAAGCTGGAGCGACATTGAAGAGCAGCTGCGCAAAGGGCGCCCGCTCATCATTGCGCTCAAGCCAGGCGGCCAGAAAGAACTGCATTACGTTGTTATCGACGGAGTCGATTCAGAACGCGGCCTGGTTACCATGAATGATCCCGCCGAGCGCAAGCTGTTGACCCGCGAGCGGGCAGGATTTGAAAAGGAGTGGAGCGCCACCCATAACTGGATGCTGCTGGCGCTGCCCGTTGCCAAATCTAAGTGAGTCGCTCGTTGCAGGGGCCGCACGGAGGCGTTGTTGCAAAGAAAGCTGAGCGTGAACGGCGCCTGGATTCTGATTGCTGCATCGTTTTTTGTGTGCACTTTTACGAGCATCGCTCGCGGTCAATGCACGGCGGAATCCTCGTCAATCCATGCCGCCTCGCCGGTGGAAACTGAAATCCTGCAGCACTTCAATGAGAAAGATTGGCCTGAAGTTATCCGCCTTGCTGCGGCGCCCTCTGCGCGTTCGGCCGACGTCGACTTTGCGTATGGGATGGCGCTGGCACATATGGAGCGTTGGCAGGATGCGCGTTCCGCATTGCTCGCCGGGCATCGCAAGTGCATGCAGCAGGAGCGCTTTGCCGTTGAGCTAGCCGGGATCGCGTTTGAGTTGAAGCATTATCCCGAAGCCTCCGACTGGCTGCGAAATGCGCTCCACATCAATCCACATGACGATTACGCCAACAGCTTTGCAGGCACGGTGTACCTGCTGACGGGCAACATCAACGCCGCACTCAAATATTTGAATCGCGTGCAGAAGCCTTACATTGCAGCGACACGTTTCGATGCGCAACTGCATGTGCAGC
>JADGNO010000073.1 GCA_017883405.1 Occallatibacter sp. | reverse complement strand
AAAGCCGGCCAGCAGAGACGTGCCAAACACGGCCAGCGAAAAAAGAAGAACACTCACATAGACAGGATAAATGCAGGGTCCGGCTCTCAATGCCAGCTCTCAGCTTTCAGCCAAAAGCTCTCAGCCAAAAGCCGATCGTTAAATTCAGCCGCGGTAGCTGAAAGCTGAGCGCTGACGGCTGTTTCGCTATCCGCCTGCGATGGCGCCAATGATGAGCAGCGGCTCGCGTCCGTTAACAACGTCCGCGGGCAGCGCCACGTCCATACCGTCGTTGGAAAGATCTTCCTGGCAGGCAAAGAAGCGCAGAAAGGCGCGGCGTTTTCCCGTATCGTATTCGCGAACGGTTCCGCGCAACATGGGGTAAGCGGCCTCGAGCGCGTCAAGAACGCGACCGATGGTGACGGGCGCCGCGACTTCGAGCGAGATTTCAGGTCCAACCCCGGCAAGATTGCGAAGATGAAATGGCAAGGCCACGCGGATCGAATGCCGATCCGCGCCGCCCTGCAACGTCGGTTCACTCATTTGAGTGTCTGCACCTCAACCGAAAGCACAGATGGAAGATTTTGCACAATCGGCGTCCATGTATCGCCGGAGTCCGCTGAAGCATATACCTGGCCGCCGGTGGTGCCAAAGTACACGCCACACTTGTCGAGCGAGTCGACCGCCATGGCATCGCGCAGCACATTCACATAGCAATCCTTTTGCGGCAGGCCCTTCTCAAGCGCCTCCCACTCGTTGCCTCCGCTGCGGCTGCGGAACACGCGCAGCTTGCCATCGATCGGGAAATGCTCTGAGTCGCTTTTGATGGGCACAACGTAGACGGTTTCAGGCTCGTGGGCATGCACATCAATCACAAAGCCAAAATCTGTCGGCAAATTGCCGCTGACCTCGCGCCAGTTGTCGCCGGCATCGTCGCTGCGCATCACGTCCCAGTGCTTCTGCATAAAGAGAACATTGGGCCGCGAAGGGTTCATGGCAATGTGGTGAACACAGTGGCCGGTCTCCGCATTGGGATCGGGAATGAATTGCGACTTCAGCCCCTTGTTGATCGGCTTCCAGGTCTTCCCGCCGTCGTCGGTGCGGAACGCGCCCGCAGCTGAGATGGCAATGTAAATTCGGTCGGGGTTGCTGGGGTCCAGGATCACGGTGTGCAAACACATGCCGCCTGCGCCCGGCTGCCACATCGGGCCCGTCCCGTGGCCGCGCAGGCCGGAGAGTTCGTGCCAGCTTTCGCCGCCGTCGGCTGATTTAAACAGCGCCGCGTCTTCAATTCCGGCAAACACGGTATTGGGGTCGGTTAGGGAGGGCTCAAAGTGCCAAACTCGCTTGAATTCCCAGGGGTGCTGGGTGCCGTCGTACCACTGGTGAGTCGTCAGAGGCTTGCCGCTTTCAGGCGACACATCGTAGGCGAAACGATTGCTTGGCTTTGGCGGCCACGCATCTGCGGGCTTTTCGCCCACGGGTACACCCGGCTGCATCCAGGTTTTGCCGCCGTCGTCGGACCGTTGCACCACCTGGCCAAACCATCCACTGGTTTGCGAGGCGTAAATGCGATTGGGGTCAACCGGCGAGCCTTTCAGGTGATAGATCTCCCAGCCCGCAAAAAACGGGCCGTCCACAGTCCAATTATTGCGTTTGCCATCCGCGCTCAGAATGAACGCGCCTTTCTTGGTGCCTACCAGAACGCGAACACCACTCATAAACCAGCTAACCTCCAAGGGGGATTCAGGGCACAGCCGCAGCAGCATTCGAGGCTGTGGCCCGGGGTCGGGGAAGACCCGCTAGCGCATTCTTTCCGATTTACGTTGCGAAATGCAAGTGAAAATTCCTCAAGGTATCTTGTAAGTCGCCGCTAAAAGAATGAGAATCTTGATATCCCCTAAACCCCGCGCACCTGGGGCGCGGAAAGTTAGCTTTATTAGTTAGTTTGTATCAGAGGACCAGATGGCCTTCTCCCGGCATGGTTTCACTCGTGGCGGCTTGCAGTCGCTGCGAGCGTACGCCTGGATATGCATGGCCGTTTTCGCGGCGTTGGCCGGGCCGCAAGTCATCGGGGCACAGGTCGCCAATCGCCTTCCGCAAAGCATCGACACAACGCGCACGTTTGTCTTGCAAAACCATCACCCTCAGTGGGCAAGCGCGGCTAACAGCGTCGGGGCCGTTCCCGCGGATGCGCCACTCAACCAATTCACTCTGGTGCTTTCACGCACCGCCGCGCAAGAGGAGGCATTTGAGCAGTTGCTGGCAAATCAGCAGAATCCTGCATCTCCTGAATACCATCATTGGCTCACGCCGCTGGAGGTGGGCGCGCGCTTCGGCGTCTCGGATGCCGATGTGGCAGCGATTGAAGGCTGGCTGCAGTCGCAGGGGTTGCATGTGAACTGGGTTTCAGCGAGCCGCATTTTCGTGGGGTTCGGAGGCTCGGCATCCAATGTTGGCCGCGCCTTCGGAACCGAGCTGCGCTACTACAACGTGAACGGCGCGCAGCGCATGTCTGTGACGGCTGATCCGGTAATTCCGCGGGCGTTAGTTCCGGTTATAGGATCCATTCGCGGACTCTACGACATTGATGACAGGCCGGCCGTGCGGTCTTCGATTGCGCAGTCGGTGACGCCGGAGATGAACCTTTCAAACGGCACCCATTTCGTTTCTCCAAAAGATTTCGTCACCATTTACGACGTGCCCAGGTCTTACACGGGAGCCGGTGTCACAGTCGGCATCGTGAGCTGGTCGCGAACCAATTTAGCAGATTTCGCCAACTTCAAATCCAAGACTGGGACGAGCTTTCAAAATCCGACTGAAATTGTTCCGACAGCTTTCGGCGGAATCGATCCCGGCCCGGCCTACACTACTCAGCAGTCATGCAGTACATGTCTTGATGGGCAGACTGAAGCCACGCTCGATGTTGAGCGCGTGGGCAGCACCGCACAGGAAGCCAACATTCTGCTGATGGTTTCCTCCTCGTCCGGCAGCGGCGGAGGCATTGGCGCAGATGCTCAGTACCTGGTCAATACAGATCCCGTTCCAGCGCAAGTGATGTCCATCAGCTTTGGCGGCTGCGAAGCCAACGCAGGACCCTCTGGTGTTGCCTACTGGAACTCAATATTTCAGCAAGCTGCCGGGGAAGGTATTTCAGTTTTCGTATCGTCTGGCGACTCCGGCGCAGCCGGCTGCGATGCGGCCTTTTCGGCGCCGCCGTCTTCCCCTGGGGCGAACAGTCCCAACTACATTTGTTCGTCACAATATGCCACTTGCATGGGCGGAACACAATTCAACGACTCGACTGGCACTTCAACCTACTGGAACTCGAGCAACGGCTCCGGATTAGCATCGGCAATCGGCTACATTCCTGAGGGCGGATGGAACGAGTCAACGCCGACTTCGGTTGCGGCATCGGGCGGTGGCGTTAGCCGCGTGATTCCAACACCGTGGTGGCAGACTGGAACAGGTGTGCCTGCCGAACGAACGGGCCGCTATACGCCGGATTTATCGTTCACCTCCGCGGGGCATGACGGCTACTTCGGCTGCCTGGCAGCCAGCGGCGGAAGCTGTACAGGATATCCCTTCAGCTTTATCGCGTTCGAAGGAACCTCCGCGACAGCACCTGGAATGGCGGGAATTGCAGCATTGCTCGACCAAAGACTCGGTTCTGCGCAGGGCAATCTGAATCCCGAAATCTACGCGATTGCAGCCAGCAATCCGGCCGCTTTCCACGACGTTACTGTGGAGACCAGCGGCGTTGCCGGTTGCCATGTGAACACGGCCAGCATTTGCAACAACAGCATTCCTCCACCGGCTGATCGTTCGAGAGGCCAGGCGGGATACCTGGTGGGAGATGGCTACGACGAAGTCACCGGGCTTGGCTCGCTTGACGTGGATGCGTTTCTGAACAGCATCGCTGCTCCCCCCACCATCAAGATTCTGGCCACTCCTTCAAGCCTGACATTTCCGACAGAGTTTCTCGGCTATTCAGCAACGGCGCAGTTAGTCATTCAGAATTCCGGCTCGACGACGCTGAATGCGCTTGCAATTTCGATTGATGGAGCTAATGCCGGAGATTTCAGCCAGACAAGCGATTGCCAGTCTTCGCTGAATGCCGGCAGCGGATGCACGATCCAGGTTACGTTTAAACCCACTGCCGCAGGATCGCGGACCGCCGGCCTGACGATTACGTCGAGCAATGCATCGAATTCTCCGCAAGGGGTGCCACTGACAGGCACGGGATCAAATACGCTGCTGGTTCCCTCAATGTTTGCGTACGCTTCGCCAACCACTGCAACCACAGCCCAGCTGGTAACGGTGTCGATATCGGCGGTGCATCCTGAAGCGCAGTATCCGACGCCTACGGGCACAGTGCAGTTAACCGCGGGCGGTTACGTTTCGTCGCCTGTTGTGCTCATAAGTGGCAATGCGACAGTGAATATTCCCGCAGGAGCGTTACCCCTCGGAACAGACGTATTGGTAGCTACCTATGCGCCTGATGCGGCGAGTTCGACGCTCTACCAAAGCACGACTGCGAACGCAACCGTCACCGTCAATCCGATTACCAAGTTGACGCCGACAGTAATGGTCACGCCTACACCTGCAAACCTGACGACCGTGCAGACGTTGAGTGTAGCAGTTACGGTAAGTGGGGGCAGTGGGAATCCGGCGCCGACTGGCACTGTGAACCTGGCAAGCGGCAGCTATTCTTCGGCTTCAACTGCGCTGAGCAATGGCAACGCTACCATTAATATTTCCGCGGGCACACTGGCGGTGGGTAGTGACCAGCTAATCGCTACTTACACTCCGGATTCGTCGAGTTCGGGGATATATAACTCTGCAACTGGATCGAATAGTGTAACCGTAGTGACTGCGCCTATCGGGAACTTTGCAATCACCGGGACATCACTGACGATAAATTCTGGAGCGAACGCCGGAAACGCCTCCACCATTACCGTGACGCCCTTGAATGGCTTCACGGGGCCCGTCGCATTGACCGCCATTATTAGCGCGAGTCCAACGGGCACTGCGAACCTGCCCACACTCAGTTTTGGATCGACAACGCCTGTGAACATTGCAGGCGCTACCGCGGGCACGGCAACCCTGACAGTATCAACCAATTCAAGCCAGCAGGGATCGTGCACCGCAAGCAGTCAGCCGCCGCACGGCATTAACTGGTACTCCGGAGGCGGCATTCTGGCATGCTTGCTGCTCTTCGGCATTGGGCCGCGACGACGCCGTTTCCGCGCAGCGCTGGGCATGCTTGCGCTGCTTGTTGCTCTCACTGGTGGAATGCTTGCCTGTGGCGGCATCCCAAAAGCTGCGTGCACCAATACGACGATTCCCGGAACGACTGCGGGCAATTACACCGTGACGGTGACCGGCACATCGGGCAGTATTACGGCCAGTGGCACAGTCACTCTCACGGTGCAATAGGCCGCACAAAAATGAAGGCCGCGCCCCCTAAGAAGCGCGGCCATTATTTTTGTGCGACGCCAAATTCTAACGCGGTGTAACGCTCATTCGCACTGGGCCCAGCAGGCCCGAAGGCAGAAGCGGCGAATCCGCCTTGTAAGGCGCAAAGTCGGTGAAGGTGTACTTCCTCACGGCGTAAGGTTGCTGATCGCCGATCAGACGATTGACCCACAAGTTCGTGATTTGAATGAGGAGCGTGTTGCTTCCGGGCTTGAGGGCTTCCGTCACATCCACTTTGAACGGAGTCTTCCAAAGAATGCCGAAGTACTTGCCGTTGACCGCCACTTCCGCTACTTCTCTCACACTGCCAAGATCGAGCCAATAGTGTGCGCCCGAATTGATCGTCGCTTCAGGCATGTTGAACGTGCGTGAATACGTTGCGGTCCCGGAGAAGTAGCGGATGCCATCGTTCGCATTCTCGCTCCATGAAGCCAAATGATCGAAATCCGCCGACTCTGGCGCGCCGCGGCCCGGCTGAAAACTTACCTTCCAATTGCTGTTCAACATTGCATCGAGCGACGAAAGCTGCGTCTCCGGTGGCGCCGGCAGTTCGAGCGACGTTTCAGTTGACGGTTTGATGAAGGTGACAAAAGTCGATCCGTTCGGGTCGAGTTGCAGCGGAATAGTAGTACGGCCCTCTGCAACTTTGTATGCGATAGCCGTAGCTTTGCCCGTCGCCGGGTCCCACAACTCGGGCGCTTTGCCTTCGACATTGAACGTGGCGTCAACGCGTTCGACACGATCGTTGCGATTATCGACAAAATATATTTCACCGTCGCCGAGCTTGCGATGCACAAACATCAGATTCGTATCAGCGGCAGGCTTGCTGTACTCGAAGTCCTGCGGAGTTTCGAGCGCCTTGAGCACTTCGTTTGCAGACATGCCAACATAAACGCGTCCCTTGCCAAGCTTGTGCACGGTGCCGGCAAGCGGCGTCCCACGGCCGAAGAGTCTGTCGGCGAGTTTGTGAAAACGCACTTCATCGTCAGCGAGACTTGGTGAATCGACCGGCTTGTTGCCGACGATAACTGCGCCCTGGCGCGCCAGACTTGCGAGTTGCTCAAGCACTGGCAGCGTCATGCGCTGGCTGCGGCCGCCCAGATAAAGAATGCGATAACTCGTGCCGCCGGGTGTAATCAGTCTTCCGTCAGAGAACGAGAGATGATTCAAAATCACATCGCTGTTAACGAAGTCAAATGCGTATCCTTCAGGCAAATCTTGCGCAGCCTTCCAACCAAAGACGGCGGTTAATGGGCCTTCCTCTCCGTAGAAGTACGCTACGTCCGCATAGTAATGGCCTTGCTGCAGCATGTATGAGCAACGCGCCAGATAGTCGACCCACGGCGTTGCTTCACTGGCCCAGGTATCGTTGCGATTGAACCAGACTCCGTACGGCCCAAGCGTGAGGCCGGGTGCCATGTCAACAAGTGGCTGATGCGAGGACTCGTGAATCTGAAAGCGATTCACGCCCAGCGCAAATTCAAGGTCAGCAACCGTCTTAAGATTGTTGGGCGAGAACGACCATGCAGGACCGCGTGAGGTCATTGACTCTGCCCCAACAATATTTTGTCCGTAGATGTGCGCTACAGATGCCGCACCGCGCAGATCAGCCAGATACGAAGCCTCAGGCCCTGGCGCGCCGGCCCACGTCCACATTGCGCCCATGGGAATGTCGGTCTTGCTGCGCATCTCCATATCGTCGCCGAGCGACGGACGATGCTGCTCCAATGCTTCTCCGTAATAGTTGAGACCGTGCCCGTGCAGTTCCTCAGCGATCGCGCCGTAATGATTCTCCGCCAGTAGCTGGCCGATAGTGCGGCGAAAATCCCACAGAAAACGCTCCGTGTCGGCAGCACTTTTAATGACCACACCGGTCAGCGCGGGCAGCCATGGGCGCGCATCGTAACCGCGGCGCTTCTGGAACTCGTCGAGCATGTTGTCGGTCCAGTTTTGCGGGCCCACTTCGATGCTGTCCGTCAGCATGAAGGAGATCCCGTCCTTACCCATCTTGCTGTCGCCCACCGTACCGGCATACATCTTCAAGTAGCCGTCAACATAGTTCTTCACATATTCGCGATTGAACTTGTCGACTTCAAGTCCTGTGGCCTCTGCAGGCGCGGGTCCATTTTCATGTCCGGTCAGCGAATAACCGATGCGGAGGATCACCCATCGGCCTGCGGGCGGCGTCCAGTCCAGCCGTCCGTCGGGCTGCATTTTGCCGGTCAGGTCCACCACGTCCTGCTGCACGACGATGGATTCCGGCGCAACATCCGGATCTGTGATGGCATAAAAGTCCCTCGCATTGGCGTAGCCCGCACGCTTTTCAAATTGATTGACGCGCGCGCCGCTGGAGAATACCGCTTCAGTAATGCGCTGCCTTCCGGCGCCACTTGGAAACACAATTCGTAAGTAGCGCGCCGTAACGGCATTGAAAGAAACCGTGCGCTGCACCAGGCTGCTGAAAGGAATGTCGGCGATCTTGTGGAACTCTGCACCGTCGTCGCTGGATTCAATCCATGACGGAACATTATTCGAATCGTGATCGAAAACGCTGATGATGCCATCGAGATCGGCCAGCGTCAACGCCTGGATCCTCTGCGGATGGCCGTAATCGAATTGCAGCCACGACTCGCCAGGCTGCTGTGCGGATGCAAGCTCGAGCGCGACGGTATTCACATCTCCATCAGACAAGGCGGCAACGTTCAGAGAACCCGAGCTCGCCGTGATCTGCGGGTTAAGCTCTGCCTGCGTCTTGTCGTCGTCGGGAGTCTTGTAGGCTACTACCGTGACATCGCCGTAATATTCCGGTGGAACTACGACCTTTCCATCGGGGCCGCGACGTCCCGGCACCTGGAAATTCTGAAATGTGCCGTCCACTTGCGGAGGATGCGGCAGCGTGCCGGTGAAGGGCTGACCACCTTCGACACGCGTTGCGCTCCACACCATCTTCTTCATGCCCTGTGCCGCCGGAACCCACGGGCCGCCCGTTTCACTCCAGCCCGGAGAACTGGCGATGGCCACTTCCATATCGAGCCCGCGTGCCGTGGTGACGGCGTAGTTGAACGCCTGTTTCCATTCGGGCGTCATAAAGATGAGCCGCTTGGGCACAACCTGCGGCGTAGAAATCGCGCCTTCAAAAATTGTTACTCCGCCAAGCCCGACAGAATGCATCCAATTGAGATCGAGCTTGATGCCTTCTGGCGCAATGTTGCCGTTCATCCAGTGCCACCACACGCGCGGGCGCGCGCTGTTTGGCGGATCCTGAAAGCCGCGCAGCAATTCCTCAACAGAAGGCACCGTTGGAGGCGCAGCTGCGGACGTTTGCGCCACAACGCTGCACGTTGACAGACACACAAAAGCCAGTAGAGCAGCCACACTCGATCTGCGACTCATCATTTCAATTCGTCCAGCTCATGTTTATCGATCTTGCTGTTCTTCTTAAGCAGAAACTCGGCAGACTGGGGCCCGCGCTATTTGCTCTTAGGCAATGCTCGCAATGCGCCCGTCGATATTCCGCCATCTATCAGCAGCGTTTGTCCGGTCACATAGCGGCTTGACTCAGAAGCTAGAAAAACAACTGCGCCGTCCAGGTCGTTCGGCCGGCCTGGGCGTGCAAGGGGAATTCGCTCGGTAAGGTAGTCGACCCAGCCCTCATCCTCATAGAGCACGCGACTCTGCTCGGTTTTGAACCAGCCGGGCGCAAGACAATTCACAGTCACGCCATATTTGCCCCAGTCGGCGGCAAGACTCATCGTCAATTGTCGAACACCGCCGCGGCTTGCGCCGTACGGCGCCAGGCCCGCATAACCTGCAACGCAAGTAACGGAGCCGATGTTGATGATCCGGCCGTAGCCTTGCGCGGTCATGCCGCGGGCAATGCCCTGCGCAACAAAAAAACTGCCGCGAAGGTTTGTATCCAGAACAGTGTTCCAATCGTCCCATGTAACTTCAAGCGCCAGCTTGCGGCGATTGCAGCCCGCGTTGTTCACAAGAATGTGAATCTGCCCGTAGGCAGCTTCAGCATCGCGCGCCATCTTGTCGATGCTTTGCTCATCTGTAACGTCGAGCTCAAGCGACACCACGCGACGCCCGAGTGCTCTGATCTCTTTCTCAAACTCAGCAAGTGAATCGAGCGTGCGGCTGGTGATGATGAGGTCTGCGCCGGCCCTGGCCAGCGCCCGCGCAAGATATTGACCCAGTCCGCGGCTGGTTCCGGTAACAATGGCAACTTGGCCGCCAAGATCGAAAAGTGCGTCGCTCATTAAACCCTCGGGGAAAGTACGATCTTCATAAGATTGGGCTCGCGCGAATGAAGGCGGTCAAACCAGCGCGGACCTTCTTCAAGGCTCGCCACAGCAGTAATGAGCGGCTTGACTTTGATCTTGCCTGCGGCAATGAGTTCGATGGCCTCAGGGTATTCGCCTGAAGATGCGCAGGAGCCCTGCAACTTGAGCTGCTTCACAACCACTTTTTGCAGCGGCAGCGTGACTTCAGGCGAAACATTACCGATCAGAGTCACGGTGCCGCCTTTGCGCGCACAGTCGATCGCACTGGCTACGGTCTGATTCAACCCCACAGCTTCAAGCGCGACGTCGACGCTGCGACCATTCGTGAGCCGCTTGATTTCCGTCAGAAGCTCAGCGCCGGAGCAATGCAGAATTTCATCCGCGCCAATCTGGCGGGCGAGATTCAGTCGCGATTCGTCAACATCTGAAATGAAAACGCGCTCGCAACCCGCTGCCTTCGCTGCTTGCAGCGTGAGCAGGCCGATCATGCCGGCTCCGATAACGAGCGCCGTCTCGCCGCCGACGATGGGCGATACTTTTACCCCGTGCATGGCGACGGAAACTGCTTCGAGCATCGCGGCTTCTTCAAATGGAAAATCGGCAGGCAGCGGATACATAATGCGATCCGGGATGACCACGTACTCGGCAAAAGCGCCATGACGACGATAGTTCCCCTCGGATACGCCGATCACTTCGCGGTTATCGCAGAGATTGATTTGGCCGCTTTTGCAGTACGGACACTCGCCGCAATAAACAGTCGAGTCGAATGTGACGCGATCGCCCTTGGCAAACCGGGTGACGCCCTCGCCAACAGCTTCAACTGTTCCGGCGGCTTCGTGTCCCATGACGATGGGCGGAATGCGCCGGCCGGTTGAACCATCCAGGCCGTGTACGTCGCTGCCGCAGATGCCGCAAGCTTCAACGCGCACCAGCACTTCGCCAGGGCCGGCGTTGGGCCGTGGCATATCGGTTATTTCAAGGTGATTGTATTCGGTAAGGAGCAGCGACTTCATTTTGTTTTGAAATCCTCAGGTAGATCAGATTTTAAATGGCAGACCTAAACGTCGCATAACTTCACAGCCGCACGCAGGCTGCTCATAGGATCGTGTACCGGCAAAAATTCGTGCGCAACGTAACCTCTATACCCCGTTTCTAGAATGGCCCTCATTACGCCGTCCCACTGTACTTCCTGTGTTTCATCAAGTTCGTGACGGCCCGGTACGCCACCCGTATGGAAGTGGCCGATCCATGCAATATTCTTCTTGATCGTAGCGATCAGGTCGCCTTCCATAATTTGCATGTGATAGACGTCGTACAGCAGCTTCACATTTGGCGAATTCACTTCCTCTACCACCCGCACGCCCCATGCGGTGTGGTCGCACATATAGTCGGGGTGATTGACTTTGCTGTTCAGCAATTCAAGACAAATGACGACGCTATTTTCTTCAGCAATTTTCTTGACGCGATTAAGCCCGGCTATCGTGTTGCGCGCGCCTTCATCGTCGGACATGCCTTTGCGGTTACCGGAGAAGGTGATGACATTCGGAATGCCGGCTTTAGCCGCAAGAGGAATGTTGGTTCTTAGCGCGGTTTCAATGGCGGCGTGATGCTCGGTGCGGTTCATCGCCTCCGGTATCGTGCCCGCATCCGCGTAGCCCATGGTGCAGATGAGTCCGTGCCGGCGTGGCACTTCGTATTCATCGGGATTGAGCAGGTCAATGCCGAACAGGCCCATCTGTGCAGCAGCAGCGCATAGATCGTCAATCGGCATCTTCTGGTAGCACCAGCGACAGACACTCTGGCGGATGCGCTTCTTCGTCGCCGCCGCATCTTCCGCAATCGCGATGCCCGGCCAGGATGCAAGCGCCGAAACCGCCAGGCCAGACTTGAGGGCCGTGCGACGGCTGATTTTTCCGTTGCTCATGATTCCCTTTCGGATACGTTGCCGTTTAGAACTTGCCCATGCGCACGCGCACTACTGTCGGTTGCGCGTGGAACGAAATACCGCGGTCAACTTCATCGCCATTTAAAAGCCGCTTGGCCTTCCACTCGCCGTTGACGTAGCCGCCTTCTTCGGCAGTAAGAACCTGCGAACGAATGAACGGAAGTTGCCCCGGCACATGAAAGCGAATGCTTGAGTCAAATCCCGCGACCAGAAACTCGTCTGGGCCAAGGCGCGCAATCAGCGCCACTCCGTGCGCGTCTTTGGTGCCAGGAGCCTTACGCCCATCCTGCTGCGGAAAACCGAACATCACCATAGCCTGCCACTCGCCGAAATCCAATTCCTGCTCCGCCTGCCCAGGTTCCTCGACGGCAGTCTTGAGCTTGCCATCGAATTCGAGCGCCGCAATCTCGCGATTCATCGGCGCAAAGAGCTCAAAGTTGCGAGCGTGAGCTGACCACGGCTCGTTGCCCAGAATGTTCCAGCCGGTTCGATCGACTCCGAACGGCGAAAATCCAAGCGTGCCGCTGCCTAAGGCATAGAAAAAGAATTTCGCGAATGCGTCGTTGCGTCCGGTCTCCGGTATCATCAGCGGATTATCGGGCCGCGCATAGGCATGAATGGTGTCGCGATACTCAGTCGAGTCGCTGGTGTAAATGTCTGGGGCGATCATGTCAATCGCAGGCGCCAGCGCGCGCCACAAGCCAACCCAGCGCTGCACTGCCCCGCCGCTTGGATACTGTATACCCGGCAGAAACACCTGTCGCTGTGGCAACTCGTTGGTCACATGACTCAGCCACGCGTTCATGTAGCACGGAATGTCGAATTCCTTTTTACCGGCCGCAGCGATTTCATTGATGTACTTCGCCTGGTGGTAGATCTGAAAAACCTCGTCCGCATCTTCGCCAAATACCTGACTCCAGGTGCCGGGCTGCTTGCCCGACGCGGTCAGCAAGTCGGCGGGAACTTTGCCCGCAAACTCGCGGTTCGATTCCGCGGAGAAATCGCGCACGCTGCCAATGCCGCCCGACTCGTTCTCAACCTGTACCAACAGGATCGTGTGCTGATCGCCGTCAATCTGCTTCAGGTGGCGCATCAGCGATGTGAAGGCGGCCTTGTCCGCTTCCAGAGTTGTGCGAGAGTTGGCAGAAAGCACGTCAAGAGGAACACCGTCGGGGCGAATCGTGCGCGGAAAACGCTTCGTATCGGTCTTGACCCAGACCGGCGCGTACTGCATGTTGCCGTTCTTCCACGTGCCAAACCACAACAGGATGACGTGCAGATTGTGCGCCCGCGCGCCTTCGATCAGCTGATCGACATTGCCGAAATCGAAATGCCCTTCCTGCGCTTCAATCTGCTCCCAGTAAGCAGGCGCTTCAATGGTATTGGCGTGCAACGCCGCCATCGAGTCCCACACTTGCTGTAGTTCGCTGGGCCACGCACTGGAGTTGTGAATCTGGCCGCCGAGTACGAGATAGGGACGACCCTCCACCATCAGGGCATAGCGACCATCCTTCTTTTCAATTCGGGGAGCTTCAACTGCGAAAGCGGAATTGATAGCGAAGAAGAAGACGAGAACGGCGAGCAGATAGGTACTTGGGGTCTTGCGCATTGCAGAATTACCTCGCAACAAATCTAATTACAATTGCCCGCGCCCGCAACACGCGAATGACACTTGTTTGCACCCGCACGCACAGCAAGTGATTAAGCTGCGCGTTTCCGTATTGAAGTTCTAAGGGTTGAATAAGGTGGCGAGATTAGAAGGTGAAGGCTAGGCCGCCGCGAATGCCGCGCTGCTGCTCGGCAAATACCAGCATCGAGCCGTCTTTCATCAGGTAGGGGCAGTAGCCTTGCGCCAACAGATTCTGCACATCGAGCAACGCTTCAATGCCGCTTGATCCATCGCGATTGCTGTGCAGAGACTGGCGAATTCGGACATTCAGGTAAGGCGAGATAGCCTCCATTGTATAAGGAGCCACCTCAGTCATCGTGTCCTCGGGCTGCCAGCGATAGCTCGCGCGCCACCGCGTACCGGTTCCGTCCAAAGTGCCTGAAAGCGAAATTGAATAAGACTCAGCGCGACGCTGCCGCGCTGCCGCCAAGGCCTGCGAAATGGCCACCGGGTGCGGCAGAGCCGGCATAACGAGCGCGCTGCCATTGGCGTAGCTGACCCGAACCTGATTTCCCCGTGGCAAACGATGCTGAACGCTGGCGACAACTCCCTGCGTTGAATAGTTCGGCCCAGCCGCGCGCATCAGGTTGCCGGTGCTGTCAAAGAGCGCCTCACCGTAAGCCGCCGCCGCGTTTCCCCTGGCTTCGAGGACGGGATTCTTGATCGTGTCGGAGAAGAAGACGACCGACATGGCACCGCTGTCCTTGGTGCGGCTCCAGCCAATCTCATGGTGCAAGCCACGCTCTAAAACCAGGTTGCCATCGCGGACCGACATGGCGGGCAGCCACGCCTGGGCGCGAGTATTATCGTCCCTGACAGCCCCTGGAACCGCTGTGGCCATACGATAGCCGACCGATGAATTGCTTCCATGCCAGGTTATTGCGGCATTGGGCAGCGCCGCCATCACCGTGCTGGGCGCTTGTGCGTTCATACGCCCGATTACCTGGGTTGACCCGGCTTCGAGGTCAAACTCGTCGCCAAGGTGCATCGACTCCCAAGCGCTCAATGCGGCTTCGTTGGTACCCCCGTCGCCATCGGGACCATTCACATCTGGACTGATCGAAATTGCAGCGACAGACTGAACAGATCCGGCAAAACCAAGATCCTGGCGGAAGCCGAGCATCGATTCCATGGCGCCATCGGTATTGGGAGCGAAATCGACGCGAGCCAACAGTTCGCGGCTGTTAGAGGGCGTGTTCTCTAAGGTTGCGGAAATACGTTCGCCGCTCTCGCCAAAGGTTCCTGCCTGGCCGGTCGCCATCAGGCGCGCTTTGAGCTTGGGCGTGCTACCGGGGCCATCGGATACGACGACCAAAGGACCGTCTTCAAGCCAGCGCAGCAATGGACGGTTCTCAGCCGAGCGCAGCGTCCACTCCCAGTCGTCCTGCTGGCTGTTGCCCACGCGGGGCTGTGCTGGAAGCCACTGCATCACTTCGTACAGTGTGTTCAGCGTAAGATCAACGATTGTTCCGGTGCGGACACGCACATTCTCGCGAAGCGCCGGCAGATAAGACATGCCCATTGCTTTCACCGAGTAGTGTCCTGGAAAAAGTGAAGCGAATTTAAACCGGCCAGTTGCGTCCGTGTAGACGGTGGCAACTACGGTCAGATCCGGGCGCAATAACTGAACCTCGGCGCCAATCTGCGGTGTACCCGCCGAATTGCGCACAAGCCCCGATACCGTTGCAGTTGTCGCCCCGCACATGGGAACGACGACAAGTGCAATCAGCATCGCAAATCCGGCGAAATGGGCTTTACGCATCGTCACTTAATCCTGTGATCCGGCGTCATCCCTGGCGAACTTACAACAAGCACTACCTGCGCGGTTTGCAAAATCTCAGGTCCTGCTAAAGTCCGCGCAAGAATCATTACTATTCGACGACAAAAGGAGCCGATTGCGCAATCTCTTGTTTTGAGATTGCATCATTTATTTTCACGGTCACCTTGTATTTGCCCGGCTGCAGGCCGGCGATCGGCAGCGTTTTCTGGACCGTCAGCTCATCGCTATGGGAACCTAAGTCCTTTGAATCAAGGTCTTTCGTCAGAATCACTGTCCCGCTCGCGGCATCGGCAATTTCGTAGGTGACTTTGGCGGAATTACTCTTAGTGGCTTCGTCGATACCAAGGTTGTAGAACTGCATCCAGAAGTTCAGGGTCTGGTTCTGCGCACGATTAAAGCTAACCGGCGTTGCAGCGTTGGCTGCAACCCGCGGACGGACAAAATCGCCGCCGATAATAAAGTTGCCGCTGCCAATCTGCCGCGATGAAACAGGATGCATTTCGTCGGCCAGGATCAGAGACGACGCGCCCAGCTTCTCATCGTGATAAGTCGGAACATCAATGCCGCGTCCGTACAGCCCAATGTGATCCGGGTTGTTGACGTCCTTGATGGCCACATCGAGCCGGTACAACCCGGGTACCAGCGGAAGCGCCTTCCAGTAAATTGACTTCCTGTCCAGTGCCTGTTGCAACAGTTCAGCCGGCTGGTTGATCTCGACTGTATCTTCCTGCGTCTGAACGGTTTTGCCGGTAATTGTGGTCACCCGGATGAGGATGTTCACCAGGCCGCGCGAAACGCCGTCTTTTGTTTGGAATGTGATGTCGCGGTTCCTGATCTGCAAGGTGATGGGCACCATGTCCATGCTCTCGGTCACCTTCACAAAGTCCGTGCGTACATCGAACGGGAACACCGGCCCGGTAAGCAGCTTGTGCTCGGAAACAAATGCGTTTAAGTCCGTGAACTTGATCGGAGGCGGAGCAAAAATCTTGGCCTGTAGTTCAATGCGGTCAAATTCCTTGCTTTGTGCGCCGTCTCCCATCGGGCCCGCGCCCAGGCGCTCGATTCCGCCGCCCTTAAAGCGATCGGTCTTATCCTTGTGGTTCATTTCTTCCCACTGGGTAAGGCCGGCTCCCGGCACCATCAGCAGTGCATCTTTCTCGCTGCGATCGATAGTGAAGTGGAAATCGCCGCATTGGCAGGTATCAACGAATTCAAGATTGACGTTTTCGCCGATACCCTCGATATAGCGGTAGTGCCAGATCTCGAATGGGAAGGTAGAGGTGCTGCCGCCGCCTTCATCCTGCGGCCGCTGATATGTGCCGCCCGAGGGATGCCCCTCAATGTCGTCCGGCTTGCCGAAAGAAATATAAATATGGCCGCGATCCGTTCTCCAGCCGGGCTTGCCGGCCGCAAAGTGGTCGTTCGCATACTGAATGCGGCGGTAGTGCTCCTCGCGAAACTCGTTTTCAGGGGAATCCGGGTTGGGGTTGCGGCGCTGCCAGAATGCCTCGATAAACGAATCGCGCTCCTCATCGTTGCTGAGCGTCATAAAAGCCTTACGTTCATCGTCGCTGATAATGTAAGCAACCTCCTGGTTCAGCCAGGTCTTGTAGGTCCCTTTTAACTCGTTGCGGAGATCTCTCTGGGCCTTATAGCGCTCTTTGTCGCTGCGCTGGCGTTTGCGCGGATCGTAATCAGGATCGTTGGTGTCCTGCTGGCTCTTGTTGGCAGTTGTCCCTGCATCCTGAGCTTTCAGGTGCGGTGTGCGGATCAGAACTAACCCACTCCCCATGAGTAGGATGAATAGAAAACGTCGACCGATAAACGCCATTGCCTTAAATACTCCTGCGATCCCCTATTTTACGGGTGTGGAAGGCCCCCGGCAACACCCATCCTGGGCTGGCTGCCGATTGGACGCTCAATTTCACCGAATGTAAGCCGGGAATCCACCGGAAGCGGCATAGAATGTTGAGTAAAGGGCAAAAGTTCAGAAACCCTATCAGTTGTTCAAACGTCCATTAAAGAAGCGCAATCTTAAACACCCTGGGCAATGTTGTCTCCATCGCCGGGGAGTTTTTCCCGATCGCGAGCTTACGCAATAACGACCGTCACCCGGCGGGAACCGGAATTGGCGCTTTTGCGTACACTGAGAAGAGACAATCGGAGCACGCGTCATACTCATGAAGAAAATCATTTTTATCGTTATTGGAGTCCTTGTTGCGGGTGGCCTTGTTGCGGCAATGGTGTACAAACAGCAGTCGGGTTATACCAAGGTGCTCACGGCCACGGTAGTCAGGCAGGATTTGTCTGCCGTGGTAAGCGGAACCGGCCAGATCAAGCCCAAGACTTACGTAAATCTGGGCGCTACTGCCATGGGCCGCGTCACACACTTGTATGTCAAGGAAGGCGACCGCGTCACCAAGGGCGAAACAGTTGCCACCATCGAGAACGTGCAACAGCAGGCGCAGGTCAACGGCCAGCAGGCCACGATTTCCGCCGCTCGCACCGACATTGCGTCTTACGTCGCCAACGAAAAGACCTCAGAAGCCAATCTGGAACACGCCAGGGCTGACCTCGAGCAGAAGAAACTCGACTGGGACCGCGCACAGGCGCTGTACAAAGATGGAATCCTGGCAAAGCAGGACTTCGACGCAAAGAAGGCAGCTTACGACCTCTCGGTGGCGTCAGTTTCCCAGGCGCAGGCTCAGCTTAACCAGGCCAAGGCCCAAACTGACTCAGCACGTGGTCACTTGCAGGCCGCGGTGTCGACCCTGGAGGCCAACAGAGATCTGCTGAACCGCACCATGTCGATTGCGCCGTTTGACGGCATCGTGACCAACGAGCCGGTCCGCGAAGGCGAAACGGTAGTTGAGGGTATCCAGAACACCGAAGGCTCAACGCTGATGACACTGGCAGACATGAGCATCGTTACCGCCGAAGTGAAGGTAGACGAAACTGACATTGTGAATGTGCGGCTGGACCAGGCAGCCGAAATTACTGTCGATGCCCTGCCCGGTAAGATATTCCACGGCCATGTAACGCTGGTCGGCGACCAGGCGCTGCTGCGATCCTCCGGTATTGCCACCTCGCAATCGACTTCCGGCACTGAAGAGGCTAAGGACTTCAAGGTGGTGGTCACCATCGACGGCGACATGACCGATCTTCGGCCCGGACTGTCCTGCACGGCAAAAATTACAACGGCACACAAAACGAATGTGCTTTCGCTGCCCATTCAGGCGCTCACCATGCACGACCCGGCCATGGACAACGTGAAGAATTCCGGAAGAGTTGAAGCGGCTACCTCAGCCCCGGTAAAACCGAACCCGGTGCAGGGAGTGTTCGTCGTTCAAAAAGACAAAAAAGGCAAGCTGCGCTCCCAGTTCGTTCCCGTCACCACCGGTATTACCGGAACCACCGAAATCGAAGTACTGTCCGGTTTGAGCCAGGGACAGGAAGTCGTGAGCGGACCATACAAGGTACTTCGCGACCTGAAAGCGGGCTCACTGATCAAACGCGACACATTGAAGCCAGGTACCTCGTCAAGCAGCACCACCTAGCGGCCGGCTAAGTCAATCGCATCATAAGCAGGCCAGCAAGACGACTGTACATTCAGCCCGGCAACAGGCAGGGCGGGCCGGGACAAAGGATAAGATTCGGATGGCGATGAACGGCATCATAACCGAAGAGATGACGCAGACCACGACCGTGCCTAAAGACGACATTATTGTGGTTGAGGATTTGTGGCGCACCTACGACATGGGTTCGGAACAGCAGGTTCAGGCGCTGCGCGGCGTGAGCCTCCGAATCAAGCGTAATGAATACGTGGCCATCATGGGCCCTTCAGGCTCCGGCAAATCCACGCTGATGAACCTTATCGGTTGCCTCGATACACCATCAAAAGGCAAGTACTGGCTGAACGGGCAGCTCGTGAGCGAGCTCGATGACGACCAGCTCGCCCGGATTCGCAACAAGGAAATCGGCTTTGTGTTTCAGACGTTCAACCTGCTGGCCCGCGCCACTTCACTGCACAACGTGGAACTGCCGCTGATCTACAACGGCACTCCTGCGGCAGAGCGAATTGCGCGCGCAAAAGAAGCTCTTACGGCGGTTGGACTCGAGTCGCGCATGAACCACAAGCCGAATGAGCTTTCAGGCGGACAGCGCCAGCGCGTGGCAGTAGCGCGAGCATTGGTGAATCATCCGTCCATCATCCTGGCCGACGAACCAACGGGCAACCTCGATTCAAAAACCGGTGTTGAAATTATGGCCTTGTTCGACTCGCTGCATGCCCAGGGCAACACCATCGTCCTGGTCACGCACGAGCCGGATATCGCCGACTACGCCCACCGGGTGGTTCACATCCGCGACGGCCAGATTTTCTCGGACGAGCCTTCAAAGCGTTTTCGGAACAGCTGAACGTCGGCTCCAGCACATAATTGATAATCTGCCATTGCCAAGCTCACATCTTGCAGCGCTCGACCAAGTACCGGCAAAATAATGCCCCATCACGATACGGCGGAGCCGATCAATGATGGGGCGCGATATTTCCAGGGAGCTAATTAAACGCTGCAGGTCTGCTTTCCGTCGGCGCATTCAGAGCATCACCCTGGCACCCTGGGTGCCCGCACTCGCAAATCACTTCGGTGCTACCTTTCGAGCCTTCACAGTGAGCACTGCAACAACTCTCTCCCTTGGGAACGACACAACTGCAAGCCGGATTCTCGCACTTCTCAATCTTCTCAGCCATCATTAGTCTCCATTGGGCCTCAATAGGCCACATTGGAGTAGGATGCGGAAACGCGCAACCCAGGCAGAAACATTCACAAGGTAAATCCCACAGGAAACACGCGCATAAAAGAATCCCGCCGGAAAACTACGAGTTTCGATTTGGGGATTTTCGTCCTGGGAATCCTGGGCTGGACGCAAAACTACAATACACCCGGTCTGGAATGCTGGAAATAGAAAATCAGTTCGTGGCTTCTTCCCGCTATTGAAGGATGCCGCGTTATGACACCGATGCCCGGTAAATGCGCGTAATATGTGATGTTGCTGTTTTGTGGTTTCCAAAAGTTATTCAGGAAGGATGGGACCATGGAATATCGCGCAATCACAGTAAACAGGGAGTTTGGCAGCGGCGGCGGACGGATTGCCCAAACAATTGCCAAGTGGCTGGGCTGGAAGCTCCTTGATCGCGACATCATTGACGCCATCGCCTACGCCGCGCATGTTGACACGCGCCAGGTGCAGCAATACGACGAGCATGTTGCGTCATGGCTCAAGCGCCTGAACCAGCAAGCCATGCGCAGCGCCGCCCTCGCCGCGGGAATGGAACTTGCTGAAGGCAGCGTGTTCGATGCCGCGGAGATGGTCAAGATCACTCAAAAAGTAGTGGAAGAGGCATACGCCGAAGGCAACTGCGTCATCGTAGGCCGCGGCGCTCAATGCGTACTGCAGCACAAGCCCGATGCTTATCATGTGTTCGTCTACGCGCCCTATCGCGAGCGCATTGAGCGGCTGCGCAAACGGCTTGAGCCCGGTGCCAATGTCGAACAGCGAATTCGAAAAGTGGATGAGGAGCGAGCCAGATATCTACAGGAATACTTTGGAAAATGCTGGAACAATCCGCACCTGTACGACCTGATGATTTCGTCCAGCGAGGATGAAGATGCGGCAGCGCAGGTGATCCTGTTTGCCATGACCGGCAAGCCGCTGGCTGTAACTGCGCCTTAGTGATGCCCGGATTTCTTTTCCTCTATAAGGTGCGGGAACTGCTCGCGGCGGAAGTGTTCGTAGAGTTCATAAAAAAGCAGTCCCACCAGCACGACAAAAAATTGTCCAAAGTGGGCAACGTCTGAATACACGCCGAAACTGAAGAGAGCCGCGACCAGCGGGATGAGAGCAACACTGCGGAGAATTGCGGTGCGAAACGGCCAGAAGTGAAACATCAGAATGAGCCCGAATGCCTCAAATAAATCGAGCAGATACAACACAAGGCGGCTGGGGGCCGTCGCAACCTGCCCGTGAAGTTCGGTTTCAATTACATTGGCTAAGATTTCAACACCACTGATTTGTCCGATCGGCGTCTTGTGCTGGTCCTGTCCGAGATACGCGCCGCCGAGAAGCACGATGCGCCCTTCAATCGGGCTCGCGTCCGGTTTCCAGTTCTGCGAGAGTTCATGAAGTTTCGACGCACTCAATTGAATGCGATGAGAGCCCTGCTGGTCGCCTGAATAGCGAATCAGCAACTCTTGATCAGAGAACGTGGCCACCTGCGAACCTAAGGAAGCCAGGTTCTTTTCCTTGGCATATGCGCTCGTGAGCGCGGTCGTGAATGAGGGAAAAAGTCCGTTGTCGGTACCAAAATAGCGTTGAAACCGCCGCGTAGTTCCATCCTCCGGATCGTCGATAAGGATAGGAATGCCGCTTGAAATTCTGGCATTGTTCAAATCGCTGCGGCCACCAAGAATGGGCAGCAGCTTAAGCTCCTGGTTGGCCTCGACCGTTTCAGGAAGCTCCTCCACTTCCCTCTCCCACACGATGGTGCAATTGCAGTTCAACGCTTTGGCCGTCTCGGCGAACTGGTGCGGAGAGCTATCGATATCAATACCGATCACGCTCGGTCCGCCTTTCGCAATATCGTTGACGAGATCAATCAGCCGCCCCGCATTCACAGGGATTCCGCCGTCGAATATCTGCCTGTAATCGTTGTCATCGATCACAACCACGGCCACCGTGCCGTCGGTCGGAGCAGGATTAAGGCGCGACTGAATGTCGGAGCCTGCACGGTCAAGCTTGTCGAGAACTCCAGCCTGGCCGAAAATCCACGTCAGCACTAGTACGGCGAGAACCGCGATCGCAGTGCGTAAACTTCGCCTTGAAATCAGCCGCACACGGAGCCGCAAAAGCAAAGAGTACAATCTTGCCTTGAACGGCCTGACCGCCGGTTTCCCGGCAACCCTGGTCATTTCTTATCCTTCAGTTCCGACAGTTTATCGAGATAGGCGCGCTTGTAGGCGATCCTGGTTTCCGATTCCACCTGTTCGCCCCATCCGTCAACGATGGCCGCAAATGCATTGTAGGATTCGGCGGCCGCGCTACAACTCGACTGCGGACACAGCAACACCCAAGCTGTGCCCGACATCCAATCGCGGGTGTATTCCAAGATGTACAAACCAGCACCAAGATCAAGCGGAACGGCCCGGCTTGGATTGGCCGGATTCCAGGAAACAACGACCTCTCGCGGCGAACCGCCCTGTCCTCCGCCATGCGTTGAACCCGCAGCGCGAATCTCCAGGTTGTAAGTACCCTCTGCGCAATTGCGCAAAAGGCCCTCAAGGTCTCCACCGCCGTCGGAATTGAATACCACCACTGTGTCCGAGATGCAGGAGTAACTCAAACCCCGCGACCGATGAACTGAATAGCGCTCGGGGTGCTCGCCGAAGAGATCTTTGATTCCATCGATTGCCGCCGACAGATAGCCGGCTTCCTCGGGTGCTTTGGGCAAAGGCGCAATCGGATTCGCGCAACTGTCGTTCTGTACACATGCGCCGCAACCTGAATTCGAGCAACGAAGCCGTCTGATGATGTCACCGTGCATATTCGCGACGACAAGATAATCTCCATCAGTCGGAGCAGCGTTCGAAAGAATTCCTTCAGCCGGCAGGAGTTTACCTTTTGTCAGGGATTCCTGCCGTCCATTCACATGCCAGGATTGCGATTTCACATCGACGACCCAGCCCACATTCGGGACTTGCGCAATGCATTCAACCGCCGCCAACATGAAAAAAACGCACGCCGCCAACGCACGAATTCCGGCCAGTACAGTAGCCCCTGAATTTTTAACGGTAACGTGCATGATCGGAGACCTCGCGGCGAAGGCCGGTCAGCGGGAGAAGCGCATTCAGAATACTACGAGGCTGATTGCAACGCCCCCATAAAAATGCTGGCCAAACGGTTTTCACCTGTACTGATCTCAACCGAACTGCTGAAGGTCCATGCCAAGCTTATAGGTTTCGCCGTGGGCTTCAAGATGCTCCCATGTCACTTCGTGCCCGCGCAAGCCGGCCATGCGTCCCATCATGCAGCTCATGGCGGTTTCCACTCCGGCGGCAATCTGGTTGTGCACGGGGCCGCTCACAATGCTGTCGATAAACGCACGCTCCTTTTCACGATCGGCGAATGCAAGATTGTCACCGAATGCGCCGTTGGCCGCGAACTTGCCGGTAGCCGCCGCGGAGTTCATTGACTCCGTCCATGACCACGGCTGAGAACCGACAATCTCCACTGGGCCCGCGTACGGAATGCTCGCCGCGCCTTCCGATCCAAAAAACCGCAATCCCGCTTCGAACATGCTGTAATCGCCGAACTGTTTTGAAGCAAACGAAAGCCGAATGCCGTCGGGATAGGTGAACTGCACCTGGTAGTTATCCCAGCAATCGCCGAGGTGCGTGAGCACACCGCGGCCACCCGTGGCCATCGCTTTCACAGGGTGCGTACCCAGAATCCAATTGCACAAATCGATGATGTGTATGTTTTGTTCAACAAGAATATCGCCGGAGAGCGCACGGTCCCACAACCAGTTGCGCAGGCGATACTCATCGCCCGGCGCGCCATTCTTTTCTTTCGACGCGGGTGCATAGTAATAGCCCGTAACGGAGGCGATTTTGCCGAGCGCCCCCGCCTTGATCTTTTCGGCAATCCCGGCAATGGGTGGAGCGTTGCGGCACTGAAAACCTACATCGACGCTCTGGTTGGAATGAACGCGCTCGGCGATTGAGAGCGCATGTTTTGCCTGCTTCACATCAATGCCGATGGGCTTTTCGCAATACACATGCTTGCCTGCGGAAACGGCGGCGCCCAGGTGCTCAACGTGGAAAAAAGGCGGTGTTGATATCTGAATCATGTCGACGCCCGGCGCCTCAGCAAGCTGCTCAAACGCCTTGGGCCCACTAAACGTGAGCTTCGGGTCAATAGGCGCGCGGCCGAGCGTGGCGTTCAGCTTGTCAAAATGAGACTTGGCCGCGCCGAGCTGGTCTCTGAAAAGATCGGCGACCGCGACAACCTGGGCCTCGGTGTTCTGCGAAAAAGAAGTAGCAACGTGCGTGCCGCGATTGCCGCAGCCAAGCAGCGCCATGCGAACCGCCGAATTTGCCTGATAGCCGAACGCCGACTTTGACTTCAGGATCGTGAAAGCAGCGGTAGCCGCTGTTGCCGTTTGCAGAAACTCTCTCCGCTTCATTTGTATTGCCTTTCTTCTTTCAATCGCGTTCCGCTATTCAATAAGCACCAGCCATCAGGCCAGCACTTCTCGCAAAATGTTTTCGAGATAGATCTTTTCGCTGCGAACGTCTTCAATCTGCTGCGGGCCAGATGTTTCGCGCTCAATTGTGATGGCGCCGGTATAGCCAACGGCATGCAGTTTGGCAAAGACCCTTTTGAAATCGACAATCCCCTTGCCGATGAGCACTTCTTCGCCAAGCTTGCTCGGGTCGGTGGGCCAACGGCCATCTTTGGCATGCACGGAGCGAATGTGCGGTCCAAGAATATCCACGGCATCAACAGGATTGGCTTTGCCATAAAGAATCAGGTTGGCAGTGTCCAGCCCAACGCCCAGGTTAGGCATGCCCACATCGCGTAACATGCGCGCCATCGTGGTCGGCGTCTCTTGCCCCGTTTCCATCAAGAACGACTGGCCGTTGCCCTGGCAGTGCTGCGCCACTGCGCGAATAGCCTCAACCGCCCCAGGATATTTAGGATCGGCTGGATCCTCGGGAATAAATCCGCAGTGCGTCTGCACCTGTCTGATACCAAGTTGGTGCGCAAAATCGGACACCTGCCGCAATGCGTCCATGCGGGCGACGCGCGTCTCATTTGGAATCAAGCCGATCGTTGACGGGCCGCGAAGGAAGTCCCACACCAGCGGCTGCGGGCCCACAACCTCAACAGTGGTGGCGACTACCTCATATTTCTCAAGCAGATCGCGATATATCGGCACCAGATCGGTCGTGAAACGCCCAAGATAATCGTCGAGCGAGAGAAAGCAATTAGAGAAACCCATGTCACGCACGCGCTTAATGCGCTCTTCAGGCGCGCCAAATGGCTTGATCAAGAGCCCTACGGCCATTGGTTTCAGAGGGGATGGAGCTGCAAAGGCTCTGGGAATGCGGTGCCCGACTACGGCCGCCGATGCAACCGCTACAAACATCCTTCGATCCATAAACTTGCCTCGCAGAATTGTCGAATTCCCACCTGCCTTTGCGCAACCCGCGTTTCAAAACCGCCACATTCTTGCAGCCTTGAATAGAAGTCAACTGCTGCAAACAAGTGGCATGAATATGCCGGACGACTGGCAACCCGGAAATAATTCACAGGCATCTCAATTCTCATCCGGTGGAAAATGGTGGAAACTTCGTCTTCGGACGATTCCCAACACAAAAACCATGAACGGTTTGGATTTTCACGAATTGCTGTCTTGACATCTGAGGAAAACAGGGTCAATATCCTCCCAGCAAGACTTCGGGATAACGCGCTCGGTCAGGGTTTTAAACCGAGAGGCGCGAGCGGCCATGACCCCACTTGCTCCCCTTTCTGTGTGATCGACACTCTGATGTGCCAGCACACCGTGTCCAGGTTTTTATGTCCTGCTCGCAATGCGGGTTGGTGCATTTCTTTTGCTTTGGCCTGATTCGGAAATGAACATTGCAAGAATCGGTGCCTCGGCACGTGCCTGTTTGCCGCGTCACGCGTCTATTGAGACACAAGGCATCTGTGGGTCCGAATCATTTTTAAGTGGCGTAGAAGTATGGCGATTTCATCGGACCCCTGTTGTGGCTCTTGGCAGATCGTTTGATGGGACATCTGCACGAGCGATCTACACCTGTTTTTTTGAAACTAAACCTCAAAGTCTCAGTTGCCGATAAGAGGTGAGTATGGTTGTGAAGACACAATATGACGGATTCCGCGTTTCAGGTCTGTACGTCGGCGCTAACAACGTGCGGCGCTATTTTTCAAAGCGCATCCAGGAAGTCGAATTGCAGTTGGATCATTTGCAGATCCAATGTGGTTTAACGGCGCGGTTCTGGGATGGCCAGCCGGAAATTCACGATCCACGTTTGTGCGATTGGCTGGAATCCAAAAATTTTCACGACAGGCCATGCCGTACGCCCGTACCGCTGGCGTTGATTCCCGCAGGCAAAAATTCATTCAAGGTGGCATCACTCGATCCAAACATGAAGGCCCGGCGGGATCGACTGATATCAAAACCAGTTGCGCGACACGAAGTTCAATCGGCAAATGATGCGAATGTGTCCGAAGACTGCATGGCAGTCCTTGGAGTTGCCTGACAACACGTAATCGGCAACCGATCAATGATCGGGCAGTCTGCATTCAAGTATTTTCACGAACTGCTCCGATCTTCAAACAATTCATCGAAAACAATTACAACAGCAATCCCCCATGAAAGACGACAAGCGGAAGCTATGGAGCAGGATATGCAGATGCAAGGTCGAATTGAATCGAAGAGAATGCGCGCGATGGAAGCGCTGAAGGCGGTTTTGTCAAACGTATCCGGTGTTAAACTTGTTGACTTCGAGTCTCAGCAGGACGAACACGAAATCGTTGCTCTCATTCAAGTCTACGGACGGGAGCGCACGCTCGCCTGCATGGTTGTGCCGAACGACGAGCCGCGCCAGTTACACCAATCCCTTATAAATTTGTGTGACCGCGCCATGCACCATGCCATGAATGCCACGCCCGTGCTCATTGCGCCGCGATTTACTGCCGATTTGCTGACTCTTTGCCGCGATACCGGCGTCGGTCTGCTCGACTTTGAAGGCAATGCGCGCATTGAACTTGAAGATTTGTTCATCCGTTGCCAGCACATGACCAGGCAGGCAGGGCACAATAAGCCGTTGCGAGAACATGCTGCCAAGGGCTCAGCGCATACCGGCGCTGCGGCTTAGTGCACTGTCAGTCAGCGTTGACTTGATCGATGAAGCGGGCTAATTGTACTAACAAGTGCACAATCTGCCTGTGAACGGTCCGCTATGGCTTGACACAGAATCAAGATCAGGCAAAGATCAAAACACACCTATCGTTTCGTAAACTGAAAACTACCTCAACGCATTCAAGCTGCTTTAACAGTTGCTCTCGGCATTCGTGTCTTTGTTAGCGGGTTGTATTGGCGAACGTCGCAACGGAGGTGGGCCATCGTAGTACGAACGCAGTCATTTGGGCGCGGCACTACCGGTCTCTACATCGGTACTCGCAATGCGCGCCGCTTCTTCAAACGACAGGCTGATGGAATTGAACTGCACCTGGGGCATATACAGATTCATTGCGCGCTCCCGCCAGAGTTCTGGCAAGGCCAGCCCCAAATCTTCGATTCGCGGTTGAGCTCATGGCTTGAGGCAAAGGTATTTCACGAGCGATCATGCCGTGCGCCCATTCCCATGCTGATGATTCCGGGGGAGAAGAACTGCTTCAAACTGCATCCCATCAAATTGCCGCACGCTTCAGCGGAGAGAATCGATCGCATCGGAACCGCGTCTGCCAAGGGCGGTAAAGCAGCAATCAAAAAAGATTGCGGTACGGCGCCATGCCGCCCGCGAAGCTTTATTGCCTGCCAAAACAACCTGACTCAATAAGTGGATTTACAACCCCGATTACAGTTCCAGAATCACCGGCATAATCATAGGCCGGCGACCGGTCGTCTTCTGGATCAGGCGCTTTAGATCGGCGCGAACCTTCTCCTTCACCAATCCATAATCGGCTTTTTGTTCGGTGTTCAGGCCGTCGAGCGTATTCAGCATCTGCTGGCGCGCTTGCTCTGTGATATCGGCGCCGCCAAATCCGCGCATTACGACTTCAGGTTGCTGCTCGATCTTTCCAGTGCGCTTATTAATAGCCAGCACAGCCAGCACAATGCCGTCTTCAGACAAGATGCGGCGATCGCGAATAATCAGGTCTTCAACCACTTCGTTTGTTGAGCCTGAGTCGATGAGGATGCGCCCTGCCGTTACTTTGTCTTTCTTGCGCGCGTCGTTCTTGTCCACTTCCAGCACATCGCCGTCTTCAATCACCATCGCGTGCTCCACTGAACCGGTCTCCATGGCCAAATGCGCATGGCGGCGCAGGTTGCGGTAGTCACCGTGCACGGGAATGAAGAACTTCGGGCGCACAAGATTGATGAGCAGGCGCATCTCTTCCTGGCTGCCGTGGCCGCTCACGTGAATCAGCCCATTGAGGCCATCGTCGGCAATTACGTTGGCATCGCGACGGTACAGGTGATCCATCACGCGGCCGATGGCCTTTTCGTTACCCGGAATAATGCGCGAGCTGAGCACCACGGTATCGCCGGCATCCACGCGTGCATGCTTGTGGTTGTCAACGGCGGCGCGGCTGAGTGCGCTCATCGGCTCGCCCTGCGTGCCGCTAATCAATAACATCAGCTGTTCGGGAGGAAAGTCGCGCATCTGCCCCGGCTGAATAATCAGGCCCGGCGGAATATCGAGATAGCCAAGGTCTTGCGCAATCTCAGTGCTTTCCATCATGGAACGGCCCAGCACAACAACTTTGCGCGCATGAGAACGCGCCAGCTCCATGGCAATACGAATGCGATAAATGGACGACGAGAAGCAACTGAAAAAGAGCTTCTTCTTGGTGCGCGAAAAAACTTCGTCGAGGCGCGGAATCACGGCGCGCTCGCTGGGCGTATACCCGGGGCGCTCCACGTTGGTGGAGTCCTGCAGTAACACCAGCACGCCGCGCTTGCCGTATTCAGCAAATGTGTGCAGATCGAACGCGTTGTCGTCGAGGGGCGCCAGGTCGATCTTGAAATCGCCAGTGTGAATCACGATGCCTACAGGCGTTTCAACGGCCAGCGCAACGCAGTCCACCAGCGAATGAGTAACGCGAATGGGCTCGATCGTGAATGGCCCAATGGTGAACTTCTCTTTGGGCGCGATCTCGATCAGCTCGATCTCGTCAAGCAGTCCGTGCTCTTCAAGCTTGCCTTCAACGTAGGCTAGCGTGAACTCAGTGGCGTACACCGGCACCTTGATCTCGCTCAGAATCCACGGCAATCCACCAATGTGATCTTCGTGGCCATGGGTAAGAACAATGGCGCGCACATGCTGCTTGTTCTCAATCAGGTAGGTGATATCGGGTACCACAATGTCAACGCCAAGCAACTCCGTCTCCGGAAACATGAGGCCGGCGTCAATTACGATAATGTCGTCTTCCCAGCGCAGCGCCAGGCAGTTCATGCCGAACTCGCCCAGGCCACCCAGGGGAATAATTTTCAGTTTTTTTGTTTGCATCTGTCACCTTTGATGCTAACACTCCATGGCTTTGGGGCTTCTATACGGCCAAAATACATTGATTTGGGCTGATTAGATTTGTTTGGCGTGGTTGTACAAATAACTGATTGAAGGCCAAGCGCACGATGGGTACGCGCCCCCGAGCTAGACGCTCGTGAGTGCCTCTGGCCGCGCGGTTTAAGAGGAATGTCACTTCGCGGGTTGGCCGGCAAGCGCCTTCCAGCTTCCCGGTGATTTAGAAAAGAGAAGGTCGACTACTTCTCCACGGTCACGCTCCAGTCAAAGCTGAGGGCGGCGATAGTGGCGTTCAGCCTGGCCAACGCACTTTGTTTTTGCTGCTCCAGATTCGCCGTTTGCTTACGAGCCAACTGCAATGCATCTTCGGCGCGGTTAAGTTCGTCGATGAATCGCTTTGCAGCCTCATTGCCTTTAAGAGCCGTGAGATTATCTCGGGCACGCCCCTCATCGACCGCAGCCTGTTCCTCAGCTTTCTTCGATTCACCGAGCTTTGAGTCCAAAGTCGCTACGGCGGTCTGGGCGTCGATTACCGGCTGTAATTTGTCCATAGCATTCAGCACGCGTTTTACCAGATCGAGCAGATATTGCGTCTGGTTCTGATTGGCATTCAGGTCTACCCGCGTAAATTCCGGACCATGCTCGCGCACCTCAAGCTTTGCTGTCGCGTGCGCAGCCACCGGCACTTTGAATCGATACAGAGTTGGTGTAGTCTCGTCAGCTTTGATGCCGTCATCGAGTGACCACCCGTTGGTGCGGCGCGGATGTTCAAGCAATACCTCGCGCGCTTCGTCGGCGGAGTTCACCGCCGCGTAGGTTTGCGACGCGACATCCATGTGCGTCTCAATGATGACGCCCTTGCGTATCTCGATGTGGCTGAGAGTACGCCGGCTGTCGCGATCGGCAATGCGAACGCGCACAGCTTGATCCGCCGCATAAGACAGCAGCCGCTTCTCACCGGGATGAATCGGATCGAGAAGCCCTTCGCCGGCGAATTCTCCGTTCTCGAAGATGGAGAAGCTACCTGCATCGAGAGTCAATTTGGAAGTGTTTTCAAGCCAGACCGCCCGCAACGGAATCGTTTCACGCGGGCTCCACAGGGTTATATGCTCCGCAGGTAGCGACTCCTGCAGAATCGGAACCATCGCCGATTCGTTCTTGTGGATCGTGACCGGTTGAGCAAGAGTGTACTGGAAGAAATCATCGAACGCGTTCGTCGCAACATCCCCGGCCTGAAATGCGTCGGTGGGTCGATACAGATTGGCTGCGAGGCCAATGCCATTTTGTAGTACTACACCGCCGCCAGTGTTCCAACCGCTTCCAGCACCATAGCCGCCCCCCGAACCTGAACCAATACCACCACCGGAGCCGGAACTCATCGCTCCATTCACCATTACCGATTGCGAAACCGACCCGGGCATCTTGCCTTTTAAGGCCAACGTTGTGCTATCAGTTGCCTGAAGTTTATCTCTCGATTCCGCCGCCTCATGCGTCTGCGGTGACAGTTGCGCCTCTGTCGCAATCGGTATCTCTGCCCGGCGCGTATAAAGTGGCTGCGACAGCGGCTGAATAAAGCTTTGCGGAGCACCTGCAACCAGCGAAAGCTGTACGTTCTCCCAGTCTGCGCCGACCGTGTTGTCCACCACTACCCAGCCCTGCAGTATCGCTTTGCCGTCACCTTCGCGCGGAAAGACGATACGGTAAGTGGACTTCCACACCGGCACTTCGCTGATATAGCTGACTGAAAGCTCACGCTGTCCTTGGCCGAGCGCGTTCAGAGTCAGGTGCCGCAGACCGTTGCTGTGTGTCGTGCTTAGAAGTTCAAGATAGCGATCAAGCTGGCCCTGCAGGTTTGCGTCCAGCGGACGCACGCTCAATTGCGGCGTCAGTTCAATCACTCGCACCGCACCCGTACCGGCGACCACAGTCAAATAGAACTTCTCCATTGTGGCCGCGCCAGCCGAGCCACCATCAGAGGCATTGCCGGCTCCGGACCGCTCCGTGCGTGATTCGATCGACATTAGGCGCCCCATGATCGAGCCACTGGGACAGCCTGTGATTTCGACCCGTTGACCTCGAAGTGATTGGTATAACTCCGCAGCGCTCGGATCTTCTCCCATTCCAAGCGACAGCGTTTTAAGCTGCTCTGACAGCGGCGTAGTGGAGTTATAGTTGATGCCCGAAATTCGGCCGCCGCCCTGGTCCAGCACCGTTAGCGACTGCAACACATCGTTCAGTTGCGGCGAGGTAAAGTCGATGGAAACGCGCTGGTTTCCACTTACGGTTCCAGAGTGTTCAAAGTACCCGACACCGTTCTTATAGAGCACGACCTTGCGTACCGGCAGGTCTTTGATGGCAGCCGGAGCGCCGGGCTCGATTGTGCTTACCGGCTTGGGTTTCACAGCGGTGCCCGCGGTCTGCGCAGGCAAAGTCGAAGTGAACAGGGACAGAGTAACTGCGAGTGCAACGTGACGCATGAATCCTCCTCGGGCTGCGCGAGAGCGGCCTGTTTACCTGAGAACGGCGTCACCTGCGAATCTTGCAGAAAAGCAAAAAAGAATGCTGAGTAATTTGACTTCAGATAAATGGAAATGTCTCTGGGCCTTACAGCTGAATCGACTTCCTCCCAATCAACCACTTGCTTCGATCAGGCAACCAATTCACGGTGTGAATTATGTCTTCAATTGACCACTTCGCCGGGCCAGAAGAGGACTATGCTTATCGCGTGGAGCCAAGCTGTCAGGGTTTTTCATGACGCTTGCTTCCACCCGGGCGCAAGAGACGGAGCAAGTGGTTGGCTTCGTGAAGCGCAGTCCATTCTTACGCCGCCTCAGGCACGTTCCACCCGGAATAGCAGGATCCTGTCTTTGTGCTGAAGAGCCAAAGTTCAGAGAGGGGCCTGCCAAACCAAATGGAGGAAATTCATGGAGAATTCGAACGCGATCAAATCCAGCAACCAACCGGCGACGTCCGTCAGCGACGACGTCCTGCATATTCCCGCCGTGAGCAAACTGACGCCGGAGGAGGTAGCCAAAGCCGTGGCCCATCACAACAAGCACAGCAAGGAGAAGCCGGGCCAGGTTGAGCAGCAAGCAAAGCCAGGTAAGAAATCGAAATAACTAGAGTGCTCGAGGACGAATAGGACTACCCAGGGCCCGTGGTGCGGCAACGCGCACCCGGGCCCTTGTCGTTCAGCAGAATTCAATCGTACGGATTTGCGGTTACGCGCCTGCTGCCCTGGTCAGTTGTCCAAGATGGTTCAGATCGTGACCAGCCATCGTTTCAACAATTGTTTGAAACGTAACCCGGCCACGCTCCGGATGTGTGCCTGCGCGATTGGCCGCACCGGGCAAAGACTTCCTGATAAGTTGCAGGTTCCAGGCACGTAGCGCAGTGAACGTTTCAAGCGCGCTCGCAGCCGTTAACCCGCTGTACGTTGCTGCCCACTTCTCTTGATCGAACGGCTGCAGCAGCGGCGAGTCCTCGGCAAGAATCTGCCGCAGGCGCCACCCGTGCGCAATCTCGCAATCGGCAAGATGGCTCACGATCTCTGCGGGGCTCCACTTGCCCGGCGCAATCGGCGCGGAGTGCTTCTCAGGGCTGATGGCGGCTAGAGCGGACGCCAGCGCGCAGGAAGTGGAAGCAAGTATGGCTTCCACTGATCGTCCGTCGAGATATTTGTCGTAAGGATTTTCCTTGCTCATGAGTTCATCTCCTGAAAACTATTTGAGCGCGCAGATCGGTCCCCGGCTTCAAGAATTCTGCTGGGCTGCTAAAGGTATTTCCTGGCCATTCTTTGCCACGTTGGCCAGTTATGTGAGTCTTTCTCGTCCCAGATAAAAAGCTGGTGCGGAATCGCTTTTGCTGCAAACACCGTGGCCAAAGTCTGGTTCTGCGCAAGACATTGGTCATCCCAGCCAGTGGCGAGAACATAATTGTGATTGCGCTTAAAGCGGTCCAGATACCACGGCTCTGTCAGGTTTGGCAGGTAGTGCGTAGGCAAATTGAAGTAGCAATCCTGGTCGTAATAACCGTCAAGAAAACCTGTCAGGTCAAACACGCCGGAGAGCGACAGGAATCCGGTAATTGTGTCGGGATGCCGCAGGGCAATGTTCACGGCATGATACCCACCCAGGCTGCACCCCATGGCCAGCAGCGACGCGTGATCGTTTCTGCCGCGAACCGCGGGCACAACCTCGTCCAGGATGTAGCGCTCGTATTGCAGGTGGCGCGCCACGCGGAGCCGCGGCGGAAGCAGCCGGCTGTACCAGCTTTCGGCGTCAACAGAATCCACGCAGAACAACTGCAGATGCCCAGCCTCAATCTTCGGCGCGAGCGCATCCACCATGCCGTTATCTTCAAAATCGTAAAAACGCCCAGCCGAGGTTGGGAACGCCAGCACCGGCAGTCCCGCATGGCCGAAAACCAGCATCTCCATCATGCGGCCCAGACCGGCGGACGGTCCTTTGTGATATTCACGATTCACAGCACACGCCCCGGCCATCTCCAGAATTGAAAATGAATTGGAGTACCGCCGATTTGCTGTTAATGTATCAGGCGCGGTTTCAGGTCGCTGTGTAGATTCGGCGAAACGCCGCTCTCGAGGTAAGACAAACATGGCAAAGCGAACACTGCTGGCTTCGTTCCTGATCCTTGTGGTGTGGATACTGGCCGATATGCTGCTGCACAATCACTTCCTGGCACCGCTCTACCAGCAGAACACCAGCCTTTGGCGGCCACTGAACCAAATGAACGTGACGCTGGTCTTCGCGGTCCGGTTGGTGCTGCTCGGCACATTTGTAGCCACCTACGCGTGGCTCGTGCGTCCGAGAACGCTCGGTACCGGCATCGCATTTGGCGCCCTCACTGGCCTGGCCCTTGGCGTAGCCGTCGGTCTCGGCACTTATATTCACTCGCCGATCCCGTTAACCATGGCTTGGGCCTGGTTCTTTGCAGCCATTGCAAAGTCCGTGGCCGCCGGCCTGATTGTTGGTGTCCTCCTGCGCCAAAAGCCCCGGAATGCATGAGTTTTGGCCCGTCCGGCACTCGAGGGACAAGCACCGAAACTTGCCCAAATCCGCCATTTCAGCGATACTTAGGTGTTGAGTCTTGCCCTGGCCGGACTAAAAGTCTGGCCTTTGCTTTGGGTGCGTGCGCGTGAGAAATCCGCCACCCCGAAGACCCCAACAAAGCTTTGAGATCTGAAAGGAACAGATACGCCGTGGTTATGATTCTTTT
>JADGNO010000072.1 GCA_017883405.1 Occallatibacter sp. | reverse complement strand
GCGGCACGCAGGTATGCCAAGATCGCGCCCAGCGTCCCGCATGCCCAGCACATGCCTTCGCACATTTTTATCCGGCTGGGACTGTGGCAGGAAGCCATCGCGTCCGATCGTGCTTCAGCCGCTGCCGCCCGTGACTATGAAGTCGAGTCCCACATGGAAGGTGCCTGGGACCAGCGCCTCCACGCCATGGATTATCTTGTCTATTCCTATCTACAGACCGGACAGGAAGGCGAAGCTCGCCGGGTGGTGGACGAGGCTGCCGCGATCACCCAGGTCAAGCCGCCGGGTCTCATTGCCGAGTATGCGCTCGCCGCCATTCCCGCGCGCTTCACCATTGAGCGGCAGAACTGGGCCGGCGCGGCTGTCCTGAGTCCGCGTCCTACCGCTGGCCCGGCCGCGGAAGCCATCACTTGGTGGGCCCGCGCTTTGGCCGCCGCGCATCGCGGCGATGTGGCCGGGGCGCAGCAGGAGATCGCCCAAATTCAGCTCATGAAGAGCAAACTCGACGCCAGCCCCGACCCCGGCGCGAAGTATTGGGCAGGGCAGGTGGAAATCCAGCATCGCGCCGCAGCCGCATGGCTGGCGCACGCCCAAGGACAAAATGACGAAGCGTTGCGGCTGATGCGCTCCGCCGTGGAAATGGAAGATGCGACGGAAAAGAGTCCCGTCACACCCGGGCCTGTGCTTCCGGCCCGCGAACTGCTGGCCGACCTGCTGATGGAGACGAAACAGCCTGCACTCGCTCTCACCGAGTTCCAGACTTCATTAAAGTCAGCCCCCAACCGCTTCCATGCGATTTATGGCGCGGCGCAAGCCGCCGAATCGGCAAACCAGCCCGAACTCGCTAGGAGCTACTACGCCAGGGTGGTCGAGATTTGCTCGCAGTGCCGCCCGGACGACCCCAGCTTGCGGCGCGCGCGGCAGTTCCTGGCTATGAAGTAGGGTAGAACCACATATTCACCTTTAGGAGAAATTCGCACTACGGGAACATCCGAACGCAGCGTCTTGGCCGTTCCACACAAACTAGCGTTTGGTAGTCCGGCACACGGAAGTTTGATCATTAGCCAGCAAACCGGAAATTTGCCGGGGGTGCTCTGATACATCAACCCATGTAGGCGCCACGAGATCTGACCGACACCCAATGGAAAGTTCTTGACGCTCTGATCCCAAACCGAAATGCCGGACTGATTGACCCGGCCCAATCCTCAATGAGTGAAATCGGCGATTGCACTAACCACCTTGCCAGGAGCTTTCCACAGAAAAGTACCTTGACTTAGACCGAGAATTCACCTCAACTAAGTACAGCACATAAGGCGCAGCAGCTTCGGGTGGATCCCGCCTTAGTTGTCCCGGGTGCCGCAGCTGATCTTTGACAACCTCAGCACAGCTCCGAACGCGAAGTAACTGCTTTGTTGTCAATACTTTGAAAATAATGCCATTTAGAATCAATACTTTGCAACGCAGGGACACGCGAGATGTGCAAGATGTATGCGATTCTGGCCTCTAACTCCCACGCACTCAATACTTTGCCTATAAGTCACTGCGGCTCAAGACTTTGGCAAGGAATTTTAGCTAACCTGATGATTCTAATAGAGGCGTGGATGGGGGTAGGGGTACCCATCTAGCGCCGCGCACGTTCCGTTATGTTCAGCCCGCTGACAGATCCTACTTCTCAATCGTACGTTGATCCGCTGGCGGCTTTTGCGACACTTGGGATGCAGTGGGCAACTGCGAAACATCCCAGCCGCCGCCCAACGCTTCCACCAGTAGAACAGCGCCGGTCATCTGCTGGACATTCAGGTTGGTGAGGGTTTGCTGCGTATTCAACAATGCAGTTTGGGTCGTTAGCAGATTGAGGTAGGGATCGAGCCCGGTCTCATAGCGCGCCTTTTCGAGATCGTATGCTTTCTGGGCGGCGTCGACGGCGGCTTGCTCCTGCTGGATTTCCTGCCAAAGCAGGCGCGTCTGCGCAAGGTAATCTTCGACCTGCTGAAAGGCGGTCAGCACGGTTTGCCGGTAGTTGGCGACATCGGCGTTATAGGTCGCAATGTATTGGTCGATGGTGGCCCGGCGCAAACCCGCATCGAAGACAGTCTCCGAGACGGATGGTCCAATCGACCAGACGCGGCTGGAGGCATTGAATAGCTTGCTGATCGCCGAAGAAGCGAATCCGCCGCTGGCGCTCAATGTCAGGGAGGGATAGTAGGCGGCATAGCCAATGCCAATCACAGCGTTGGCCGCCGCCATCTGGCGCTCAGCAGCAGCGATGTCCGGACGTCGCTCCAGAAGTTGCGAGGGCGTGCCGGTCGGAATCGCAGGTGGCTGAACCAGGAGCGGACGGACCGGGATAGTGAAATCGGTCGCAGTTTTGCCGAGCAGAGTGGCGATGGCGTGCTCGTACTGAGCGCGTGCTATACCGACGTTGGTAGCAGCCGCGCGTGCACTTTCGAGCGTTTGAATGGCCTGCTGCACGGATACTTCCGTATCGGTTCCCGTGTCATACCGCGCCTGCGCGAGTTTGACCAACTCTTCATCGGCCTGGACGGTTGCGTTGAGCACCCTTTGCAACTCATCTTGCCCGCGAATTTGAAAATACGTCTCAGCGAGTGTGGCTTGTTCCAGCAAGCGCTCGTTTTCGAGGTCGGCAGCGCTAACCTGCGCGGCAGCCCGGAACTCCCGCACGGTATTGCGCACACGGCCGAACAGGTCCGGTGCCCAGGAAATATCAACCGGCGTGCTGAACTCTGTAATCTCGGAACCGCTGTTCCCTGCCCCACCCGTTCCCGCAGTACCAGCGCCGGTGTTCCCCGACGAACGCGATCGCGTAACGGCGGCGCCGACGGATACAGTCGGGTAATACTGCGCATGCGCCTCGCGGATCTGCGCGCGGGCCGCGAGATAGTTCTCGAAAAAAATCTTGATGTTCTGATTATTAATGTTCAACTGCTCTTCGAGTTCATTGAGTTCAGGCTGCTGGAATACTTCCCACCAATTGCCCCGGAGCATGGCGTCCTGGGGCGAGGCGACCTTCCAACCCTCCGCATCCTGGAAGTTGATCGGGGACTCCTTGTAATTCGGGGCGGCTGGTGTGGACGCGGACGGCTTGTGATATCTCGGCCCAACCACGCAGCTGGCGAGGCCGACGGACAATATTATTAGCGCGATCGCAGCCATGAACCCACCCAAGCGGAGCTTGGATGGGGCACTCGCTGTTTCAACTAAGGGGAACATCGAGACACTTAATCTCATAGCGTGCCTTCTTCCGTCGCGGGACTGAATGTGTCATGTTATCTCCCCAGCACGCGCAGCCGCAGCCGGTCCATAAACAAATAAACCACAGGAGTCGTATACAGCGTCAGCAATTGGCTCACAATCAGGCCGCCGACAATGGAGAGTCCCAAGGGCCGCCGCAACTCCGAACCAGTGCCTGTTCCAAAGGCAAGCGGCAGAGCCCCAAACAATGCTGCCATGGTAGTCATCAGGATGGGACGGAAGCGCAGCAGGCATGCCGTGAAGATTGCGTCGTAGGTGGTCATACAGTGTTCGCGCTCGGCCTGCAGAGCGAAGTCGATCATCATGATGGCGTTCTTTTTTACGATGCCGATAATGGAAATGACGTTGAGGTCATTGTGAAAAATCATCAGCGCCAGCATGGCACCGACACTGGCGGAAGG
>JADGNO010000071.1 GCA_017883405.1 Occallatibacter sp. | reverse complement strand
GCGCGTGCGCGGCGCTCAGCGCCGCCTCGGCGCTGCTCACCAGCGCCGCTGCGTCTTCGGCCGCCTGGCGCGAAACGAATCCCTTGTCGACCAGCGCCTGCGAACGCGCAGCCTGCCGCTGGGCGGAAGCGAGCTCAACTTTGCGCTGCGCGACCACTGCGTCTGCGGTGGCTTTCTCGCTCTGGCGCTGGGCGAGCTGATTGCGCGTGGTCGCGACCGCGCTTTGGGATTGTTGAAGCCCAGCCTCGGCGGCGCGAAGTTGGGCGCGGAGCACTTCAGTATCGATGCGCGCGACGGTCTGGCCCGCGGTGACGAGCTCGCCTTCGCGCACGAGGACGTCCTCGATGCGGCCCGCCGTCTTTGCCGCGATGTCGATCTCGACCGCTTCGATGCGGCCATTGCCGCTGACGATGCCAACGTTGTCGTCGTCCGCAGCATAGCGCTGCCATCCGAAGATCGCCGCGCCGGCGAGCACGGCCGCTACGGCGCCGCGCTGCAGCCATCGTTTCGTCTGTTCGGTCATGATTCCTTCTTCGGCAAGCGGGCCGCACGAGCGCGCCCCATCGGACCCGCCGCGGCGCACGCAAACCGATTATGGCAGGCGGGAACGGGTTGCCTTTGACTTCCGTCAAAGGTGATGGAGGTCCCAGCGCTCCTCGACAAGGGCTCGAGCCGGCTGGCACTCACCTGGACGCAGGGGTCAGGCGCCTGCCGGTGCGGCCTCGCTCATCAGCGCCAGGCGATTCCCGTCCGGGTCAGTGAATTCGGCCAGCCACAGCTCGGAAGTCGGAGTCCGATGAACAAGATGCGGATCCGCCGAGAAGGCGACTCCCTGGGCCTTGAGCGATGAAAAGACACCGCGAATATCCTGAACCTTGAAGTAAACGGCGGAGCCGCGTTGCGCAGCCTGTCCGGCGGGCAAGACACCGACCAGAAGGCGAACCGTTCCGCACATGAAGAATGCCATCTGAGGCGGCGCGGAAAACAGGAACGGCAACCCGAGAACGTCCCGGTAAAACGACACACCGCGATCAAAGTCTTCGATCGGGATCATAATTTGCGCGACAGTCGCATTCGAAAGGTTCATAGCCTTCTCCTTGCGTGGCTTAAAGAATCAAAAGGCCCAGACATTGGTTATTGCCGACAGCAAACAAATATTTTTCTCCTGGTCCCATGGGTTCCAAGAAGTAACATCGGTTGATTCTGATCCGATTGCTTTATCGAATCTCCAACATTTAATATTCGAAAATCTTATCCCGCCTGGGTTGCCGATCTATCTGTGTGTCAATAAAAGAACAAGTGGCAGGAAAGCCGTGGTCTGTCCCCTATTGCTCCGTGGCCTAACTTCCAAGTTCACCGGCGCGCCGAAAGCAAGCGAAGCGCCGCTTTTAGCGTGTCCGAGTGGAGCGCGATGTTAGGCATCGTGGCTCGACTGGCACGGCTTGGCAACAATGAATTTTACAAATGTTCTGACATCTATTATCTCCATGATCTCGAATCCAGCACTATGAAGCAGCTGTTTCCATTCACTCGGAGTACGCTCGCGCCCACTTGTGCCAATCAACATTTGCATGTCGAATGCAGCCACTGTTGGATCGATATGTATTTCCTCTGCAACCGCATCTCCAAACAGAACAAATGTTTTCTTCGTGCCAATGGCGGATTTCAGGTTGTTTAGTACCTTTGTGCATTCCTCGTCACTTAACCCATGGAATATGGCAAAAAATACGTAGAGATCATTGTCTGACTCTGCAACTGGTAGGCTTTCGAACATATCGCCGGACTGAAAGTCGATGCGAACAAGTACATCGGCGGCTATCTTGCCGTTCCAGTGGGTCTTCGCTGCTTCAATAATCTGCGGTCTGTCGAATACAACCGCTTTTAGATTTGGGCAAGACTTGAGGATCGCAATAGATTTACTTCCTTTGGAGCCACCCACATCGATAATTCGGTCAAAGCTCCCCCAATTGAAGTCTTCCAAGAATAAGTTCCCAGTAAGGTTTTCCACCGCATCCATTGCCCGGGAGAACAGTAAATCAAAGTTCTTGTTTTGATCCATGTAGGCAAATAGATCAACGCCATTGGCTTTTGCAAACGGCACGCTGCCGTCCCGGATGCTCTCCTCCAGAGGCTCCATCCATGGCTTGGTCATTTCCGGTGAGTTGTGCATCAGTATCATTGCACGCATGTTTTGCGGATCATCCACACGCAGAAACGCAGATGTCTTGGAGTTCTTGAAAACACGCGGTGAGGTCTCATCGAAGATACCCATTGAACCCAACATCCTCATCAACCGGTAGAGGTGGTCCTCATGGAGCCGTAGTTCGGTGGCAATTTCCATCGTGCTTTTCTCTGCGTCGCCAATTACGTCGGCCAATCCGAGTCTGGTTGCCACATATAACGCACGAGACTGCCAGAACAGCGATCCGATTTGCATTAGTCTGAAGGGCGGTGCAGTTACCTTCGCAGGTAAATTTTGGAGAGCACTGGCCAAGCTCATCAATTCATTGAAGAGACTAACTCGAAACGTGTTCTTGGCTAGTTTCTTCATGTGGTCCATCGCCCAATCGCGAACGCGTGTTTAATGTAAAAGCCTAAACAGTGGTGGTTAGTGGCTATGCCTAACTTGTAATTAGTTGACAGATTAGTCGACAAATTAGTTGATGCTTTTCGTCCGGCCATTCCCTATTTCGTTGGCCATACCCAATCATCTTTTCCCTTGATCTGAAAGGTACGCCACACAGGGCTCGCGTGCAATTTTGCGTTGAGCAAAGGGAGGGAAAGATGAATAACCATGACATGCAAGATGCGGCGGCGGCATTACCAGTTTGTTTTGTTCCGCCATTTTTGAGCCGCAGTACCAATGTGTATTGCTACAATCGCCTACTTCGCGCTATCTGCGCATCCTGTCCCGAATCGTGCAACCCGCACCCTATTTGCCTGTCCTTGCCCTGCTCATCGGCGCTTCCACGTGGGGCATCGTTTGGTATCCCTACCGGCTGCTCGCACACAACGGTGTGGGCGGTGAGTGGTCGGCGCTGATTACGTATGGCATCGCGACCGTTGCCGGCCTTGCACTGTTCCCGCGCTCGCCGCGCGAATGGCTGCATCTGCCGTGGCTGTTCCTTTTGATGGGCCTGTCTGCGGGCATCAGCAACGTCGCCTACATCATCAGCATTCTCGAAGGCAACGTGATGCGCGTGGTGCTGCTGTTCTACCTCGCGCCGCTATGGACTATTCCGCTGGCGCATTTTATTTTGAAGGAGAAGCTCGATG
>JADGNO010000070.1 GCA_017883405.1 Occallatibacter sp. | reverse complement strand
GCTGTTTATGGGTTCACAACGTTGAACAAGTACGCGATCGATCCCGCGAAACCGATCCGCATCTCAGTGCAGAACGGCCACGTGGAGCTCTATGGCGTGGTTGACTCAAAGGCTGACAAGGACGCTGCATTCATTCAGGCGAACAGCGTTCCTGGCGTGTTCAGCGTTAAGAACTATCTGCAGGTGGCGGGTCAACCCACCGAACGCCAATAAGAGTGCGACTGAACGGCTGAAAGCAAACGCGTAAACGTAGAACGGCCCCGGAGCTTATTGATTACGGGGCCGTTCTGCGGGCTTAATACTCGGTGCAAAGCAGCCGCGCAGGTGGCTCGTCTTCGTAGATCTGCGGATACCGCGGGAGCGGCTCAAAGAAGTAGTTGTCGGTCGCGTCGTCGTTCACTGAGGAAACCTCGCCTATCAGCCCGTCGCCATCGATTGCATAGAACTGATGAAACAGATAGGGCGTCAGAGTGATGGACTCACCGCAGTCCAGCATGACGATGCCGCCGGCCTCAACGTTGCGCCGAACTCCATCGCAGACCACCGTTATGGGTGTCTGTTCGAATCCGCCGTCGAGTCCGCGATTATAGAGCTGCACTGCCAGCCGACCCGTGCCGCTGCTGCCGCGATTGATAATGTCCTCGGTTTTGCGCACATGATAGTGGAAGGGCGTTACCTGGTTTTCGCGCACATACATAATTTTTTCTGCGTAGACTTTGCCGCTGCCGTCAGGCGGCCCGTTGCGCAGGGTAAAGAGCGTAAGTCCAAGCGAGGGAAAGTTGCCGGAGTTGAAATCCGTTACATCCCATCCGAGTTTGAATGCGCGCAATTCTTCAGCTTCGCTGCCGCGCTGTTTCCACTCGGCGGGCGTCCAGTCTGCAAAGGGCGGCAGCACAAAACGGTTCTCGGCGAAAAAAGCTGCGGCCTCGGTAATGCAGCGATTGACGAGTGATCTTTTCATCTGTCATCTCCGATGAGTCACACCAAGAAAGGTACACCGGCAAGGCCGCGCCGCGATAGCCGAGCGTAGTCGACGGCCGTAGAATGATCCTTCGCATGAGATCCAGGATCAGTCCAAAGGCTGCGCTCATCGCCGTAAAGGTTCTACACACCGTGGTGTGGGTGTTCTTTGTTGCATGTATCGTGGCTGTTCCGGTCGCAGCGGGATTTCACAGGTTCGACCTGACAGCCGTGTTTACAGGGCTGGTGCTGCTTGAGTGCCTGGTGCTGGCGGTGAATCGCTGCCGATGCCCGCTGACCGATGTGGCCGTCCGCTATGCTCCGGAGGACTCGCCGAATTTTGATATTTACCTGCCCAGATGGATGGCCAGATATAACAAGCAAATTTTCGGAACCCTCTTCGTTCTGGGTGGCCTGTTTGCGCTGGCGAAATGGCTGCTGGCCGCACGATGAAAGCGTGCAGCCGCTCTATAGTGCTCAAGTACACTTGAGATAGAGCAAACATGGCTGGAATCCTTCATAAAACTCGCACCACTCTCGAAATGATCAAGTGGGAGCACTCGATTTTTGCGCTGCCGTTTGCGCTCACTGCGGTGCTGCTGGCGGCCAATGGTTTGCCAGCGTGGCGCACGGTTGGGTGGGTGCTGGTGGCCATGGTTTCCGCACGATCGTGCGCGATGGCGTTTAATCGCTGGGCCGATGCCGACCTTGATGCGGCTAATCCGCGCACCAGCAGCCGCGCCATTCCCGCCGGCCTGTTGTCAAAACAATTTGTGCTTGGATTCACGATCGTGGCGGGGCTGCTCTTTGTGGGCGCTGCCGCGTCACTGAATCGGCTCACGCTTTATTTGTCTCCGCTGGTGCTGCTGGTGCTGCTTGGTTACAGCTACATGAAGCGGCTGACGCGCTGGTCGCACCTGGTGCTGGGGCTTGCCCTGGGGTTAGCGCCTTCCGCAGCATGGATCGCAGTGCGCGGCAGTCTTGACCCGCGCATTCTTGTGCTGACGGCAGCGGTCACGCTTTGGGTGGGCGGGTTCGATGTGCTCTATGCCTGCCAGGATTTCGAGCATGACCGCGAGGTGGGGCTGCATAGCCTGCCGCAAGCCATGGGAATTGCGTCGGCGTTCTGGGTAGCGCGCGTAATGCATCTCACCATGCTCGCGCTGCTGGTTTGGTTCGGTTTGCTGTTCCACTTCAACGTGGCCGGCTGGATCGGCGTGGCCGCCGTGGCGCTGTTGCTGGGTTATGAGCACTCTATCGTTTCGCCGCGGGATCTGCGCCGCCTGAACGCCGCCTTCTTTACGATGAATGGCGTGATTGCAATGGTGTTTCTCGCGTTTGTGGCTGTCGATCTCTGGCTGCGCAGCTGAAGCCCTGTAGTATGGTGCGAGGGATTACAGAAATCAACGTAAGACAGGAGCAACTCACGTCCGCATGAAGATCGCCATCCAGGGAGAACCAGGGGCATTCAGCCACGAGGCCGCATTAAAGCTGGTGCCGGGCGCGGAGATTGTGCCGTGCGCGCTTTCTGCGGATGTGTTTGCCGCCCTGACTGAAGGCAAAGTGGACGCCGCGGTAATCCCCATCGAGAACAGCCTGGCCGGTTCTGTGCTGGAACATTTTGATCTGTTGCTGGCGCACGACGTAAAAGTCGACCGCGAAACGTTGATCCGCATCCGGCACAATCTGATTGTGATTCGCGGCGCCGACATGAATGAAATCGACCGCGTGTATTCGCATCCGGTGGCGCTGGCGCAGTGCCGGCATTTTCTGGCCGAGCATCGCACCATGCGTGCTACCGCTTTTTACGACACCGCCGGCAGCGTAAAACATATCGTGGAGCAGCACGACCGTCGCTCGGCGGCCATTGCCAGTGCATCAGCGGCAAAGTATTACGGCGCGCAGATTCTTCAGGCCGGTATTGAAGACAATCCGGAAAACTACACCCGCTTTTTTCTGGTGCGGCGTGGGCCTGAGTCGCAGCCCGATCCAGAGGCCAATAAAATCAGCCTCGCTTTCTCCGTGGAGAATCGGCCGGGGTCGCTGGTGGCAGTGCTCAACGAGCTTGCTTCGCTCGGCACCAACCTGACCAAGATCGAGTCGCGGCCAGTTCATGGCAAGCCGTGGGAGTACATTTTTTATGTGGATTGCCAGATCAAATCGAGCGAGGAGTCTTCGCTTGCTCTGGATGCGCTGAATCGGCACTGCGCGATGGTGAAGGAACTGGGCCGCTATAAAGAAGCGGAGATGTAGCGGCGGCGAACATCATTTTTGACTAAAACAAGAGGGGACGGGCCGCAGCCCGTCCCCTCTTGCTGTTGCAAAAACAATTTTTTAGAAGTGATACGCAACGCCGACGACTGGATTGCTGATGTTATACCAGCGGTTGGCGCTCAACTGGGATAAGCCGAAGTTTGGAACCTTGGTCACCAGTCCGCGGTATTCCATGCGGATATCAAAACTGGGGCTGATTTCGTAGGCAAATCCAGCGCCATACATGGCACCCACCGTAGTTTGCTGTTTCGCGTCTACGATGGTAGTGCCGGAGTTGCGGATCGGCAGAAAGATGAGCGCCGATGGACCCGCTTCCACAAAAGGATTGAAGTTCTTGAAAACGAAGGAGCGAACAAACGCTGCTGAGATTTCCTGCGTCCGGGTCAGCACCTTGTAATGGTTGGGGTTCACATAGAAACCGATGCTGTTCTGGTAGGTGATGCCGTAGTTCGCTTCAAGTGCATTGGAGGGGGTAAGCATAAAGCGGTAGCTGAGCAATCCGCCGTAGGCTGGGGTGGAATTGACCTGAACGGTGGTGGAAGAAGCCTTGAACGGCTCAATCAACGCCGTACCACTAAGGCTTATGTCCTGACGGCTTTCCTGCGCACGGCCTGCGGCCACACACACGACCAGCAGTAAAGCTATTAAAGCGATCTTCTTCATTCGATCCTGATCCTCACGACTGCACAACCGTCCGGCTGGCAACAAGCTTTGGCAATTCCGGCGCGCCGGTACCTCCGGGCCCCGCTCTCAGCATTGTAAATGGCCTGACCGGGTCAAAAGGGGTTCAACGTCATCGGAATCTTCAGTTGGTGTTTAGACGCAAACACATGCAATCCGGCAGCGATGTCACCCGTGCCTTTCCACCTGGAAATAAAATGGTGGACCGTTGAGCCGGGCAAGCTCTTTGAGGGTGTGCAGGAACGCTTTACCGGCATACGAAAGAGTGGCCTGGCGACGATGGACCAGGCGCAGAACGCGCCGGATGTCGAGTTCATCCACAAAGACGCGGACCAGGTCGCCGGTTTCGAGCTCGCGGGCCACGGCCAGATGTGGCACCAGTGCCACGCCATTGCCCATGGCCACAAATCGCTTGATCGCCTCAATGGTCGGCAGTTCGATGCCCATATTGAGCGGAGTACGGTAGCGCTGAAATGCCTCAATGACCTTGCGCCGTAGCGGCGAAGTGACGTTGTGGGCCACAAAAAGCTCGCTGCCTAGATCGTTGATGGAGATCCGTTCGACCGAGGCAAGGGGATGATTGGGGCTGACAATGAAAGCGAGACTGTCGCCATAGACAGCGATGGTGCGAAATTGCGCCGGGTCAGGCTTAAATGAGACGACGCCGAGCTCGAATGTACGCAGGTTCAGTTCCTCAGGCACACGCGAGGCCAAAGTGCGGTGCACCGTTACATTCACATGGGGATACTCGCGGCGAAAGGCGTCGATGGCCGGCAGCAGATACATGCAGGTGTATTCATTGGCAGCCAGTTGCAGGTGTCCGCGCTCCACGCTCTTGAGCTCGCCCAGCGCGCTTGACGCCTCTCGCCGTAGTGCCAGCAGCCGCTGTGCATAGTCGCGCAGCAGAGCCCCGGCGGCGGTGAGCGAGCCATCGCGGGCGGCGCGGTCAAACAGCGATTCGCCCACCGATTCTTCAAGCTTGCGAATGACCTGGCTGATGGCGGGCTGGGTGCGATGCATGCGCACGGCGGCGCGCGAAAAACTACGTTCCTCGGCCACGGCAAGAAATGTTTCAAGCTGGTTAAGTTCCATGAATTTACTCCCGTTTGGGCCGGCGGCTTGACCGACTTGTTTATCATAAGCATTATTTATCGAGTCCACAAAAATAATAACTTTGCGTTATAAGCGTCCGATGCGAGAGACTGAAATAGTCAGAGAAGGGCTTCCCCCTGACAGGCGAGTTCATGACTCAAAAACATGTAGTATTTTTCGACACCACCCTGCGGGATGGCGAGCAGTCGCCGGGCTGCAGCATGACGACGCAGGAAAAGCTGACCATGGCTCACGCTCTTGAGGATCTGGGCGTGGACATTATCGAGGCTGGCTTTGCCATGGCCTCGGAAGGCGACTTTGCGGCCATCGCCACCATTACGCAGGCCGTTCGCAAGCCGCGCATTGCGTCGCTTGCGCGCGCCAAGACTGAGGACATTGAGATGGCGGCTCGCGCGCTGCAGTTTGCCGATCGCGCCCGCATTCACGTGTTCCTTGCGTCGAGCGACCTGCACCTGGAATACAAGCTCAAGATGAGCCGCGCTGAAGCGCTTGAAACGTGCGGCGAGTCAGTGCGGTTGGCGCGCTCGCTGGCGGATGACGTGGAGTTTTCGCCTGAAGATGCCACTCGCTCCGATCGCGATTTTCTGGTGGAGATGGTGCGCGTTGCCGTGGAAGCTGGCGCAACCACTATCAATATGCCGGACACGGTTGGCTACACGACGCCTGAAGAATACGCAAAAATGTTCCGCGATGTGCGCGAACGCATTCCCGCGATTGATGCGCAGGGAATCGTGCTGTCGTCGCATTGCCACGACGATCTTGGTCTGGCAGTTGCAAACTCGCTGGCAGCGATTGATGCGGGCGCGCGGCAGGTAGAGTGCACCATCAACGGCATTGGCGAACGCGCTGGCAACGCATCGCTGGAAGAACTTGCGGCGGCACTTTATGTGCGCCACGACCGGTACGGCGTTGATTCGTCGATCAAGCTCGACCAGCTCTATCCAACCAGCGAGGTGCTCGGCAACCTGATCACGTTCAAGCCGTCGCCGAACAAGGCGGTAGTCGGAGCGAATGCGTTTGCGCACGAGTCGGGCATTCACCAGCACGGTATGTTGGCCAACCCGCTCTGCTACGAAATCATGACACCGCAGCTTGTGGGCGTGGCCAGAACGCACCTGGTTCTTGGCAAGCACTCCGGCCGCGCGGCACTGCGCCATCGTCTTGAGCAGCTTGGCTTCACGCTGACCCGTGATGAGTTGCAGCACGTGTACTACCGGTTTGTTGCGTTGGCTGATCGCAAGAAAAATATCTACGATCAGGATCTCGTCGGGCTGCTGCCCGATCAGATTCGTGAACGCAAGCAGGAGCCGGTAGCAGAGCTCGATTGAAACTCTCGTCAGCAGTTGTGCTATGACGCGCAAATGTCTGGTTTGCGGCTGCGTACTTAACTGACCACTGTTCACTGATCACTTTTTACTGAGGAAGCAATGAAGCTGAAGATTCTGGTTACGGCCGGAGACGGCATCGGTCCCGAAGTCACCAATGAAGCGGTTGCGGTTTTAAAGGAAATTGCCGCGCAGGGTGGCCACGATTTTTCATTCGACGAAAAGCGCATTGGCGGCGTGGCCATTGTGCAGGACGGTACGCCTCTTCCGAAAGACACGCTGGACGCTGCCCTCGCGTCCGACGCGGTTCTGCTGGGCGCGGTGGGCGGCAACGAATTCAATTCGCTCGCACCGGACAAGCGGCCTGAAGCTGGTTTGCTGCAGATTCGCGCCGCGCTGGGCGGCTTTGCCAACCTGCGCCCATGCTTCTCGTTCAAAGAGCTCACAGTCAATAGCCCCTTGCGTCCCGAAATCGTCGAAGGCACCGACATTATGTTCGTCCGCGAGTTACTGGGCGGTCTTTACTTTGGTAAGCCCCGCGAGTGGAACAAAGAAAAGGGCGAGTCGTGGAACACCATGCGCTATACCCGCGAGGAAGTTGCCCGCGTGGCACGTATTGCATTCAAACTGGCGCAGGGCCGACGCAAGAAGTTGACCAGCGTGGACAAGGCCAATGTGCTTGAGGTTTCGCAGCTTTGGCGGGCAACGGTGATTGAAGTTGCCGCGGAGTTTCCTGACGTGACACTGGAGCACCAGTATGTGGATGCGATGGCGATCCACATTATGAACCGCCCGCGCGATTTCGACGTGGTGGTAACTGAGAATTTGTTCGGCGATATTCTCACCGACGAATCCGGCGTGATCACTGGCTCGCTGGGCATGCTGCCTTCAGCCACAATCGGCGGCAAAGTGAATCTGTACGAGCCGGTACACGGCTCCGCGCCTGACATTGCGGGCAAGGGCCTGGCCAATCCGCTGGGTGCAATTCTCACGGCGGCATTGATACTGCGTCACTCCGGCGGGCTTGAGGCTGAGGCCGCGTTGGTTGAAGCGTCCGTGCGCAAGGTGCTGGAGCAGGGATTCCGCACACCCGATCTGGCGCGCGGCAACAAGGATGGCTTGACTGTTCTCTCGACGAAGCAAATGGGTGCGAAGGTTAGGGAGACGGTGAAAGAACAGTTATCAGCTGTTAGCCATTAGCTCTCGGCTACTTGTGAGCGTGGCTGGTTAATCAACCAACGAATCACTGTTTTCGACTCTGCAAGGAGTCACTGAAGTTTCAAACGGCACGAAAAAGCTAAGAGCTAGAGGCTAGAAGCCAGGAGCTGTTTTTCAATGAGCAATCCGAAAACATTATTTGAAAAGGTATGGGAGCAACATGTGGTGGTGGAGCCGAAGGGCGAACCCACATTGCTCTACATCGACCTGCAATTGTTGCACGAGGTCACTTCTCCGCAGGCATTCGAGGGACTGCGGCTTGCCGGGCGCAAGGTTCGCAGGCCCGATCGCTCCATTGCAACCGTGGACCACAATGTGCCCACGACGCTTGAGGGCCGGCTGAATATCGTTGACCAGATCGCGGCCAAACAGATTTCCACGCTACGCCAGAACTGTGCCGATTTCGGAATCGAGTTATATGACGTCGATTCGCGCCAGCAAGGAATTGTGCATGTCATCGGACCGGAATTGGGCATTACCAAGCCGGGCATGACGATTGTTTGCGGCGACTCGCACACATCGACCCACGGCGCATTTGGCGCGCTCGCATTTGGCATCGGCACCAGCGAAGTGGAACATGTGCTGGCTACGCAGACGCTGCCGCAATCGAAACCGCAGACCTTCCGCATTTCAGTTGAAGGCGAATTGCCGCAGGGCGTGACCGCGAAGGACGTGATTCTTGCCATCATCGGCAAGATCGGCACCGACGGCGCAACCGGTTGCGTTGTTGAGTATGCGGGCTCGGCTATTCGGTCGCTCTCAATGGAGGGCCGCATGACTGTCTGCAACATGAGCATTGAAGCCGGTGCCCGTGCAGGCATGATTGCTCCCGATGAAAAGACATTTGCCTATTTGAGGGGACGCCAATTTTCGCCCAAGGGCGACGCGTGGGACAAAGCCGTGGCAGAGTGGAGTAAGTTGCCATCCGATCCCGGCGCAATGTTTGATCGCGAACTGGTGATCGATGCAGCCACACTTGTTCCTTACGTGAGCTGGGGAACGAGCCCAGGCATGGTCGCTCCGGTTACGGCAAACGTGCCTGACCCGGCGAACGCGGCAACGGATATCGATCGCAAATCGTTTGAGCGTGCGCTGGAGTACATGGATCTGAAGGCCGGCACGCCGCTGGCAGAGATCGAGATCGACCGCGTGTTTATCGGCTCCTGCACCAACGGGCGTATTGAAGATTTGCGCGCCGCAGCACGTGTGGCGGCAGGCCGCAAAGTGTCGAGCCACGTAAGTGCGATGGTGGTTCCCGGTTCGCAGCAGGTAAAGGCGCAGGCTGAGAAGGAAGGGCTTGATCGCATCTTCCGCGAAGCTGGATTCGACTGGCGCGAGCCCGGCTGCTCCATGTGCCTGGGCATGAACCCTGACATTCTTTCTCCCGGCGAGCGCTGTGCTTCAACCAGCAACCGCAACTTTGAAGGCCGCCAGGGACGCGGTGGCCGTACGCACCTGGTATCGCCGGAGATGGCTGCAGCAGCCGCGATCGCCGGTCATTTCGTAGACATACGTACTTGGGAAGTGCGTGAGGAGGTAATAGCTTAATGGAACCGTTTCGTACTCTTACTTCGCTCGCCATGCCTCTGGACCGCACCAACGTTGATACGGACCAGATTATTCCCAAGCAGTTTTTGAAGCGCATTGAGCGCACCGGCTACGGCGATTTTCTTTTCTTCGATTGGCGGCAGACGCCCACCGGCGAACCCATTGCGGATTTCGTTTTGAACGATCCGCGCTACAAGGGCGCGCAGATCATGGTTGCCGGCAAAAATTTCGGCTGCGGATCGAGCCGCGAACATGCAGCGTGGGCACTCTCCGATTACGGATTCCGCGCGGTGATTGCACCGACGTTTGCCGATATTTTTTATTCGAACGCCGGCAAGAACGGCATCGTTCTGGTGAAGCTGAGCGAGGAGCAGGTAGATGAGTTGCTGAAGAACGCCAGCACGATTCCGAATTATCAGCTCACCGTTTCGCTTGAAGCGCAGACAGTAACGGACGGACGCGGATTCAACGCGAGTTTCGAGTTCGACGCGTTCCGCAAGTTCTGCCTGGTTGAAGGACTGGACGATATCGGTCTGACCCTGCGCCACGCGGCGGAACTCGACACGTTTGAAAAGCAGCACGACGCAGCGAATTGGTTGAAGGCGAAATAATGCAGCTTTTAGCCTTCAGCTATCAGCTTGCAGCTCATAGCGCAGACGCCTGAGACTACGGAACTCGAAGTTTGAAGCTGCGTAAAACAAAATTGACGAACGTAACGAAACACGAACCGAGCTGAAGGCTGAAAGCTGAAAGCTAGCGAACGAAGAGAGCTAAATGACCATCGAAGGAAAGCGCCAGAGTATTCCGTTGACTGAGGGCCCCAGCCGCGCCGCCGCGCGTTCTTATCTGCGCGGAGCCGGCTATGCAAAGGAAGATCTGCACAAGCCGATCATCGGAATTGCCAATACGTGGACTGAAATTGGTACCTGCAATGTACACCTCCACGAAGTGGCCGAGGCATTGAAGGAAGGCATTCGCGAGGCCGGCGGCACGCCGATGGAGTTCAATACGATTACCATCTCCGACGGCATCACGATGGGCACGCAGGGCATGAAGGCTTCGCTGGTTTCGCGCGAAGTAATTGCCGACTCCATTGAACTTGTTGCCCGGGGCAATCTTTTTGACGGCCTGGTGGGCATTGGCGGCTGCGATAAGAATATGCCCGGCATCATCATGGCGCTCTGCAGGCTCGATATTCCCGGCATGATGCTCTATGGCGGCTCCATCGCACCGGGTAAATTGAACGGCGTCGATATCACGATTCAAAATGTGTTCGAAGGCATCGGATCGTTTGCCGACGGGCGCATCAACGAAGAACAACTTGAGGCGCTGGAAGCGAATGCTTGTCCGGGCGCGGGCGCATGCGGCGGCCAGTTTACCGCCAACACCATGGCCATGAGCGCTGAGATCATGGGTATCTCGCCGATTCAACTTTCCGGCGTTCCCGCAACAGCAAAAGACAAGTACGCTGCCACGCGCGAGGCAGGCCGCATTCTGATGGATGCCGTTCGCGCCAACCGTCGCCCTTCGCAGATCATCACCCGCAAATCCATTGAGAACACAATCGCCAGCGTGGCCGCCAGCGGCGGTTCCACCAACGCGGTGCTGCATCTGCTTGCCATTGCGCGCGAGATGGGCATCGAGCTTTCAATTGACGATTTCGACGTGATCAGCAAGCGCACGCCGTTTATCTGCGATCTGACACCAGCAGGCAAGTATGTCGCCTCAGACTATCAAGCAGCGGGAGGATCGCGGCTGCTGGCAAAGCGCATGATCGACGCTGGATTCGCGGATGGATCGACGCTCACCGTCAGCGGCAAAACACTTGCCGAAGAAGCGACGCTCGCGCAGGAGACGCCGGGACAGGTAGTCATCCACACCTTTGACAAACCGATCAAGCCGAATGGCGGACTGGTAATTCTGAAAGGCAACCTTGCGCCTGAAGGCTGCGTCATGAAGATTGCCGCGGCTGGACGTTATGAGCATCGCGGGCCAGCGCGGGTGTTCGATAGCGAAGAAGATTGCTTTAAGGCAGTGCAGTCAGGCGGCATCAAGCCCGGCGACGTTGTCGTCATCCGTTATGAAGGCCCGAAGGGCGGCCCGGGCATGCGCGAAATGCTGCAGGTAACCGCGGCCATCAGCGGCATGCCCGAGCTAAGTTCCACGGTGGCGCTGCTTACCGATGGCCGCTTCAGCGGCGCAACACGCGGTTTTACCGCAGGTCACATTGCTCCTGAAGCTTTTGTCGGCGGGCCGATCGCTGCTGTTCGCGAAGGCGACATCATCCATTTCGACATTGCCAATCGCAAGTTGAACGTTGAAATCAGCGATGCGGAAATGGCTCTGCGACTCAAAGACTTTAAAGCGCCGGAATTGCGCTGGCCCAAGGGCGTGTTTCGCAAGTATGTAGATCGCGTCAGCTCTGCATCGCTGGGAGCAACGACGTAAGAGCAGCTTTCAGCTGTCAGCAATCAGCTTTCAGCGAAAGCGTCGAAGTTGCCGAATGAGTTAGACCATTCGACGGTTTTTAAAAGATCGAAAAAGTAACCACGAGTTTTGTAGCAAGGACCAAGCTGAAAGCTGAAGGCTGACAGCTGAGCGCTAAATAGGAGTCAACAATGGGAACTAAAACGAACGCAACGACAGCATCGGATCAGAACGCTCACCTGACCACGCCTACACGCCTGACTGGCGCAGAGATTCTATGGGCCACGCTGGTAGGCGAGGGCGTTACCGACGTATTCGGCTATCCTGGCGGCGCCATTCTTCCCGTATATGACGCGCTTCGCAAGTTTCCCATTCATCACATACTGGTGCGCCACGAACAGGGCGCCGCGCACATGGCTGACGGCTTTGCACGTGCGTCGGGAAAAGTCGGCGTGTGTCTTGCCACCAGCGGCCCGGGTGCGACAAATCTTGTCACTGGCATTGCCACGGCCATGCTCGATTCGATTCCAATGGTCTGCATTACCGGCAACGTTTCAAGCAAAGTGCTCGGCACCGATGCGTTTCAGGAAGTGGACATCACCGGCATCACGCTCCCTGTAACGAAGCACAATTTTCTGGTTAGCCGAACTGAGGATGTGGCGAAGGCGGTTCGCGAGGCGTTTCAGATTGCCAAGTCGGGCCGACCTGGTCCGGTGCTCGTCGACATTACGAAGGATGCGCAGCAGGGAACCGCGATCTTCGATTTTGAAGCGGCAAAGCCAAAGCCTTATCGTCCCCACCCGATGCTTTCAGTGGAAGACTCAGGTCTGGCGCAGGCGGCAGAGCTTATTCGCAGCGCCAAGCGCCCGGTGATCCTTGCCGGACACGGCGTGATCGAGTCGCAAGCCATGGAACAGATTCAAACCCTGGCTGAGCGCGCGCAGATTCCTATTGCGCTCACGCTGCTCGGGCTCGGCGGATTTCCCGCGTCGCACGCACTCAACCTGGGCATGATGGGAATGCACGGCGAAGCATGGGTAAATCACGCAATTCAGGAAGCCGATCTGTTGATTGCTTGCGGTATGCGCTTTGACGATCGCGTGACCGGAACAACGGCAACCTACGCGCTGAAGGCGAAAAAGATTCACATTGAAGTGGACCCGGCGGAAATCAACAAGAACATCAAGGTGGATGTGGCGCTGATTGGCGATCTACGCCAGGTGCTGGAGCAGCTTCTGCCACGTGTCGGCGGCCGCGATGGCTCTGCCTGGATCAAGGCCATCGAAGCGAGCAAGGGCGCTGTTTCCGTACACGACATCAAGAATCTTCCCGACTCCGGCCACCTGTATGCTGCGCATGTGATGCACGATTTGTGGCGCATTACCGGCGGCAATGCCATCGTGGCTACCGACGTCGGTCAGCACCAGATGTGGGAGGCGCAGTACTTCCATCACGAGCATCCACGCACGCTTGTTACTTCAGGCGGCCTGGGCACCATGGGGTACGCGCTGCCCGCGGCCATCGGCGCCAAGGTCGCATGCAAGGATAAGGAAGTCTGGGTGATCGCTGGAGACGGCGGCTTCCAGATGACGGCGGCTGAGCTCGCCACCATCGTGCAGGAAAAACTCAAGATCAACATCGCCATCATCAACAACGGCTACCTGGGCATGGTGCGGCAGTGGCAAGAGTTTTTCTACGAAAGCAACTACGAAGCCACGCCGCTGGTGAGCCCTGACTTTGTCAAGCTGGCCGACGCGCACGGTATTCCGGGGCGCGCCGTTCGCACCCGCGCTGAGGTTGAAGCCGCTGTTCAAGAGGCTCGCTCCAGCAACGGGGCGTTCCTGCTCAACTTTATGGTCGAGAAGGAAGATTCCGTTTACCCCATGATCCCTGCCGGCAGCGCGCTGCATGAAATGATTCGCCGGCCCGACAGCGACCCGCTCGAAGAAAGAGCGGACGACAAGTAATAAGACAGCCTTTAGCTGTTAGCTTTTAGCTCTTAGCTGTGATGTGCAGCGATGGGCCGAATTGGTTTCCACACGTTTTCTGTAATCGCACGGAAGCTGGAATACCGCAGGAAAAGCTAACAGCTAGAGGCTAAAAGCCAGGAGCTGCCTTTATGCTGCATACGTTTGTTGCTTACGTTGAAGATTTGCCGGGCGTGCTAACCCGCGTGGCATCGTTGTTTCGCCGTCTTAACATCAATATCAACTCGCTGACGGTAGGCCGCAGCGAACGGCCAGGACTGTCCCGCCTTACGCTGGTATGCGAGGCATCCGGCGAGGCCGGTCACCGTATCCGCGCTAGCCTGTTTAAACTTGAGAATGTTGTTGATGTAGACGACATTGCACAGGCGCCTTCTGTCACGCGCGAACTGGCGCTGATCAAGGTTGCTGCAACGCCTCAAACGCGCGGGCATATTTTCGATTTGGTTGAAGTCTTCCGCGCGCGCATCGTCGATCTCACTTCAGAGTCGCTGATGATTGAGATGACGGGCGTTGAGAGCAAAATTGAAGGCCTGATCGAAGTGCTTCGCGAAGACGAAGGCCGCATTCTGGAAATTTGCCGCAGCGGCAAAATGACCATGCGCCGCGGCCACCACACCAGCGGCGTGCTGCGTGCCATGGGCACCGTCACAGAAGTTGAGCAGTCCGCGAATGCAACTGAAGACAACGCGGCTGCCAAATTGAAGTAACAGGATTCACAGGCGACCCCACTTGATTTGAACCGAATCTCACTGCGCAAGCAAAAAGGAAAATAAGAGAAATCATGGCCAAGACTTACTACGATCACGATGCTGACCTCTCCCTGATCCAGGCGAAGAAGGTAGCGATCATCGGATACGGCTCTCAGGGGCATGCCCACGCCCTCAACCTGAAGGATTCCGGCGTGCAGGTCAAGGTCGGCCTGTCTGCAACTTCCAAGTCCATTGTCAAGGCACAGAAAGCCGGCCTTGAAGTTGACACCGTTGCCAACGTCACCAAGTGGGCCGATGTGGTCATGGTCCTGGTTCCCGATCAAACCGCGGCTAAACTCTACGCCGAAGAGATTGGACCGAACCTGAGCGCCGGCAAGTTGCTGATGTTTGCGCACGGCTTCAACATCCACTTCAAGACGATTGTTCCGGCTGCGGGCATTGACGTGGGCATGGCCGCTCCCAAAGCGCCGGGCCATCGCGTGCGCGAGGTCTTCACTGAAGGCGGCGGCGTACCGGGCCTCATCGCCGTTCACCAGGACGCAACCGGCAACGCTCATGCGCTTTGCCTCAGCTATCTGAAGGGCATTGGCTGCACGCGCGCCGGAGTGCTTGAGACCACGTTCAAGGAAGAAACCGAAACCGATCTCTTTGGCGAGCAGGCTGTTCTTTGCGGCGGCGTCAGCGCGCTCATCAAAGCCGGATACGAAACCTTGACCGAAGCGGGTTATCAGCCGGAGAGCGCCTACTTTGAAGTTCTGCATGAGCTTAAGCTGATCGTCGATCTGATCTATCGCGGCGGCCTGGCGTACATGCGCTATTCCATCTCCGATACCGCGGAGTGGGGCGACTATGTCTCCGGCCCGCGCGTGATCAACGACGAAAGCAAGAAGGCGATGAAGCAAATTCTCACTGAAATCCAGGACGGGACATTTGCCAAGCGCTTCCTCGCCGACCAGAACTCCGGCCGCAAGGAGTTCCAGGCCTTCCGTGATGCTGAAGCCCAGCACCCCATCGAGATCGTCGGCAAGAAGCTGCGCGCAGCCATGCCGTTCCTCGATCCGGTCACGGTGGAAGAAGTCGCCAAGAACCGCTAAGTTGCACCCTGGGAAGAAACGCCGGACGGCTTCGACGCCGTCCGGCGTTTCCATTTGCATCCCGTGCTGTTGTCTTGCGGGATACGAGAGCGCAATTTTCGCTGCCGGTGAGCCTGCCTTCGGATAGATAAAAGAGAAGGATGAAGCGCGTGCGCGCGGTGCGGCGAGCAAGCTCAGGCTTGTAGAATCGAGCTATATCCCGCCTTGATTCCGGCATGGAGGCTTCTTGCTTTACTGGCTGCTGTACGAAAAATTGTTTCCGTTCTTCCATCCATTCCGGATCTTCCGCTATCTTACTTTTCGCACCGCCTTTGCTTCGTTGACTGCGCTCATGATCGCGCTTTTCATCGGGCCTTACGTGATTCAGAAACTGCGCGAATTCCAGATTGGCCAATATGTCCGCGAAGATGGGCCACAAAGCCATCTCAAGAAGACAGGCACTCCGACGATGGGCGGCGTGCTCATCACAATAGCCATTCTGCTGCCCACAATCCTCTGGTCCGATCCTGGCAATCCGCTGGTGTGGATCACGGTGGGTTCGACGTTCGCATTCGGCGCCATCGGTTTTGCAGACGACTATATCAAGGTGGTCAAGCGGCGCAGCCTTGGACTTACGGCGCGCGCCAAGCTGTTTTACCAATGCCTGGCCGCTGCGGGTGTGGCAATCGCGCTGGTCGTTTTAACGCAATTCAAAATGTTCTCGACGCAGATGTCGGTGCCGTTCATCAAGAGCCTTCGTCCCGATATGTTGTGGCACTGGCCCATGGCCATCCCGCATTTATATTTCCTCGGTTTCCTGCCGTTTATCCTCGCGGTCATTCTGGTTTTGCTTGGCTCAACCAACGCAGTGAACCTGACCGACGGGCTGGACGGGCTGGCGATCGGGTGCACCATTATCGCTGCAGGCGCGTTGACCGTGCTCACCTATGTAAGCGGTCACGTGGTGTTTGCCGACTATCTCGAATTGCAACGCATGCCATTGGTTGGCGAACTGACCGTTTTTTGCGGGTCGATGGTTGGCGCTTCCATTGGCTTTCTCTGGTACAACGCACATCCGGCCGAAATATTTATGGGAGATGTAGGTTCACTGGCGCTGGGCGGAGCTATCGGCACGGTCGCCATCATCATCCGGCAAGAGTTGCTGCTGCCGTTTATCGGCGGGGTCTTCGTTCTTGAAGCGCTTTCGGTCATCCTGCAGGTGGGCAGCTACAAGCTCCGCAACGGGAAGCGAATCTTCAAGATGGCGCCGCTGCATCATCACTTTGAGCAGTTGGGCTGGAGCGAGTCGAAAGTGATTGCCCGGTTCTGGATTATGGCGCTGGTGTTTGCACTGTTTGCACTTACTACTCTCAAACTGCGGTAGTCCCGCGCCCGGCGGCCGCTCCCGCGGTGCACAATAAAAGTACGCGGGCCAAGGATGAGATTCGCATGATGGAACTCAAAGGCAAAAAAGTTCTGGTGGTTGGGCTGGGAAAGTCCGGCCTGGCGGCAGCCCTGTTTCTACGCCACAAAGGCGCGCAGGTCACAGTGAGCGACGTGCGCAGCGCCGAAGCGCTGGCCAGGGATATTCCTGCACTGCTTGAAGAAGGAATCATGGTTGAGGCCGGCGGCCACGGCCTGCTCACTTTCCGGCGTCAGGATTTGATTGTTGTCAGCCCCGGGGTTCCGCTGGATACGCCTGAACTTGTGCAGGTGAAAGGCTTTGGCCTGCCAATTATCGGCGAAATGGAACTGGCTGCGCGCTTCCTTAAGGGAAAAATGCTGGCCATCACAGGCTCCAACGGAAAAACAACAACGACCGCACTGGTGGGCGAGATTCTTGAAATGGGCGGCTTGCCTGCGCTGGTCGGCGGCAACATCGGCGTGCCCGTTATCGAGCTTGTCGAGCAGAGCAATGACAACACATGGTCCGTGGTCGAGGTTTCCAGCTTCCAGCTTGAAAGCACCATTGAATTTCATCCCAAGATCGCGGTCATCCTCAACATCACTCCCGACCACCTCGATCGCCACGGCACATTTGAAAATTACGCGCGCGCAAAAGAGCGCATCTTCGCGGCCATGGATGAGCACGACTGCGTGGTGCTGAATGCCGACAATGCTCCCACAGTTGACGCCGCGGCTCGAACGTCCGCCAAAATATTCTGGTTCTCGCTCGAGCATCCCGTCGACCAGGGCGCATGGCTTGAAGAGGGGTCGCTGGTGTTCCGCGGCGCAAAAGGCGCTGAGATTGAGCAGGTCATGCCGCTCAAAAGAATTCCGCTGAAAGGCTCGCACAACGTTGAAAACGTGCTGGCGGCAGTAGTTGCGTCACGGCTCGCAGGCGTGCCTGCTGAAACCATTCGGCGCGCAGTCGAAGGGTTCCAGGCAGTGGAGCACCGGTTGGAATACGTCGCCACTGTAAATGGCGTTGAGTTCTACAACGACTCCAAGGCGACCAACGTGGACGCTACGGCCAAGGCGATTGCCGCGTTCTCATCCGGCGTTCATCTCATCATGGGTGGCAAAGATAAAGGCTCACCTTACACGGTACTGAATGACCTGCTGCATGAACGGGTGCGCGCTGTGTACACCATCGGATCGGCAGCGGCCAAGATCGAGTCGCAGCTTCGCGGAGTGGTTCCCGTTCTTGCTTGCGAGACGCTGGCAAAGGCAGTAAGTGAAGCCGGTGGCAAGGCTCGGCCCGGCGAAGTGGTGCTGCTGGCGCCCGCTTGCTCGAGCTTTGACCAGTTTGAAAACTACGAACATCGCGGACGCATTTTCAAGGAACTCGTCGCCGAGCGGGGATGGAAAACATGGCAGCCCGCATAGGCGTCGATAAATGGCTATTTTTTACCACGCTGCTGCTTGTCGTGGTGGGCCTCGCGATGGTTTTCTCCGCGTCGGCGGTGGTTGCCGAAGCAAAGTATCACTCCGAATTTACTGACGTGGGACGGCAGGCGATCTGGGCGCTGGCGGGTGTGGCGGCCATGCTTGTGCTCATGAACATTGATTACAACGCCTATAAGTCGACAAAGTTTATTTATCCGGCCTTAAGCATCACAACGCTGTTGCTGGTCACGGTGTTCTTCATTCCCGGTTCGCACAATACTCATCGCTGGATTCGCTTTGGTGGGCACTTTACCTTTCAGCCTTCTGAAATTGCCAAGCTGGTGCTGGTGCTTTTTCTGGCATGGTTTCTGCACACGCGGCTTGACACCATGCGCGACTGGAGAAATACCCTGTTGCGCGCCGCCATCATTCCGGTAGTGTTCATTCTGCTGATTGTGAAGCAGCCCGATCTTGGCACGTCGCTGGTGCTGGCGGGCGTAACAGGCATGCTGCTGCTGCTTGCCGGGATGGAATGGCGGTATCTTTTTGGCGCGATGATTGCGGCTCTACCCGGCCTGGCCTTCCTGCTCCTCATGGTTCCCTGGCGGCGCGATCGCATGCTGGTCTTCCTGAATCCCAACTGCGACTCGAAAGATGCCGCCGGCGCAAGTTACCACGTGTGCCAGTCGCTCATTGCGGTTGGCAGCGGCGGCTTCAGCGGTCGCGGATATATGGAAGGCATGCAGAAACTGTTCTATCTGCCGGAAGCTCCCACTGATTTTATTTTTGCGAACATCGCCGAAGAGCTCGGCCTGATTGGCGCACTTTGTATCGTGACCCTTTTTGTGGTTCTCGGCGTGCGCGGATTTCGAACAGCATTTCGCAGCAAAGATCCGTTCGCTCGGTTAGTTGCGTTCGGTATTACTTCTACAATTCTGCTGCAGGCGTTTTTCAATATCAGCGTGGTGCTGTCACTGGTACCCACAAAAGGCATTCCGCTGCCGCTCATATCATCGGGCGGCACGTCGCTTTTCTTCACGCTTGTCTCCATCGGAATCTTGCTCAACATCTCCAGAAAAGTCGACTGATACTGCAACTTCGTGCGAGATCGTCCGTCCTTACGAAAGGAACTTCTCCCTGCATCGGAAGTGCGCCCGAATCTGGTAAGCTTTCGCTGATACACGATACAAAGACAAGCCTTGAGCTTGCTTATCGGGCCATTTTTTGATCTCCCGGAAAGGGCGTTCATTGTCGGATCTACGCATTTTGATTGCTGGTGGAGGCACAGGCGGTCACATCATTCCTGCTCTGGCTGTCGCCCATGAGCTTCAAATCCGCTACAACGCAGACGTCCTGTTTGTTGGTACTGCGCGCGGACTTGAGATTCGCCTGGTGCCCGAAGCAGGATTCCTCCTGCGTCTTATTAGCGTGGGGCCACTTAAAAATGTTTCGCTCATCACCAGGCTGAAGACATTTCTGCAACTGCCGGCCAGCATCGGCGAGTGCAAACGGCTGATCCGCGAGTTCCGGCCCAATGCTGCTTTGGGAGTGGGCGGTTATGCTTCCGGCCCCGGAATAGCGGCGGCGCTGCTGATGAAGATCCCAACCATGGTCTTTGAGCCCAATGCGATGCCCGGACTTGCCAATCGCTTGGTGGGCAAGCGAGTGCAGGCAGCTGCGGTCAATTTTCCTGCCGCCGTCAAATGGTTCAACAACGCCGAGGTCACTGGAATTCCGGTGCGGCCCAGGTTCTTTCAACTGGAACCGCCGTCGGCCACTCGGCCGCACCTGCTCATCTTCGGTGGCTCGCAAGGCGCGCGCATCTTCAACACGCATCTGCCCAGGATCATGAAGGCGCTGCTTGACGCTATTCCTGGACTTACGGTTTTGCATCAGAGCGGCGCCCGACATTTTGAAGTCACAGAGGCAGCCTATCAAGCGAGCTGTGCCGATCCGGAGCGCTGGACGGTGTGCCCGTTTCTTGATGACATGCCAGAGCGTTTTGCGCGAGCGAGCCTTGTGCTGGCTCGCAGCGGTGCATCCACGGTGGCGGAGCTGGCGGCTGCGGGTAAACCGGCGCTGCTGGTTCCTTTTGCCGCGGCTGCAGATCAGCACCAGCGTGCGAATGCTGAAGCCATGGTGGCTGCGGGAGCTGCCGTGATGTTGCAGGAACCGGAGCTGGAGGAGCCAGGCAAATTGCTCAACGCACTCGTCGAGCTCTTGAAGGATCCCCAGCACTTGGCGGCGATGTCCACTGCCGCGCGGTTGCAGGCACATCCTGCCGCAGCTGAGCGCATTGCAGATCGCCTTGCCGAACTGGCGCGAGACGGCAGCCGCCCGTGATTGGCATTTTTAATGACGCAAAAAAAGCCCGCCTGCCTAAGCAGACGGGCTTTTTTATTTCTGGTTGAACTTAGCGGTGTCCACCACCACCGTGGGAGCCGCCACCACCGCCGCCGCCACCGTGGAATCCACCACCACCGCCGCCGCTGAAGCCGCCACCACCACCGCGGGAACCTCCACCGAAACCGCCGCCGCCGGAGCGGCCACCGCCGCTAAATCCGCCGCCACCTGCTCGGCCGCCACCACTGAAGCCGCCACCGGGACGACCGCCGCCACTAAACCCGCCGCCGGCCCGTGCGCCGCCGTTGCCGCCGCTGAAGCCGCGGTATCCACCGCCGCCGTATGCGCGGGCTGGACCATTGCTGTAACCACCTCTGTTGCCGCCCATATAGGCTGAGCGACCGCCGTCTCCGCGACCACCATACCCACCGCGGCCTGCGTAAGCGCCTCGGCCTTCATTGCCGCGATATCCGTAACCGCCACGATATCCGCCGTAGCCGTATCCGTAGCGACCGCCGCCCCAACCCCGTCCACCGTAGCCGTACCACGGGCCCGCACCGATAAAGATGCCGCTAGTGAACCACTGCGGCCCGTAATAGCCGTAGGGAGCGCATGCGTAGGGATAATAAGCGTAATAGCCCCAATCGCAGACCGGCGGAGCGTAGTCGTAACCGCCGTCGTTGTATGCGTAAGGATCGTCTACTACTGCGGGACCGACGCCTACACCAACTGCGACCTGGGCATTTGCCACCTTGGCAAAGGGCAGGGCCAAGAGCATTGCAAATAAAACGAACCGGAGCTTTTGCATAACATCCTCCATCTGCTGCCCGTCCGCTTGTTTCGGAACCGGGAACCGGGATCAATCCCGTTTTCAGCACCTTGCCGGCCCTGGGTTGCTTTTTCCCAACTGGCCCTACTCACTCAAACACGTTTTCGGCATTTAGTTGCGGCCTTTATAAAGAATTTGTAAACACCGCACCCTACAAAGGAGTCTAACTCCAACCTGCTCACAACCTCTGGTTAGATGGTTTTTGCCGTTCCGGGAGAGCACCCAGCTCAGATAGGCTTCTGCGCTATCAAAAAAGAACGGCCCCTCCACCTGGGAGAGGCCGTTTTCCATGAAACAAGCAGCGCAGGTCAGCAGGGTACAGAGCTGCTGTTAGCGGCGGAATCGATCATGATCGCGGTCCCGATCCCGGTCATGATCACGGTCATGACGGAAATCGTCGCGGTCATAGCGCCGGTCGCGATCAACAAAGCGGTCACGATCCCAATCGCGTCCGCGATTGTAATCGTCACGATCGAAGCGGCCTGTGTATGCCCAGCGGCCAGGAATCCAGTAGCCGCCGTTGTAGTAGCCCTCCACCCATGCATATCCGGGGCCTGGGTAAGATGCGGCGTAAGCTGACCCGCCGCCGATGTAAACGCCAATTTGGGCTGCCTTCGCGCTCGTTGTTCCAATGGCGGCTGCGCCAGCCAGGATTGCCGCTCCCAACATCAAACTCTTCATGCTTGCCATAACCCCTCCGTCCCTGCCGGCCAGTTACGATTGCCGGCCCGGCTACCTCCGGTCTGAGGCTTGGTTCTTGCTGCCTCCCGGCGTGCCGGTTATGTCTTGTGCAAACACGCTGCCGGCGAAAGGTTGCGGCGTCGGAGCGAAAATAAAGTCCTGCAACTTTTGTTGAAACTGGTGCTCAGATCGCGAACGCGACAAAGCAGAATGCGCATTCCGTCCGTCGTCCGCACGCTTCGATTTCTATTATCAAAAGCTCTTCCGCTCATCTCTGTTAACCTGATCCTTCACCTTCCATGTTTGCCAAATCCCAGCACGCGCACTTCATCGGTATCGGTGGCATCGGCATGAGTGGCATCGCCGAGATCCTGCTCAACCTGGGCATGAAGGTCTCTGGCTCAGACTTGCGCCGAGGCCCGGTGACCGATCGCCTTGCGCAATTGGGAGCTGCCATTTACGAAGGCCACAGCGCGGCGAATGTCGCCGGAGCAACGGTTGTGGTTACCAGTTCTGCTGTAAATGCAGCCAACCCAGAAGTGCAGGAAGCGCACGCACGCAAGATTCCAGTCATTCAGCGCGCCGAAATGCTGGCGGAACTCATGCGTCTCAAGTTCGGCATTGCCATAGCCGGCATGCACGGCAAAACGACGACTACTTCCATGGTGGCCAGCGTGCTCAGCGCAGGCGGGCTCGATCCTACGGTTGTCGTCGGCGGACGGGTAGATGCGCTGGGTTCGAATGCGCGACTTGGCACCACGCAATACCTGGTGGCCGAAGCTGATGAAAGCGACCGCTCGTTCCTCAAGCTTTCGCCCATCCTCGCCGTGGTGACCAATCTCGACCGCGAGCATATGGATTGCTACCACGACATGGACGACGTGGAGCGCGCGTTTCTGGATTTCATGAACCGTGTTCCGTTCTATGGCGCGGTTACCGCGTGCATCGACAATCCGCTGCTCAAATGCATTTTGCCGCGCGCGCGCCGTCGTGTATTCACTTACGGTGAATCGCAGGAAGCCGATTACAGGCTGCAATTTCTGCCGCCCGGCGAAGCTCCTGCCGGTGCGCTGCGTTTTGCGCGCTTTGTGGTGAACACGGCAGACGGACCGCTTGGCCCATTTGAACTGCATGTTCCCGGCCGTCATAACGTTTTAAACGCGACAGCCGCTGTAGCCATTGCGCGTCAGCTTGAAGTTCCGGCGGAGAAGATCGCAGAAGGACTCAACCACTATCGCGGTGTCGACCGGCGCTTCCAGCGTAAAGGCGTGGTGCGCGGCGTTACCGTCGTCGATGACTACGGCCATCATCCCACTGAGATTCGCGCCACGTTGGCTGCCGCCCGCGAGTGCGGCCATCGGCACATTTACGTGATCTTTCAGCCACACCGTTATACCCGCACCAAAGACCTCATGGAAGAGTTCGGTAGCGCATTTAACGACGCCGACTCCGTGACCATCCTTCCCATCTACGCCGCCAGTGAAGAGCCAATCCCCGGCATCACGGCAGAGAATCTCGCCGCAAAAATCAGCGGACCGCGAGTGCAATACGCTGCGGATTTTCCAGCAGCGATTGCGGCGGTGGCTGCGCAGGCGTGCGAAGGCGACCTGGTAATGACGCTCGGCGCCGGAAGCGTGAGCCAACTCGGTCCGCAAATTCTGACCGCGCTCGACAAATCGTAGCGCCTTCCTCCTTCGCAAGCACGTAACCCCAAGGATTCCCCTCGTTTTTTGGCCGGAATTGCACAAGCGACCCCCAGCTATAGTGAAATCTGGCGATGCTCTCGATTTGTTCTTAAGCGTGAAGAATCAAAGTGACACCACATCTCGGCCCCTGATCTGGGAAGATGATGCGCCCGCGGGTTCCCGCTTCCGGCGCATGCAGCAAGGTGTACCCCGAACGGGGCGCTCTCTGCCCGGCATGCCGCTTGAGATGGATGATCCGGACGGCGACGAGCTTCCGCGCGCAAAATGGGGCAAGAAAGGTGAGGGAAGCGGCCGATGGTGGCGGCCGGCCAGCACCGTGGGACGTGTATCTGTCGGAATAGGCGCGCTCATCGTTTGCGGTCTTCTCGTCACCGCGGCGGAGTTCTCCAAGACCTATCTGCAGCGCGACGGGCGCTTCCGAATTGCCGGCGCAAGCCACATCCAGGCAGTTGGACTCACTGAGGTCACGCGCGCGCAACTTCTTCCAGTGTTCGGGGAAGACATTGGACGCAATGTTTTCTTTGTCCCGCTGAACGAGCGCCGCAAGGAACTTGAAGCGATTCCCTGGGTTCAGAAGGCCACGGTCATGCGTCTTCTTCCCGATCAGCTTCGCGTCGATATTGTTGAGCGCAAGCCGGTGGCCTTCACAAGGCATGGCCAGCAGATCGGACTTGTCGATGCAAGCGGCGTGCTGCTGGATATGCCTGCGGCGGCAATGGCCGCGCATCACTATTCGTTTCCCGTCCTTACTGGAATTGACGCCGGCGAAAAACCTGAATCGCGCCAGGCGCGCATGGCCGTTTATCAGCGCATGATGAGCGACCTGGATTCAAACGGCAAACGCAACTCCGAGCAGCTTTCTGAGATCGATCTCACAGATCCTGAAGATGCGCGCGTGCTGATGCCGGAACAGGGCACGGACATCCTCGCTCATTTCGGCGAAGATCGTTTCCTTGAGCGTTACCAGCGCTACAAGGACCACATCGCCGAGTGGCGGCAGCAGTATCCTCAACTCTCCGCAGTCGATCTGCGTTATGAACACCAGGTAGTGCTTGATATGGCCTCTGGCGCGAGCCACACGCAGGCCAACCCTGACATGCAGGCGAACCTTGGCACGCCGTCAAATCCGGTTGACGCAGCAACAAAGAACGCAACAAATGCAAAGCCGGTCAGTGTGCCGGTCACTTCCGCCAAAGCGAAGCCCTCAGCCAAAGTCGCGGCGGGTAACACAACACATGAAAAGGCGTCGAACGACAAGAACGCTCACGAGAAGAATGCCCATGAGAACAGCAAGACGAAACCGGGCGATAAAACTTCCGCGCATGCCTCGGCGAAGGCGAAGTTACCAGCATCCAAATCGAAAAGCGCAGTGTCAAAGAGTGCGAAAGATAGAAAGCACACTGCCGGCAAGACGGCCACGCAGAAAAAGGTAAGCACGCCCGGCAAAAGTTCTGTTTCCAAAAAGCCAACTGCCCCAGGCAAGCCGACTGCTCAAGACAAGTCAAAACCAAAACCCTCAGCAGCGCGCCCGACAGCCGCAGAAGGCCAGTGAGCATCATGCCTCCGAAGACCGACAGCCTGATCGTTGTACTCGACATTGGAAGCGCGTGGACCCGCGTGCTTGCCGCCGATGTCAACGAAGGCGTCGCGCGTTATCGCGG
>JADGNO010000069.1 GCA_017883405.1 Occallatibacter sp. | reverse complement strand
TTCCTCTTGCGCGACACGGCGCGCTGGGCGCTGGCCAATTCGGATGCCAACCTGAGTTTTCCGCATGCGGCTGGCACCTTCTCTTGTGCCTTGAACGCGCCCGTCAGCGAGGCCGTTACGCCCCGTCTCTACAAGTTGCTTCGTCGTACGCTGACTGATCTCGGTGGTTCCACCTATGCGGCCAAGATTCATTACAACCGGGCGCGCCCGTTTATCTCGAACCAGGAACCGATCTGCACACCCAATGACCAGGCCATACTGGCAACGGACGGCTCGTATCCGTCCGGGCACGCCGCCGCCGGCTGGGGCTGGGCGCTGATTCTGGTCGAGCTTTCGCCCGCCCAGAGCGACGCCATCCTGCTGCGTGGCCTGAGCTTTGACGAGAGCCGTAATGTCTGCAACGTCCATTGGCACAGCGATGTGGTTCAGGCGCGCAACGTCGCAGCCGGAACGGTCGCACGGTTGCATGCCGATGATGACTTTCGCGCTGATCTTGGCGCAGCCAAAGGCGAGCTTGCAGCAGCGCGCAACAAGGGCATGAAGCCTGATCGCGATTGCGTCGCCGAAGCGGCCGCACTGGCCATCAAACCATCGCTGGCGCAATAAGTTCCGCTTAACATTACTCTAGTTGACCGTCGAAAAGGATGAAAATGGACAACATAAAAGATGCATATTCACCAACCGCGGGCCAGAACGAGGGCTCACCCGAATGGGACCGTCGTCAATTCGTCAAATATTAGTTTGGCCTGTTTGCCGGAGTCGCCACCGGATCATTCTCAACGGCCTGCGGCGGCAGCAATGCGGCCTTGGTGTCCTACCCGACGAAGGCCGCCACCGTCGGACGGGCGTATACAGCTATTACATTTAAAGCTTGTCACCATCAAAAGCGGGGGACTGGCCCTCCAATGCCAAGCCCAGATAAACGCCCGGTGCCGGTACGGCCCCAATCAACGGGTGCGGGTCAACTTCATACGCATTAAGTTCTTGTCTGCTGTCCCGGGATGTTGACCGTTGCTCACGCATCCGACCAAAAGAGCCATGCAGCAAACAGCGCCCCAGAATTGCACGTGACGACCTACGACACAAAGTCCTTTCATACGACTGGCGAGGAATCGGCTTGTTGCTTTACCTTACTTGTCATAGTGATCAAACTTCCAGACGCCTTCTACCTCAATGAAAACCATGCGCCAGGTTGCCATCGGCGGCCACTTCATACGCCCGTTTTCCATCGAGCCGTAATCCACAGTGACGGCCAGCTCGTGATTGCTGCGGATATCCCAACCCGAATAGCGCTGTGGATGGTGACGTTGTGTCGCATCGTAAGGTAGCGGTGGCGGTAATTGCACAAGTTCCAGGCCACGCGCGGTGATGTGCCGCAACCCGCGCCCCGCAGATGCGGTGGGTTTGCCGTAGGGCAAAGATATGCACAACATGATCACCCCCTCAATCGCGGTGGCCAGTACTGCGGCCTCTGTAGCGGAGTCAATCCCGGTCGGATCGATCATCTGCTTTTGTTTTCGCAGCGGGTCTTTGCGCAGGAACGCCAAATCCTCCGGCAAGACCGGAGGACCTGCCTTCATCGGCGTTGGTTTCGCCGGTTCCGCCGCAAACATGTTCGCCCCAGCCAACATCAAGCTCACTAGCGTTAGCACTCGGGCGACTGCAATTCGGCGCGCTTTAGACGCACCTACAACCGAACTCCAACGTGCCATCCCGCTTTCGCTATTAACCATATGCCCCTCCACCGACAAGTCTAACGGCACTTTCGCGTGGCTACGTGAGGCGATTGATGCCATGCGACTCACCCTGGTTTTTGACCGGTACACGACGGCGGAACTGGTGCGTGTATTGGCTTACTACCAATTTGCACTAACCAAGTCCGAGCGTGACAGTGTGTTGCTGCGGGTCATGCTGCACGCACAGGCGCACCTGCCTGCCAAGGCTGCTTCTCCATCAGGCAACGTGCCCCAATATCGCGACCCCCAGGATCAATGTTTTATCGATCTGGCCTGTAGCTCCCGTATGGTGTGTGTTAGAAGCTATCACAAATATAGCGCATTCGGCACACTGTTGAGCCATTGACCGGCGCTGGCCCGAGGCATGATCCTCTTATGACAGGACCAAAGCTCTGCCACTTCGGGTAGAGTCAGCCTTTACAGTGTTATCTGGAACTTTGATGACCAATGCATCGGGCTGGACCGTCAAACGCGGCGGCTTTGACTCGTGCGCGTTTGTCGCCGATGTGCTCCGGGCATTACCGAAGTGAGATACTGCAGGCCATGTTGAAATTCACCTGCTGCGATGCGGTCCAGCAATTTTCAGAGCACGGCGCAGCGCAGGTCTTGCGCGGCATCACGCGCGGCTATGAGCGCGAATGCCTGCGCGTGGACCGGGCCGGCAAACTGGCGCAAACGCCACATCCGCCCAGACTGGGATCCAAGCTGACGCACCCCTGGATTACCACCGATTATTCGGAGGCCTTGCTGGAGTTCATCACGCCGCCGTCTCAGGATCCGGCGTTTCCGCTGGCGTTCTTGCGCGACATCCATCGCTTCAGTGCGCAGCAATTGCAGGGCGAATATTTGTGGGCCGCTTCCATGCCCTGCGTGCTGGCGGACGATAAATACATCCCGATCGCCAACTACGGCAGCTCCAACGCGGCGCGCTTCAAGTCGGTCTA
>JADGNO010000068.1 GCA_017883405.1 Occallatibacter sp. | reverse complement strand
GTCGGATTGGGAGTCTCCTTCAGCAATCGATAGGCGCGGGGGATCATGCCCGGCGTGCAGTAGCCGCACTGCAACGCGTGGTCCTGATGGAATGCGTCCTGCAGGGCGTGGAGTCCGGCGCCCTGCTCAGGGCCTTCGATGGTGAGCACGTCGGCATCCTGGCATTGCACCGTGAGCACCGTGCACGACTTGACCGACATGCCGTCAAGATCGACCGTGCAAGCCCCGCAATGCGACGTCTCGCAACCGATATGCGGGCCGGTATGGGCGAGCTTTTCGCGCAAGGTGTGAATCAGCAATTCGCGCGCTTCGACGCTGACGCCGACTGGCTTGCCGTTGAGTTTAAAGGTCACCTGTTTTTCCGCCATTTTTCTCTCCTCGTTATATTTTGCTTCTTGAATCACTTGGCGCGCGATTGCGCCGTGCGCAGCGCCCGGTGGGTCATCTCGCCGGCCATCGCCGTCTTGTATTCCGCATTGCCGCGCTGGTCTTCCCCGGGGCTGCAAATGCTCATCGCCAGACGGGCAGCCTCGGCGAAGGCGGCATCGTTGAGCGGCTTGCCGCGCAGGAAGGCTTCGGCTGCGCTGGCCTTCAGCGGCGTGGCACCGAGGTTGGTGAGCGCGATCTGCACATCGGCGACGCTGCCGCCCTGCATCCTGAGCAGCACCGCCGCGGCGGCGGACGCGAAGTCGCCGGTCTTGCGCTTCAGCTTCGAATAGCACCAGCCGGTCCCGGCGGCGGGGATCGGAATGCGGATCTGGGTCATGATTTCGTCCGGCCGCATCTGCGTGCTGTAGGTGTCGAGAAAAAAACCGTTCGCCGGAAGCACGCGCTCGCCTTTCGGTCCCGTCAGCACGAACGACGCGCCGAGGGCCAGCATCACCGCCGGATGGTCATTGCCGGGGTCGCCGTGGGAAATGTCGCCGCCGATGGTGCCCTTGTAGCGCACCTGCGGATCGGATATGAGCCTGGCGGTTTCAACCAGGAGCGGAATTTTCTCGGACAGCAGCTTGGACCAGATCAGCTCGTTTTCCGTGGTCATCGCGCCGATGCGGATTTCGTTGCCGGCCTGCGTGATCCCTTTCAACTCGGCAATCCTGCCCAGATCGATCAGGTGGCCGGGTTCGGCAAAGCGCAGCTTCATCATCGGCAGCAGGCTGTGACCGCCCGCAAGCAATTTCGCCGAGTCGCCTAATTTGCCGAGCAGTTTGAGTGCGTCGGGAATGGATTTCGGTGCGTAATACTCGAATTCGCAGGGAATCATGCGGTGTCTCCTCCGATGGTCTTGGCAATTCGAATCGCCGGATAAGCATCCTCCGGTACCAGGTAACAGGCAACTAAGCGGAACAGAATAGCAGGCGACCTGCGTGAATACAACGGCGATTGCAGGAATTTTGGCCGTCACGCCGAGCGAGGTTTTCGCGTTGCCGAACGACCGAATGGCTGCTGCACCGCAACATCAGCCGGGCCACGTCCCTGACGGGCAGAGTAGCGGGAGCACTTCATGGATTCGCGCGAACTGCAGCGCCCAGGCCTTGCGTGCCGCGCCGACGTGCCGAGTGTCACGGGAGCGTTCGAGCCAGGCCGCCAGGTGCGTCTGCATAAATGGCATAAACGCGGTCAGATGCGATTTCAATCCGACAATTCTTGAAGAATTACTTTCAGCAAGCTGCTACAAGACTGAGTTGCAGGCCGATTGGTGTACTCTTACTGGAACACTTTTCTCCAGGAATGATTTCCCGGCAGGGCGCGGAGCCTAGGGCAACTGCTGCCACAGTACCGCCGAGTTGGCCACGGCGACAAGTGCGGCTATTACGATAATCAAACCGGCCGCCCGCGGGAACGCTGCGACCCATCTGTCCAAGCCCAGGTGCAACGTATCCACACCGAGGAAGACCTTGCGCATCGAATACCAGTGATCGGTATGCTGCTCTAGCCGGTATACGACGTTGGGGTAGAAGCACAGCAGCGTTCCGATCACGAAAGCGAATACGCTGCATGCGACCAGGACCCATCGCACGCTGTCCACGATCACGGCGAGATACGGCCGCGGCAGGTCGAGGTTGAGCGCCGACACGATCGGTCCATTGTCATACCATATAACCAGGCCGAAAATCGAATAGGCCGCACCTAGGATGAAGAAAGTGCCAATCCAGCGCCTGTTTTTGCGTGCCTGGGGCTCGACGTCGTGCATTTCCGACAGCGGCTTCAACCCGTGGCGGGTGGATACATAGCGATTTGCCGAGCCGAACAGGTACAACATTTTCGTGGGGGAAACGATAAGTCCCAGGCCGACGCCCACGCCCACGAAGCTCCACACCAGAAAGAACAGCACGATGGACGGAATCATTAGTTGGTAGATCAGGTTGCTATTGGCCGGCAGCATATGCGCCTCCCTCGGTAGAGTTGTAACGGTGGCTCTGGTGGTCCGGCAATGCGCACAGACTAGGTAAAAATCCAACGCTGCGCATGCTTTGCCTGGCTTTCTTGTGCACCTTTTCCCCTTTGTATTCTATATTCTATACGCTACCATACATAGTGGCGGCGAGGCGGACACTCGCTCAGTGTCAGGCACCAATAGATTCGCGCTCGCTGCGGGCAATGATCTCAAACTCAACATAGGAGCCCGCGACGCCATTGCGTTCAAGGACTGGTATGCCGACGCGGCGATCCACAGCATACCAGCATCATCTTTGCGCATTATTTATGCATTGGCGGACTGACAACCTTTGAGCACCCACAATGAATCAAGCAGCAATTGCGCTTCAGCATGCTTTAAGACTTTCAATCGTCCTGACCGGCCGGTCCGGTGAGTAACTGTCAGCCGTGACATTGACCAAGGCTGGGAGTTGGACATGGACTTGTGGACATCTCAAAGCAATTCCGGCAAACAGGTTGCGCTTTGGGCGGCGTGCGCCGTAGCCGGCTTGGCCCTAGTGATCGGTTTTCGCGACTTCAGAGGTTCCGGCGCCAACGCCCTGGCGGGTTTTCTCCTGGGAGCGCTCCTGCTGATCATCGGCGTTGTCGGTTCCTTGGCAAGCGACACGCAGACTGTGGTCATTGACCCCAAGTCGCGCCGCATCACTATCGAGGACTCGAACCGCTTCGGCGTGAAGAAGCGGTCGATTCCGTTCAGCGATGTCGATGGCGTCAGCGTCGGCTACCTCGGAAAGAGGTCGAATTTCGTTGGGTGGTACTACCTCGTGCTCAACCTCAGAAGCGGAGAGGAGTATGCGCTGTTCTCCCCAGGCCGCTTTTTCGAGGGCGGATCGGATAGATCCACTGTGGCGAGCTGGAAGCAGCGTCTTGAGCAGTACCTCGGCCAGTAGGGCAAGACCGCAGGTCATGATGCGCGTGGCTACGCGGCTAACAACGATTTTGAAACGGACAACGCTTCGCGCTGCCGCTCAAATTGTGCGCGTTGAACTATGCTTGCCGAAAGCCTGTCCGTTTCAGTGTCGCCTCCAGCCGTTCAGGGCGGCAACCTCGCGCCATTGTCCTGGCCTGCATTGGTCGCGGAGTCGAACAGGTCAAGAATCGAAATACACTCGCACGCCAAAGTACTCCATCAGTGCCTGGCAATTCCTGCAGAATCATTTTCAGCAAGTCACTGCAGGACTGGCTTGCAGAGCGGTCGGTGTACTCTTACTGGTACATTTCACTCAGGGCATGAATGCCGAGCGGAGCGAGCAGCCTGTCGCTTGGCTGTGCACTTCTTGGAATTTCAGGGTTCGCCGGCCTTGAATGGCAGTTCCTTGCCGGCTGGCACGCCCTCCTCAGCCATGGCCAGCAGCATCGCCACAGTGATATAGGTGCCGGCCAGTGTCGTCAGATCCACCACCTGCTGTTCGCCGAGAATTTGCTTTGCGCGCGCAAAGGTCACATCAGATACTTGGTGAGTTGTGGTCAGTTCGGTCACAAAGTCGTAGACAACAGTCTCATCAGGTTTCATGTTGTCCGGGCGCTTTTTCGCCTTCAGGTCTGCCACAACTTCAGGGGGCAGTCCCGCTTTGATGGCGAGAGGAGCGTGTGCAAACCATTCCACCTGTGAGCGCCATTGGCGGCCGATGATCAGAATGGCGAATTCATTCAAGCGCAGCGGCACAGATGAGTTCCAGCGCAGGTAATACAGCAGATCGAACATGCGCTGCCCAAGCACTGGGCTGCGCAGCAGCGGGCTGTAGGGGCCTGCCAGACCGACGCTTGACACCTTCATGATCTGCTCGCCGAGCGGCTTTTGGTAGACGTTCAGCTGATCGACCGTAAGTGGTGTGAATCTCGATGCCTTAGGGTCGGTTGGTGCATCTGCGGACCACGATTGAAAGGTAATTCCAGTCAGGATTGCGCTGACGGCGATGGTTGCAAGCTTTGCTCTCATATTTGTCTCCTAAGTTTGTCATCATGCAAAGTCAAATCCAGAAAGGGTCACAGCGCCACGGCTATTGCTCGACTAGGTAAGTCGCAAGCAGCCTGCGCTCAATGCAGTTTATGCTGGCAGAAGAACATGAATGCCTTCGAACGCCATTTCCCGAATCAGCGCCTTCACCGACATTTATATCTGGAAACATCGCTATTGCCAAGCCTGGCTGCCTCGTGTGCACGCAAAAATCTTGGCAGGTTTCGCTCGTTATGTTCTGTAAGCCCCAGCCAAAACACGTTGGAACTCTGCCATCCAAATCAGTTAGTCCGGTGCGCGGAGTTTTTGCGTCGTCGCTCGTGCAGAGCTTGCAGTTCATTGACACCAATTCGTCGCATCTGTAGATTCACGGCAGGTTTGTTCGTGATGATTTTTAACATAGATGTGGCGCCGTTTGAATTGACCGTAAAATCAACTTGAGACTTTGATGGCGATAAGTAACTCGGTAGTGGCTTTGTTCGTTGCGGCGGTAAGTCTCCATGGCGGTTTTTCACATGCTGCGCCAGTCAGTATTTCATCGAAGGATATTGGTGGCGTGGTAACAGGTGAAAAAGGACCGGAGGCTGGCGTTTGGGTGATTGCGGAAACGATAGTTCTGCCGACAAAATTCACCAAGATCGTGGTGACCGATGACAAAGGTCAATTTGTCATTCCGGAGCTTCCCAACGCCAATTATCAAATCTGGGTTCGCGGATATGGCTTGGTGGATTCGCCCAAAGTTGCATCCAGGCCCGGCAAGCTCCTGAAATTGAAAGCGGTCACCGCACCCTCCGAAAAAGCCGCTGCAGAGTACTACCCCGGTGTCTACTGGTACTCCTTGCTCGAGATGCCGGGAAAGGGTGAGTTTCCGGGGACCGGTGACAAGGGCAACGGGATCGCCATTACCATGAAAACCCAGAATGCGTGGGTTGATACGGTCAAGAACATGTGTCAGTCGTGTCACGCACTGGGAACCAAGGGCATGCGGGAAGTGCCCGAGGTGTTCAGCAAGCTGGGCGACTCAGCCACGGCATGGGCGCATCGAACCCAGGCCGGTCAGGCGATGCCTTACATGGCGCTGGCATTAGGCAGCCTGGGCCCGGAGAAAACCTTTTCCTTTTTCTCCAAATGGACCGACCGCATTGCAGCAGGGGAATTGCCCTTTGCCAAGCCGGAGCGCCCGAAGGGAATCGAGCGCAACGCGGTCTACACGATGTGGGATTGGGCGTCGCCCAAGTATTACCAGCACGATGCGATTTCCACTGACAAGCGCAATCCCAGGGTCAATGCGAACGGCCTGATTTGGGGCTCGCCTGAAGAAAGTACCGATCTGGTGCCGACGCTCGATCCCATCAAGCATGTGGCTGCCTCCGTCAGGCATCCCTAACTGGATCCCAAAACGCCTTCTTCATTGGATCTGGCGCACGGAAATTCGGCCTACTGGGGCATGGAGCCGATTTGGGACGGTCACACCAGCATTCATAACGTGATCATGGATGAGACCGGAAGAATGTGGTTCGCCGCAAGAATTCGTCCGATAGGCAGTAACCCT
>JADGNO010000067.1 GCA_017883405.1 Occallatibacter sp. | reverse complement strand
ACTGTTTCTCTCTCCCTTCTTGTTGTCGCGGTACTACTGAATATCATCGGGTTGAACATCGGAAAGTGGCTTCAGAATGCAGGCGGAGTTGGAACGTATGTTCCCCTGCTCATGCTGGTGGGCATCGCCGCACTGGTTTGCTGGCGTCACGGTTCTGCGACGCACTTCACATTCCAAAACATGATGCCCGCCTGGAACTGGGATACTGTCAACTTCTGGTCGCAGATTGCGTTCGCCTTCACAGGCCTGGAACTTGTCTCGGCCATGAGTGAAGAGGTGCGCGATCCGCGACGCACTCTGCCAAGGGCCGTGTTTGGCGCCGGCGCGCTGATTGCCCTCATGTACATCGTGGGTACCTTTGCGATTCTCTCGCTTGTGCCTGCTGCCAACCTTGATCCGCAAAGCGGTGTCTTTCACGCGATCACTGTGGGATCGATGGTATTGCGCCTGGGCGCGTTAGGTATGCTTGCGGCCATCCTTGTAACGGTGGGCAATGCCGGTGGTGTCGGCAGTACCGTGGCCGGTATTGCGCGCGTCCCGTTTGTCGTTGGAATCGATCGCTACCTGCCCGCCGCGTTTGGCAAGATTCATCCGCGCTGGAAGACTCCGTACATTTCTATCCTCGTGCAGGCAATCGTTTCGGGTGCGATCTTGTTGGGCAGCCAGATCAATGAGACCACACGCGGAGCCTATCAATTCCTGATCGATGCCGCGATCATCCTCTACTTCATACCATTCCTCTACATGTTCGCTGCGGTCATCAAGTTGGCGCGGCGCAAAGATCGCAGTGAGAATCCGCATGCCGTGCTGGTGCCCGGAGGGACTGCCGGCGTCTGGATTTGCGGAGGTCTGGGATTTCTGGTGGTGCTGCTCGGCATTATCGTATCGCTGGTGCCGCCGGGGGACTCCGCCGACAAATTGGGATTTGAACTCAAGCTGGTGGCGGGTACGTCTGCATCGGTGCTGCTCGGGCTAATCCTGTATTGGCGCGGCGCCCGTGCGAAACAAGCCGGCTTGTGACGCACAGGCTGCGGGTCCGAAACGAAATGTCTGCGCGTATTACGGCCTTGCTAGAGCGAAGCGTTCATCTTGTTCTGCTCTTTGAGCCATGCATACAACGGAGCAAAGTAATCAAGCATGGGCTGAGCGTCGAGATGGTCCGTACCGGTCATCTCCTTCAGTGTCTGTTGCCAGGGACGCGACTGGCCCGCCTCAAGCATCTTGTTCAGCTTGTCCCCCGCAGCCTTTGATCCATAGAAGCTACAGCGATTCAGTGGCCCCCTGTAGCCGCTGGCATCGCACATCGCCTTGTAGAACTGGAACTGGTAAACGCGCGCAAGAAAATAGCGCGCATACGGAACATTGGTAGGAATGTGGTTTTTTGCGCCGGCATCAAAGTCCGTCTCGGAGCGCTCAACCGGCGGCGCAACACCCTGGTACTTTTCGCGCAATGACCACCATGCCTTGTTGTAGTCTGGTGGTTTGATCTCGCCAGAGAACACCTGCCAGCGCCACTTATCGAGAGCCAGCGCGAAGGGAAGAAACGCCACCTTATCTAGAGCTGTCCGCAGTTGCAGTGGAATATCGGCCTCTGCTGGTGGCTCCGCCGACGTCAGTCCAAGATGCTTAAGGTAAGCAGGCGTGATCGAAAGCGCGATTGAGTCGCCGATCGCCTCGTGAAAGCCATCATTCGCGCCGTTGCGAAATAGAAAAGGCTGCTTGTTATAGGCGCGCTGGTAGAAGTTATGCCCCAGTTCGTGATGAACCGTTGCGAAGTAGTCGGCGTTGACCTCGATGCACATCTTCACACGCAGATCTTCGGCCGAATCAACGTCCCATGCCGAAGCGTGGCACACCACATCGCGATCACGCGGATGTACAAACTGGGAACGCTCCCAGAAGGTTTTAGGCAGTGGAGCAAATCCCAGCGAGGTGAAGAAGTTTTCGCCGTAGTGAACCATTCCCTTACCTGCCGCCAGGCTGGCCGCATGGCCTCGATCTGAACTGAGATCCTGCTTCTCCGCGAACGCAGAGCCAGCTGCGGGATCTTTGGAAGCGATCTGCTCCTTCAGCGAAGCTTCAAGATTGATTGGCTTAAATTGCGCAAGCCTCGGGTCGGTCGGCGCCACGATGTCATAGATGTTGCCCCACTCCTGGGCCCACATATTGCCCAGCAACTGCGCGGGGATCATGCCATCGGCGCGTTCAGCCGCTTTGCCGTACTGCGCGATCAGCTTCGCTCGGACATAGGTGTGCAGCTCCCGATAGAGCGGCTCGAGTTGCACCCATGCACGTTCCAGTTCAGCGGAAAACTCTGCGGGCGTCATGTCATACCCAGCGCGCCAAAGCTCGCCCGTGTCGTGATACCCCAATTCCTTCGCGCCGATATTCTGCAACTCGACAAAACGCGCGTATTTGTCTTTCATGGGAGCCCCTATCGCGTGCCAGCCTATCCAGAGCCTGGTCATCTCCTCGGGATCGCGCGATTTCGCCAGCATACTGGAGACGGCATCAATGCCGAGGCACTTCGCCTCGGGCACCGGCTGCCGGCCTGCCGGCGTCTCGAGACAGAACTTACCCTTGCCGTACATTCCGGTAAGTTGGGCGGCAAGTTGCGTCTGTTCGGCAAGTAGTTTGGGGTCCTTGGGTGCCGCCGGTGCAGTTACCTGCAACAGCATGATCTGACGGCGCAACTCCGAGGGCAGCGCCACATGATCGAATCGATGGCTCTCCGCGGTCAACGCCAAAGTGCGCCCGGTGGCCTTCTCATTCATGCGTGCCGACGTCGCTTCGGTGTCGTCTGTAATATCAGTTTCCGCAGTCCACTCCGCATGCGAAGCGTCTGTCGTCAGTTTCAGTAGTTCGGCATCTGCGCCATCGACGAATGCCTTCGCTTCGGCGGCTGTGGGCGGCTGTGCCTCAATCGCTTTCTGTGCAGAGGTTACCGCCGACGCGACGGCGAGTAAAAGAATCCCGGAAAGAACATAAGTTCGCATGGCCGGAGTATATAACCGGCGGTCATTCAGCGTCTCGCGGGTCACAATCAGCGCAGATGGAAATGCTCCCCCTTATTTCGGCGATTCCCCGGGATCGCGCCCGGTCATTGCAAACACGATCAAACGGACGCTCGAACTCTCATCCTCATGCGAAGAGATCATCAGGTTATAGAGGTGCGGGTCGTTCCAGCATTTGCCAAAGTATTGCTGCAAGTATTTCGCCCGCTCCGCATCGACGGTGCGTATGCGCTGCTCGACATCTGCGCCCTTTTCCAGACGCTTGCGCAGCCGCAGGATGCGCTCCTTATAGGGAGCGTAGACAAAAGCGTGAAAGACATCTCGCTTGTGCTGAAGGACGCATTGGGCGCCGCGGCCGACGATCACGCAGTTCCCGCTCGAATAGGCTTCTTCAATAATCTTCTGCGAGATTTTTACCATTTCATCGGCGTTGAAGACCGCGCCTTCTCCCAGTTCCAAGCCGGCGGTCAGTGCGGCGCTGCGCATGGCTCCCCGATTGATGCGACGCAGCCATGACTCGACGTGTTCATCGTAGGTGCGAACTACATCGCTATCTACATGGGCGGCGTAGGCAATGGCGTCGATGATGTCGCGGTCCAGTAGTTTCCAACCAAGCTGTTCCGCAATGGTTTGCGCGATTCGTCCTCCGCCGCTTCCAAACTCCCTGTTGACTGTCAATACCCGGTAATCCACGTCGTCCCCCCGTAGCGATTCAATTTGAACTACTTGTGTCCCACTGTCCGTTCCAACTCTGCGCGAGCAATGCTCCGCTCTGCTTCTGCTTGGAACAGCCCTGCTTCCGCCTCGGCAAGCTGGCCTTCGGCTTCTTTCAGCGCCGAGGCATTGGCGGTGTTCGCTTCCACCTGATTGGCGGTGATGCGCCGCATCTCCGTCCTTGCCGCTACGCTTTCCTTGGCTGCTTCCAGACCCGTTTCCGCGCGCCGCACCTTGCGCACTTCCTTTTCTATATCAACGCGCACGCGGTTCTCAACGTGGCGAAGATTCTCTTCGGCCTGCTCTACCTGGGCTTTCCGCTCGTGTACCTGTCCACTGCGCTTGCCAAATTCCAGCAGGGTCCAGTTCATCCTTAGGCCCAACACGCTGTTGTTCTCTGTGAGCAGCGGCACGCCGTCCTGATGGACATACTGCGCAAAAGCTCCAACCTCTGGAATATACTCCGCGTGGGCCGCGCTTAGCCCAGCCCGTGCCTTTTTGACCGTCTGCTGGGCCGCAGCAACCTCGGGATTGTGCGCCAGCGCCTCGGTCACCAGGTCGCCCGCCGTCACGTTCGTGGTTTCCGGCTCAGGCGCCACCAGCTCCACGTCGGTATCGAGAGGCAGGCCGGTCAGATCGTTGAATTCCACCCGCATGTCGCTGAGGTTGTCTTCCAGCGATCCCAGCCCGTGCCGCGCCTCGGCAATCTGTGCGTGGCCTTCCAGCACCTTCAGTTGCAGAATCGCCCCTGCCTCAACGCCATTGCGCGCCTCGCCCAGGCGTTCTTCACCGGCCGCAATGCGCAACTCCGCCGCCTGCTTGCGCCGCTGCGCCGATAAGAGACCAAAGTAAAGCTGCTTCATCTTCAGGGTAATTTCGTTCTCCGCGCGGTGTTCATCGCTGT
>JADGNO010000066.1 GCA_017883405.1 Occallatibacter sp. | reverse complement strand
TGGCGCTGCTTGGCGGCTATATCGCCATCGTCTTCTGCATGACCGGAGATGGCATTGAGCAGGCGTTCCTCTCAAAATACGTCGTCAACCTTGGCTTTACGGCAGGCGATTCCGCACTACTTTTCACCGTATATGGAGCTACAGCCGCTTTGGCCAGCTGTCTCTCCGGTGTACTCGCGGATGTTTATCAGCCACGCCGCATCATGCTGATTGGCGTAGTCTGGTGGCTCATCTTCCATGTGCTGTTTCTGTGGTTGGGTCTAGGCCATTTGAATTTTCCGCTGATGCTGCTCTTTTACGGCATCCGCGGCGTGGCATACCCGCTTTTCTTCTACGGCTTTTTTGTGTGGGTGGTGCAGCGCAGCCGGCCGCATGAGTTGGCTTCGGCCATCGGCTGGACTTGGAGCATGTTCACCATCGGCTACGGCATTGTGGGCTCGTATTTGCCTAGCTTCACCATCCAGTGGATCGGCTACATGGGCACGCTGTGGATGTCGATGGGGTGGGTTCTTGCAGGCGGACTGCTGATCTACTTCTTTACGGGCGGTGTGGGAACCACGCCGAACGCCAGCATCGAAGGCGGCGGAAGCAAGTTTGCTGAGATCGCCAAGTGCTTCACGCTCATCTTCAACAATCGCAACATTGCGCTGGCGCTTATTACGCGCATCATCTGCAACCTGTCGCTGTTTGGATTTCCCGTCATCATGCCGCTGCTCTATACATCGCCCGCGGTGGGTTTCAGCGTGCCGGAGTGGGCGCGAATCTGGGGAATGTTCTTCCTGGTGCAGCCGGTGACCAACGTTTTGTGGGGACTGATCGGCGACCGCATCGGCTGGATGCGGCAGATGCGCTGGGTAGGCTTCTGCGGCTGCGGAACTGCGTCGCTGCTGTTTTACTGGATCCCGCTGCACTTTCGGCATAACATGTTCGCGGCTAGCATTGGGGCATTATTGTTCGCGTTTACGGTCACGGCCTTTGTTCCCATGGGCGCGATCTTTCCAATGATGGAGCCCAAGCATAAAGGCGCGGCAGTTTCCGTGCAGAATCTTGGTGGCGGACTGGCCAACTTTGGCGGACCTATGCTGGCCGCGCTTATTCTGCCGTTGTGGGGATTCAAAGGCGTCGTGATTGTTTACGGCGTGCTCTACTACGCGGCCGCAATCATCACACTCTTCATCCACGTGGACCAGCCTAAAGGAACCTCGGCCGCGTCTCTGACAACGCACTGAAAAGCAGGGAACAGGCCGTTACTCTGACGCGGCAACGTAGCATCCAGGCTTCTGATTTGGCTAGTTTCAATGGTGTCTTGCGGCGCTCGGTTAGTTTTCTGCCGGCTGAATCGTAAGGCGCGCGGTCAGGACCACCAGCGCGGCCCATAGCACATCAGCTCCCAGCAGATGCGCTACCTGCAGCCATACCGGTGCCAGCAGAAATACGTCGAGGAAGCCGAGCAAGTATTGCGCAGCGAGCAGGAGAAGAACGACCGCAGATAGCCTGCGATTGTCCCAATATGATTTGACGGTCAATGGCTGTTGCGCGGCGCGCACCAGCAGCCAGATGAGAAAGACGCTTGAAACAAATGCGATGGTTGGATGCGTCCAGCGCCAGCGCACCAACCATCCGCTTGTTGACGAGAAATCCTGTGCCAGTGCCTGCCCCAGTGAAGTGGCTGGAAACAGCGTGTCGCCAAGCGCCGCGAGCGAGCCGGTTACGCCTATCACCAGGACCATAATAACCGCGGCCACCGCACCGGCAGGCGCAACAAGTCGAACACTGTTGCGCATGAAACCCTTGCTTCGGCTGAGCATATGCGCCGCGAGTGTAAGCGCGGCCAGCAATAAAAGCGTGTTGGTGAGGTGCAGCGCAAGGTAGGGCGCTCGAAGCGGTGACTGGCTCTGCGCGGTCAGGCCCAGCTTTACAAGGAAGGCGCCGAGGACCGCTTCAATCAGCGTAAAGACGACCGCAGCAACTGCGGCCCCACGCGCCAGGTGACCGCGCTCAGTTTTCCTCAACGTCCACACTAGAAGTGCAACGACAGAGAAAAAGGAAATTCCGCTGGTGAGCCGGTGCGTGAACTCGATGATGGTCTCAATGCCCGGCGAATGCTGCATCACCGTGCCGTTACAAAGCGGCCAGTGTTCACCGCAGCCCGCGCCCGAACCGGTGGCGCGCACCAGCGTTCCCCAAAGAATGACGGCGACAAAGTAGACAAGCACGCTCCACGCAAACCGGCGCAGTGCCGCTGAAGGATGTTTCTGTGTGTCGATGGGGAGAGCCGTGGCTGACATGGGAATTACTCCGGCCATACATCCCAGTTTAGAACAAGTGGCGCGCCGGCTTCTATGCGCCCAAAAGCCGCAGCACATGATTGACGATGATGAGATCCTCGGCGGGAGGAATTACGCGCACCGTTATCGGCGAGTTTTTGGCTGAAATGGTTGCGGCGCCGCGCACATTGTTGCGTTCGGCGTCGAGCACAATACCCAGCGCGCTCAGCCCGGCGCAGATCTCCGCGCGCGAGTCAATGTCGTTTTCGCCGATGCCGCCTGTAAATACCATCATGTCGAGGCCGCCAAGTTCGGCAACGTAGCTGCCGATCCATTTGGCAATGGTCCAAGTGAATTTGTCGACCGCAAGGCGCGCCTTTGCATTGCCTTGCTTGATTGCTTCACGCAGGTCGCGCATGTCGTTTGAAAGCTCGCTCACGCCGAGCAGTCCGGCGCGTTTGCTCACCACGGTTTCAAGCTGGTCGGCCGCTGCGGTGGCTGACTCGGTGTTCTCGGCAATCTTGCGCAAAATAAAAAGCAGAATCCCAGGATCGATGTCGCCGGTGCGTGTGCCGCTGATAATGCCGCCTGTAGGCGTCAGGCCCATTGAAGTGTCGAGGCATTCGCCGTTGCGAATTGCCGAAATTGACGCGCCGTTGCCAAGATGCGCAACAATCAGCTTCTCGGGGATATTCGGCTGCAACTGGTAGATGATGGATTCGTATGAAATGCCGTGATAACCGTAGCGCCGCACGCCCATTGCCGAGTACTCCTCGGGAATGGGCATATGCGTAACGACTTCAGGCATGGTGCGATGGAAATACGTGTCGAGAATGGCAAAGTTCGGTGTGCCGGGAAACAGCTTCAACGCTTCGCGCATGATGTAGATGGCGATCGGCGTATGCAGCGGCGCAAACGCCGTGTACTTTTCCATCTCGTCAATCAGCGCCGGAGTAATCAGCTGATTGTCCTGCACCGTCGGACCTCCGCACACCATGCGGTGCCCAATTGCTTTTGGTGAAGGGAAGTCTTCCGAGTTCAGTGCATCGGCCACGAGCTTGAATGCGACGGAGCGATTAGGCAATGCCGGCGTAGCGTCCACCAGCTTTTTGCCGTCGACATCCTTGATCCAGAACTTGCCTTGATCCGTGGCGATACCGTCGACCGCGCCTTCGTACAGCCTGTGCCGTTCGCTGTTACCGGTTTCGTAAACTGAGAACTTAATTGAAGAAGAACCGCTGTTCAACACCAGCACTGGCAACAATGCCATCGACGAACCTTTCAAAGCGTGAGTATGGAGGCTTGCGCTATCCCAGGATCGAAGCTCCTGACCCTGGGGCGCCCGCTTTCAAAAATTGAAGCAGTTATGCGCTGCGATCTTTTGGCCAGCGCCAGTCTTTGATCTCCGGCAGATCGTCGCCATTTTCCGCAACATACAGCCGGTGCCTTTGAATGTTTTCAAAATACCACTGCTCGGTTGCCGCGAACTGCGACGCCAACCGTGGCACGCGATGAACAACGTCCAGCGTCAACTGGAATCGATCGATGTTGTTCAATACGCACATATCGAACGGAGTAGTGGTAGTGCCTTCTTCCTTGTAGCCGCGAACGTGCAGATTGTCGTGATTGTGCCGCCGATAGGTAAGCCGATGAATGAGCCACGGATAGCCATGGAATGCGAATACGCAAGGCGTGTTGGGCGGGAAAATTCTGTCGTACTCCTCATCAGGCAGGCCATGCGGATGTTCGGATGTGGGCTGCAGCGACATCAGATCAACGACGTTCACCACGCGCATCTTCAGGTCCGGAATCCGCTCGCGCAGAATCGTCACCGCGGCCAGTGCTTCCATGGTAGGCACGTCGCCGCAGCACGCGATCACCACGTCGGGATTGCCGTCTTCATTCGACGCCCATGGCCACACACCCAATCCGGTCATGCAATGCGAAACGGCTTCATCGATGGTGAGCCATTGCGGGGCGGGCTGCTTTCCTGCAACGATGAGGTTGATGTAATTGCGGCTGCGCAGGCAATGATCCGTAACCGACAGCAGCGTGTTGGCATCCGGAGGAAGATAAATGCGCACCACGTCGGCCTTCTTGTTCATCAGGTGATCGATGAATCCTGGATCCTGATGTGAGAAGCCGTTGTGATCCTGCCGCCATACAAGTGAACTGAGTAAATAGTTGAGCGATGCAATCGGTTTGCGCCATGGAATTTCGCGCGTAGTTTTCAACCATTTGGCATGCTGGTTGGCCATGGAATCGATGATGTGAATGAAGGCCTCATAACAGGAGAAGAAGCCGTGACGGCCAGTGAGTAAGTAACCTTCGAGCCAACCCTGGCACATGTGCTCGCTCAGCACTTCCATCACAAGTCCCGTCTGGCTGAGTTGCTCGTCTACCGGAAGCGTCTCGGCCATCCAAGCCTTGCCGGTCCCTTCGATTACTTCACCGATCCGGTTCGATGCAGTTTCGTCCGGCCCGAATACGCGGAAGTTTCTGTCCTGAAGATTCAACTGCATGATGCCGTGCAACAGATGGCCCAGAATGCGCGTCGACTCAATATCCTTCTGTCCGCGGCCATCAATCTTTACCGCGTACTCACGGAAGTTCGGCACCTTGAGCGGCTTCAGCAACAATCCGCCGTTTGCATGCGGGTTCATGCCCATGCGGCGCCGGCCCCTGGGAGCAATTTCCGCAAGATCGGCGCGGAAGTGGCCCTTCTCGTTGAACAACTCTTCCGGCTTGTAGCTGCGCATCCACTCTTCAAGTTGCCGCAGGTGTTCCGGGTTCTCGCGAATTTTGTCGAGCGGCACCTGGTGAGCGCGCCAGGTATTTTCAACGGGCTTACCATCCACAAACTTGGGACCGGTCCATCCCTTGGGCGTGCGCATGATGAGCATGGGCCATGCAGGCCGATCAGTGCAGCCTTCTTCGCGTGCTGCTTTCTGGATGGCTGCGATGCGGTCCATCATGGTGTCGAAGATGTATGCCGCCTGCTGATGCAGGGTCTCAGGATCGTCGCCCTCGAGCGTGAACGGCTCGTATCCATAACCGCGCATCAGTTGTTCAAGTTCGGCATGAGGAATGCGCGCCAGCACAGTTGGATTCGCAATTTTATATCCGTTCAGATGAAGAATGGGCAGCACGGCGCCGTCCGTTGCGGGATTGAGGAATTTATTTGAATGCCAACTGGTTGCCAGTGGGCCAGTCTCGGCTTCACCGTCGCCGATGACGCAGCCGACAATCAGGTCAGGATTATCGAATGCCGCGCCATAAGCATGTACAAGCGAGTAGCCAAGTTCGCCGCCTTCGTGAATCGACCCCGGGGTTTCCGGCGCAACGTGGCTGGGGATGCCGTAAGGCCAGCTGAACTGCCGGAAAAGGCGTTTGATGCCGTCCTTGTTCTGCTCAATGTGCGGATAAATCTCAGAATAAGAGCCTTCTAGAAATGTATTGGCCACGATGCCCGGGCCGCCGTGTCCTGGGCCGATGACGTAGATCATATTCAAACCGCGCTCGTTAATCAGCCGGTTCCAATGCACATATAAAAAATTCAGCCCTGGCGTTGTTCCCCAATGTCCAAGCAGGCGCGGCTTCACGTCGTCGAGCGTGAGCGGACGTTCAAGCAGTGGATTGTCTTTGAGGTAAATCTGCCCGACGGACAGATAATTGGCCGCTCGCCAGTAGGCGTTCATTCTGGCCAGCATTTCTGTGCTCAGGGGATTGGTGCTCGCCGTTTCGCTCCCCATTGTTGCGCTCATAGTGCACCTCGGGAGGATAAATTGCGTGCTGATTTTTGCGTACCAACTACAGCGTAGCAGCCATGTCTGGTAGCCGGGGTGACTCGGGTCACAAGCTTAACAAAACAATATTGGTTGCCTGGGAAGCGAAATGAATTGGCTGTTCGTCGTCGGCGGAAAACTGGGATTGCGACCGCGCAAACTTCACGGGATCTTTACGAGCTTCATGTTCCTCTCATGGACAAAGGCACCATCGGGTCACCGCACAATTCACCGCTCTCCATTCCAAACAAACAGACATACGCGTCGAGTTTTGCGCAAAGAGAGGATTGGGTAACGATGAACAACCTTGATCGCTTTATGGAGTTCCTAGCCGCAGCAGTTTTTCTTCTGGTTGGCCTGAGCAAAATATTCAGTTACAGATACCCGAGGGAATCAGGGGAGGCTGGAACCGCTGAGCTTGCTCGAGAGTTCCCTTACTGGGGTGTGGCGCTGGTTGGGCTGTTTGAAATGGCGGCCGCCATGGCGTTGGTAACTCCGTTTCAGCTCACGCTGTTTGCTGCGGTGGCTCTCGCATTCTCAACCATCATCGCAGGTCTATATCGTCTAAGCGCGCAGAAGCCGGCGGCACCGACAGTAGTCTTGTTTCTTCTGGTGCTGTTTGTGATATGCGGGCGCGTGCTGTAGAACGCCCCATCGTACCAGCCGCTCGCGTGCATTGCGGATCAGGACGCTAGAAGCGCTTCTTCAGTTTCAGGATTGGCTTTTCAAATCCATACCAAAGTGCTGCGGCGGCGATTGTGGATGCGACCAGCCTGAAAGCGACGACTGCAAGGTTACCGGGAATTCCGTAATGATCCATGCGCAGATCGAACCATCCGAAAAAAATAAATATTGATATATGGATCATGTAGAGGCCGTAGCTGATGCGCCCGTAGAAGGCGAGAGGCCCACTGCGTAACGCTGCATTGATGGGACTGCGCGAACCGGTGGATGCTATGAGCGCAAGTATCATTCCGATAAATCCGAAGGCTAGAGCGGAGTCAAGGTAAGCGGTGCCGCCCGCGATTGTAGCTGCAGCCCAGAAGCCGGCCACCATGCTGCCGGCACCTATCCATAACCATGTGCGTTGACTGAGTTTGAGCGTATGGAGACCAAGCGCGAGCAGGCTTCCGAGAGCGATGCCGTCAAGATGAATCAGCGTGTGGGTGGGCGTGAGCCAAGCGTGGTGGCCGTGCCGCAGCCATGGGGAAACTACCATCGCGCAGAGCAATGGACCGGCCAACATCCACGGACTACGAATCCACTTCGCCACGGGCGCCCATACGAAGTAGTACTGCTCTTCAATGGCAAGCGCCCAGGTTGGCTCAAGCGCAGGCGGAAGGGCGAGATGAAACAGGTTCTGCACGAAAAGAATATAGGCCAGCCACGGTGCTGTTTTCACAGCATCCCAAATGCTGGGGCCGATAAACCAAGGTGCGTTGAGATACACGACGACCAACACCAGGATGTAGACGGGCCAGATGCGCAGCGCACGGCGCGCATGAAAGTTATGAAAGTATTTGGGCTTGTCGCGGGTGGTGAGCAGGATTGATGTGATCAGGAAGCCGGAAAGTCCGAAGAAGAGGACGACGCCGGCCCATCCCCAAAGGGAAGCGTAGTGGATCCACGTGCCCACGAGCCGCGGATTGCAGTGGTAGATGACCACCCAGAGAATCGCCAGCCCGCGAAGGCCATCGAGTTCAGGCAGGTAGGTGGGCAGCCACGCCGGACGCTGGAAGGGTAGGTTGGAGTTCTCAGTGCTCAAGCGGGTTATCTTTCAATCCATCTTTCGCGAAGCCGTCCACTATCCATCCTGCCAACCAGATCGCTGCGCCGGGGACCATGAAGGGTATGCAGATGGGGATGAGGCGTAGGGCAGAGCGCAGGTCGTCGCGGACAAAAAAATACTCGACGACCCACACAATATTCAAGATCACTAATACAGCCAGCGGAGCCAGCATCAACCAGAGCCCGGCTTTCCGCATTCGCCGGGCCCCTTCCCGAACGTTCATCGCCCCTCCGACATAGGGAAGTCCAAAGCAGGTCTATCCCGCCGCCAATTGCCGAGCGCGTTCCGTCGCACGCATTACGGCTTTGATCAGCGTCACGCGCAATCCGCCTTCTTCAAGCTCAAGGATGCCATCAATCGTACACCCCGCTGGAGTGGTTACGGCGTCCTTCAGAAGGGCTGGATGGTAGCCGGTTTCCAGCACCATTTTGGCAGCGCCGTAAGCGGTTTGCGCGGCGAGTTGCGTTGCGGTGTCGCGAGGCAGGCCCACCTTTACGCCGGCTTCTGCCAACGCCTCAATGATGATGTAAATGTATGCAGGACCCGAACCGGAGAGCCCGGTCACGGCGTCCATATGCTTTTCATCTACCGTCACCACGCGTCCAACGGTCTCAAAGATGCGCTGTGCCAGCTCCATTTTTTTATCTGTGACAAAACGCCCGCGACAGAGCGCGGTGACGCCTGCGGCCAGAGCTGCAGGCGTGTTGGGCATGGCGCGAATCACGGCAATGTCCATTCCGGCGGCTTCTTCAATGGCGCTGGTCTTGACTGAAGCGGCAAAGGAGACCAGCGTCTTTTCTGGCGTGAGGGCGGGCTTGATTTCCGCGATCAGATCGGGTACCTGGAAGGGTTTGACGCCGATCAGAATCAGGTCAGCCTCGCTGGCAGCTTTCACGTTGTCTGTGGTGACGTCCACGCCCCACTGGGTGCTCAAGGCGACCGCTTTTTCCGCGTGGTTTACCGTGGCGTGAATCTTCTCATCTGAGAACAGGTTCTCCTTCAGGAAGGCCTGAAGCAAAATTCCACCCATTTTGCCGGCGCCAAGAACGGCCACGCGAATGTTCGGCAGCTGCGCTGGTACTACTGTGGCCTCAACGGCAAAGTCTGACATGTCTCGAACTCTCCTTGTTGTCCTCAAAAAAACTCTTGGGGCCGGTTGGCTGGCGGGGAAGCCCACATTGAAAAGGATATCTGCTTTTGGCGTACCGATTGAGACATCTTTCAAGGTTTGGGGCATATGCACGAGCCCGCCGGCGAATTCGCCGACGGGCTCACATGGGTCTTACTGAATGGCCGTTTATTGGCTGAGAGCCGCCGAATTGGCCAGGAAGTCCCTGAGCGCTTTGTCGAGATTATCGTTGCGATCGCCTTGCGGCCAATCGCCATTCCAAACGAGGGCGCCGCCGGGCAGCCCGAGTGTCTTCTGGCCGCTCATCACTGCGCCCAGGACGGTCATGGTCCACGCGTTGTATTCGCCCACAAACAAGGGAGCCGCCTCACCGCCTGGCGCGGGGCTCTTCAGATCGGAGATGTGGTGGCCAGTATGGATGATCGTCAAAATCTGTGCAGTGTTGTCCAGCCGGTCAAGATTCATGGTGAGGTTATATTGAACGCCATCGGGGGCGTCTTTGGGAGCCACTTCTTCTTTGGGTAATTCGTTGGTGGGACCAAAGCCAATGACAACGCCATTGTGCTCGCCAGACTTGGGGAAAACCGCAACGTCTTTCTGAACCGTATCTCCGGCGGGGACTCCAACCATGCCTGCCGCCATCTTCTGGGCTGCCGCGACGGCGTCAAACATGCCGCCACCACCTGGAGGCGGGCCGCCAAAGCCGGGTTTCTGACCTTTCAGGACGTCATCCTGCTTTGAGAAGTCGACATCCTTAGGTGTTATGTCAGAAACCGATTGCAGCACCAGGCGAGCCGGATACGCATTCATGTTGCCGAATCCGCCAAAGTCCGTGATCTTGCCGTCCTTGTCACGCTTTAAGACAGGGCTGGCTACCGCGTCCAGCCGACCCACGAAGGTGGCGCTGACAGTGCTCTTGACGCAGCCCAGGCACATGCCCATGCCCTTGCGGGGAGTGGATAGCAGCGAATCGAACTGCTTGAAGTCCTTGCTCTTGTCGAGCACGACGGGAGTGTGCGTGGGTGTCTTATAGGGGCCAGCATAGTTGTGGGCGGGCTGCGCCGTGACCAGGGCCACAGCACCGGCCTTTCCTTTGGTTCCGTTGGGATACTCCAGCCAGATGCCGTCAACCGGGAATCCGCAAACCGAGGCGTCCTTAATGATGAATTCGTCGTAGCCGGCAATGGCGATGCCTTTGATACGGACAATCTTGCCGTCAAAAGATGTTGGATTTTTGACGATCGCGCAGACGTCTGTATCGACAGCCTGCGCATTTACTCCGACAGCGAACCCGCACAAAAGCAGACCCAAAAATAGAACACGCTTCATGACACATCTCTCCACCCGACGCTTACAGGCACTGTCGGAATCATAAAAATTTAGGATGGCAATCAAGCCATCTTTGCTTGGAACTGCTAAGGATATCACGCAAGGGGCGCGGCTCTCTCCCCGCTCAGGCAGGTGGGCCAAGATCAGTTTTGCTGCGTATCTGGTGCGGTTTCCGCCCCTGGATGTTCAATTATTGTGCCGAACCATGCGTCTGGTTTGTGATCCAAGCGTCAACACGTTGCTCGAGCACATCGAGGGGAAGCGGGCCAGCGTCGAGCACTTCGTCGTGGAAGGCTCGAATGTCGAACTTGTCGCCCAAGGCCTTTTGAGCCCGTGCACGCAGCTCCAGAATTTTAAGCTGCCCTGTTTTGTAAGCAAGGGCCTGGCTTGGCACGGCGATGTAGCGATCGACTTCGGACTGTACTGAAGTCTCGTCGACATTGGAGTGGTCGTGGAAGAACTGCACCATTTGCTCGCGGGTCCAGTGCTGGGAGTGCACGCCGGTATCGACAACCAGGCGAATGGCGCGCCACACGTCGCCTTCAAGGCGGCCGTAATCCGAGTATGGATCCCGATAAAATCCAACGTCTTTTCCAAGGCGCTCGGCATACAGTCCCCACCCCTCGGTATAGGCAGTGTATCGGCTGAATTTTCGGAACTCTGGAACGCCCGTGAGTTCGCGCGCAATCGATATCTGGAGATGATGACCGGGGATACCCTCGTGGTAGGCCATGTCTTCGACTGCGTAAAGATTGCGGTCGGTCGGGTTATAGGTATCGATAAAGAGACGACCGGGGCGGCTGCCATCTGGAGTTCCTGCCTCGTAATAGGCGGGGGCCGCAGTTTTTGCCATGTAGTCCGGCACTGGAGCAACCTCAAATGGTGCTTTAGGCAGTCGTCCGAAAAGCTGCGGCAGCTTAGCCTGCATTGGCCCAAGATAACCACGAAATGCGGCCAGAAGTTCCTCGGCTGAAGTTGCTTTGAGCTTGGGATTCGTTTTCAGGCTGGCGCGGAAACTGGCCAGGTCTTTGAAGCCGAGTGCCTGCGCAATGGCCAGCATCTCTGCTTCATCGCGCTTCACTTCATCGAGCCCAATCTGGTGGATCTGATCAGCAGTCAGGCTGGTGGTTGTCGTATGACGAATGAGGAACTGATAGTATTTGGCGCCGTCTGGCAGTGCAGAAAGGCCCAGTTCTGTACGGCAGGCTGGAATGTATCCAACCTTCAGAAAGGTGGCGAAGCGCGTGTACGCGGGAAGCACTTCTTTCTGAATGGCGGCAAGCATCTCGGTGCGGATGCGGTCCTGATCGGCGGCCGGCACTGCGGCTGGAAAGCTTTTGAGCGGCAAGGCGAGTGGCGATTCTTCAGGCTTTTGCGTGGCTAATGTCTGCACCTGCTCCAAAGTTTTTTCAATCAGGTCGTGGGGCGGCGTGCGCTTATCTTCCAAGCCGATGGACATGTTTTCGGTGATCTGGCTGAAGGCCTGGGGAATCGTGTGAAGGCGCGCGATCCAGTCGTCGTAGTCCTTCACGGTTTTGAAGCTGAGCCGTGCAACGAGCTGCGGATACCTGCTGTAGATGCCGCCCATCTGCGTTACCGGCATCTCCCACTCTTTGTATTCCGCCGCTTCCTGATCGTCGACGAGCGTGCGCAGAAGCAGATCCCGGCTTAGTTGTTCCTGATCGTTTAAGCCGCTCGGGTCGATTGCCGAGAGGCGCATGATGAAATTCTGACCGCGTTCCAGGCTCTCGTTGTAAGCCTTTACTGAATAATCAGAGACCTTGTCGTTAAATCGAGTGTCGCCGATGGTTGAAGCGAATTCCGGATCGTGCCGGAGATAATCTTCCCAGTAATCGTGGAACACGTCGTTCAGAGCCTTGCGGCGATCTTCAAGCGTAACGGCCTTGGCATTGGCGGCGGTGATTTGCGCATGCAGGCGGGGCGAATTCGTGACGACGAAGAATACTGCAACGGCGAATGCAATGCGGAAGACTGTCTTCAACGGAGGCCGACCTTATGTGGAGATTCTGCTCTCGTTGAGTTTAGACGAACGGATTGGCACGGAGGAATCAGATTCGAAACGAAGAGGAACGCGGCGGCAACGAATTATTGTTGCCAGCCGCCGCCGAGCGCGCCGTAAAGCTGAACCATCCCGAGCGCTTCATACTGTTGTGCATTCACCAGGTTCAGTTGCGCCGTGTAGAGGTTTGAGTCGGTCGTCAGTACCTCAAGATACCCGGTTGATCCGCCTTGGTAGCGAATGCGCGCCAGGCGCGTTGCGTCCTCTGCTGCCGCTACAAGCTTTTCCTGCTGCTCGCGATTGGAGTGTTGCTTGTTGAGCGCAATCAGCGCGTTCGACACATCGCGAAATGCTCCCGCAATCGTCTTCTGGTAGTTGAGCACCATTTCTTCTTTGGTCTGCTGCGACAACTGTAATTGTCCGCGCAGCTTGCCGCCTTCGAAAATGGGCTGGGTCAGGGCGCCGATGCCGTAGATGGTTTTTCCGGCAGGATCGAAGATGGCGGAAAGCGTGCTTCCACCCACGCCGCCCGAGCCGCTGATGCTCAGGTTGGGAAAGAACTGCGCACGGGCGACACCGATCTGCGCATTTGCTGCGATGAGCGTGGCCTCGGCCTGCTGAATGTCGGGTCGCCTTTCGAGCAGTTGCGACGGTATACCGACCGGGAGATCCTGCGGCGGGGGCGCCAGCGCATTGGGAGCTTCATGGATAATGTGGCGGGTATTTTCTCCAAGCAGAAATGCAAGCGCGGTTTCCTGCTGCTGAATCTGCTCTTCGAGCTGAGGTATCTCCGCTGCGGCGGTGTATAAGAGTTGCTCTGATTGGCGAACGTCGGACAGAGGCACAGAGCCGTCACTCTCGAGCTTTCTCGTCAGGTCCACCGAATCTTGACGAACTTTGAGCGTTTCCCTGGTGATTTCAAATTGGCGATCGAGCGCGCGCAACTGCAGATAACTTGTGGCGACTTGTTGGATGAGCGTGACCTGCACGGCGCGCTGTGCCCAGGTTTGTGCAAGCAGTTGTGCGCGCGCAGCTTCAGTCTGTTTGCGATAGAGGCCCCAGAAGTCCGGCACCCACGACGCGGAGAGACTGAACGAGCCGGCAACGAGCGGATTAGGCAACTGCGTTCCGAGAGAGTTTGGCAATGTGGCGCCGATGCCGGTGCCACCAATCGTTACCGTGGGGAACTGCTGCGAGCGGGTAATGCGAACTTGTGCGTCCTGCTCCAGGATGCGGCGCGCCGCGATGCGCACATCGTAGTTGTTGGCGAGGGCTTTGCGAATCAAATCCTGCAACTCAGGATCGCGATAGACTTTTGCCCACTCTTCATCGCCGAATGAGTTCTTTTGGTCTGAAGAGACTTGCGACTCATCAGGGCCGTGATACACAGCAGGCGCAGTCGCGTTGGGCCGCACGTATTTGGGGCCAACGTTGCAGCCAGACAGCAAAGAAATTCCGGCCGCCAAGGTACCGGCGAGCGTGAATCGTATGGAAAGGGAAGTGTTGATCATGCCGCTTCTTCTCCATCCTCGTTTTCCGCGGCGCCTACAGGCTGCGCGTAAGGGGACGGACCGCAAAGGCCGCTTGGTTTGTCCATTGTGGTGCCTTTGCCGCCGCGCACAAAACGATGCGAAAGGTATTCGACGACAGCGAAGGTGACTGGAATAAAGATCAATCCCAGCGCGGTTGAAAGCGTCATGCCACCTATAACGACAGTGCCGAGAATTCGCCGCGACACAGCGCCTGAGCCGGTGGCGGCCCACAGCGGCAAACAGCCAACGATGAATGCGAGCGCGGTCATGACGATCGGCCTTAACCGCAGACGCGCGGCGTTGAGTGCGGCATCGCAGATGCTTTGTCCGCTCTCATAGTTGAGCTTGGCAAACTCGACGATGAGGATGGCGTTCTTTGCCGAGAGTCCAACGAGCATGACTAGACCGATGGTGGCGAAGATGTCGTTTTCAAACGCGCGCGCATGGAGCGCGATGTACGCGCCCAGAATTGCGACAGGGGTACTTAGCAGCACGCTGAACGGCAGTGTCCAGCTTTCGTAGAGCGCCGCAAGAATCAGGAACACGAAGACGATGGAGAGACCGAAGACAGCCCAAGAAGGGATGCCTTTCTCCGCCTGCTGTTCCTGATACGACATGCCTGAATAATCCAATCCCGCATCAAGCGGCATGGTCTGATGGAAGACTTCTTCAATGGCTTTTCTAATCTGGCTTGAACTGTAGCCGGGCGCGCCGGTTATGTTGATTTGCGCAGCGTTGAATTCGTTGAATCGATAGATGAATTCCGGGCCGGTAATTCGCTTGACGTGAACAAGGGAACTGAGCGGAACCTGGCTGCCATTGGCGCTTCGTACGTAGAACTGATCGATGTTGCCGATGTTTGTGCGCGAAGTTCCCTCCGCTTCGACATACGTTTGCCACTGACGACCGAAGCGGTTGAAGTAGTTAACCAGGTAACCGCCCATGAAGGTCTGCATGGTGGTGTAAACGTTCGAAAGATCCACCTGCTGCTCCAGGACTTTCTCTTTGTCAACGTCGGCATAGAGTTGCGGCACGGCTGGTTGATAAGACGGAATTGCAGCAGCGATCTCCGGCCGTTTTGAGAGCGCGCCAAGGAATGTGAAGACGTTCCTGGTCAGATTCGCGGGATCGTCCGAGCCCGATCGGTCTTCAAGAATCGCAGTCACGCCGCCTGAAGTTCCGATGCCGGGAATGGATGGTGGAGGGAAGGCAAACGCGATTCCGTCAGGGTTTCCGGCAAGCTGCTTTTGAATGCTTGTCTGCAGATATTCCATCTGCTGGTCTTTCGATTTGCGCGCCTCCCACGGCTTGAGGTTAACGAAGAAGAAGCCGGCGTTGGTGCTCTGCACCTGTGTGAGCAGCGAGAAGTCAGTTACCGCAATAACGCCTTCAACACCGGGCGTCTTAAGCAGGGCGGCAGAAATCTTTTGTTCGGCCGCGTCGGTCCGCTGTGCTGACGCGCCATCGGGCAGTTGCAGCGCAAGGAACATGTAACCCTGGTCTTCAGTGGGGATGAAGCCGCCCGGCAGGCTGCTGCCGAGGTATACAGCCACTATTGCTACCAGGGCAAGGCCAACCATCGAGAAGACAGACTTGTGAATTAATACGCGAGAAGTACTGATGAAGTTGTCCGTAGCGCGCCCGAAGAACCGGTTGAAAAGCGCAAAGCTTTTGCCGAGGGGTCCGCGCTTGCGGCCTTCTTCGCGCGGCTTGAGGAGGAGCGACGCGAGGGCAGGCGAAAGTGTAAGCGCGTTGAATGCCGAGATCAAAACAGAAATCGCAATCGTAACGGCGAACTGCTGATAAAGCCGGCCGGTAATTCCTGGAATAGCTGCTGTGGGAATAAAGACGGCTGCAAGGATGAGCGCGATGGCGACAACCGGTCCACCCACTTGCTCCATCGCCTTTTCTGTCGCATCTTTTGGACTGAGGCCTAGCTCGATGTGGTGCTCTACGGCTTCGACAACAATGATCGCGTCGTCGACTACCAGCCCGATGGCGAGCACCAGTCCGAACAGTGACAGTGTGTTGATTGAAAAACCAAGCGCAGGAAAGATGATGAACGTTCCGATGAGCGAAACGGGAACGGCGAGCAGCGGAATGAGAGTCGCGCGCCAGCCCTGCAGAAACACGAAGACTACGATGACCACCAGTCCAAGCGCTTCAAGCAGCGTGTAGACAATCTCGCGGATGCCGGAAGTAACGGCCTTCGTTGTATCTAGAGGAATTGAGTACGCGATGTTCGGCGGGAAGTTCGCGGACAGCTCTTTCATGCGCTGCGTTACGGCCCTTGCGGTCTCCACGGCGTTTGATCCCGGTAGTTGGTAAATTGCCATTACGCCGGAAGGCTCCTGGTTGTAGCGCGCGGAAATTGCATAGGCCTGATCGCCGAGTTCAATCCGAGCCACATCGTGCAGATGCAGAATCGATCCGTCGGGATTGGCGCGCAGAATAATGTTGCCGAACTCTTCCGGCGTGACCAGGCGGCCCTGCGTGCGCACGGCGTAGGTGAACTGCTGTCCCTTCGGCATCGGCTCGCCACCGATCTGCCCGGCAGGGTTCACATTGTTCTGGGTTTGAATTGCCGAGATGACTTCAGGCGCGGTAACGCCGAGCTTGGCCATCTTGTCCGGTTGCACCCAGACGCGCATGGCATATTGGCCGCCGAAGACTTGCACGCGCGACACACCTTTAACGCGCGCGAGCTGGTCTTGCAGATTGATGATGGCGAAGTTGGTCAGAAAGTCCTGGCTGAGGTTGCCCCCGGTGGAATTAACGGCCACCAGCATGAGCGGCGAAGTGAGCGCCTTCTGCACGGTGAGGCCGGCGGTTGTTACCTGCGGCGGTAATTGCGACTGCGCCTGGTCAACGCGCAACTGCGCCAGCACCTGGTCAATGTTGGGATCAGTTTTTACATCGAAGTCAACAAAGAGCTGAACCACGCCGTTGTTCGCGCTGACGGAGTTCATGTAGATCATGTTGTCGACGCCGTTCATCTGCTGTTCGATGGGCGTTGACACGGCTTGCGAGCCCGTCTTTGCATCGGCGCCGGGGTAAGCGGCGGTGACAAGAATTTCAGGCGGAACAATGTTTGGGAACTGCGAGATGGGCAGCTGCACCATGGCCACAATGCCGATGATCACCGTAAGAATAGCGATGACAATGGCCACGATCGGCCTGCGAATAAAAAACTTTGACATGCGTTACCTCGCGGCGGGATGAGATGCCTGCGAGACGGCATCGGGAGACTGATGAAGCTGCGGACTGATGGGCGCGCCCTCACGGAGCTTTTGCAGGTTGTCAGTGATCACCAGTTCGCCACCGGAGAGACCGCTCTGAATGATCAGGTCGTCACCAAATTGCGGGCCTAACGTCACGTTGTTCACATGCACCGTATGATTTGCGGCGACTGTGTATACCTGCTGCTGGCCTTGAAAATCGCTTATGGCGGCCTGCGGTACCAGCACGGCGTTGTGACGAATTTCCGTTTCGGCGCGCACGCGTCCGAACTGTCCGGGGCGGAGAAAGTTGCCGGGATTTGGAAATGCCGCGGCGATGCGAATGGCGCCCGTTTGCGCATTCAACTGACGATCGACAAAATCAATGCGGCCCTTGTACGGATACATTTCTCCGTTGGCGAGCGTTAGAGTAAGCGGGATATTGGAACTGCCCTGCAACAGGCTGCCGCCGCCCTTGCGCGCGCGTTCGACAAGTGCCAGATATTCGCTATCGCTGATTGAGAAGTAAACCTTGATGGGGTTAAGCTGCGACACCGATGTAAGCACGGACTGTATGCTGACCAGATTGCCTACCTGCGTTGTGGCCTGTCCGGCAACACCGCTGATGAGCGAGCGCACCTGCGTAAAGCCGAGATTCAGTTTAGCCGTGTCCACTGCCGCTTGCGCCGTTTCAATGGCGGCCTCCGCTTGA
>JADGNO010000065.1 GCA_017883405.1 Occallatibacter sp. | reverse complement strand
TGGATGTAGGTCAGGTTCGTGGTTTTGCCGCAGAGAGCCGGCCCGTAATAGACAATCTTGAATTGGATTTCCTTGTTGACGTAGTTGATGATCGACATATTGGTGCTCCTTACACGACGGCTCGTTGGCGACAGAGACGGGCAATTTCTTGACTGATTCGCTCGCAGCGGCGCAGCAGTGCTTTGCTGAAGTGATTGGGATCGTGGATGACGACGAGGAAGATGTCACCCGCGTGGAAGATGCTGAGCGGCTGTTGGTCGGTGAAGACGGACAGACGCGTGACCTGGCCAACGCGCAGCTCCTTCATGTATCGTCCCACCTTTTTGAACAACTGCGGGGCGAACACGCTGATCGTTTCCTGATCCAAGTGCGGGGGCAATTGTCCCGTCAGGAACACGCCGTCGGACATCGCGAGGATGCAGCCCGCCACGCCCTTGAGCTGGCTCGTCAGGCGGACGATTTCTTGTAGTGTCAATTCTTCGTTGTGTTCGACACCGAGCAGGCGATTGAGTGTGCGCGGCGCGGGACCGGTGAGCGTGCGGAGCGTCTTGCGATTGATGCCCGGCACGTGGCGCAGTTCCTTGGGCGATTTGAATCCGCCTTGTGCAGTGCGGAATTCGATGATGCGCTGGGCCAGCACTGGACCGACGCCTTCGATCTTCGCCAAATCTTCCGCTGTACACTGGTTCAGGTTGACCAGGAACTTGTTTTCAGTGGGTGCCGCTTCGCTCGTTGCCATAACGACCTGCTGTTCCGCTGGCACCACGGTTTCTTGCACCGTTTCCGAAACAACTGGTATCTCTGACACCGCAACAGGAACCTCAGCCGGTTCGCGCACCGATTCGATCGGTGCCGCCGGCTGTTCGGCTGTGACTTCCAACTGCGTCTCGATCGGCGCCGGTGCAGCTGGAATAATCTCTGCAACGGGCTGAGCAGTTGTGGCCTCAGCAACTGGCGTTACCGTCTCTTCAGCTTCGATGGTAGGCGCGGGCAATTCAGCGATAACGGCCGGAGCCGGTTCGGGTTGGGATTCGACATTGGCGGCGGCCACCGGTTCTGGCGTCTCAACCTTCTCCGCAAAAATGGAGAGACTTTCATCCGCAAAGACTTCGGTCGCGACCTCGAATACCTTGGGTTCAATTTCAGGCTCGGGCTGCGACGGTTCGGAGATGCCGGATTCAGCAGGAGCGCTCACTTCCGTTGCCGACTCTGCGCCGGCAAAGATCTTCTCCTTGAACGGCATGGGGATTTCGCTCTCGCTGAAGTCGAGCGTTTCTTCATCGGATTGCGTGGCAGCGGTCATAAATAATCCCGGTGGAAGTTGAGGAACGATTTCCTGCAATGCGAGCGGCACCGATTCATTGCCAATCGAGGGCAGCGGAGAAGCAAGAATCGACGTGGGCATGGCTGCGACGGCCACGGCCAGCGGAATGCGAACGCGCGCCATTTGAAGCTGTGGCAGCACAATATCGCGAGGTAGCGGCACGCGGGTATCAAGGTCAATCCGCCGCCACAACTCGGTACGCGGACAAATGAAACACTGGTCTGGCATCACCGCAACCAGACTGCGAAGACTGACCATTACTTTATCATCGGCGGGAGATGAAGTTGTCGGAGTGATTGCTTCTGAAGGCTCGGCAGCTTGTGAAACCGCTGGCGAAGGAGCGATGAAGAAGGCCGGCGGCGGCGGCGCCAGTGGAATCGCTTCTTCGCGTGATTCCGTGACGGTAGGTGGCGCAGTGATTGTTGATTCGGCAACGGCAACCGCAGGCTCTTCTTGGTCTGGTATCTTTGCCAGATCGTCGTCAAAGAGTTTCGGGAGTTTTTCGAATTCGGGCGTGTTGATATCCAGCGTGGTCTGATCCTGATGAGTGAGCAAGTTGGCCGGCAATGCCGTCACCACCTCCTCTAACGGGAGTGTAATCGGTTGCTGATTGTTGGTGACCGGAGGCGGGCTGCGCAAAATGCTCTGCGGGAGGAGCGGCAGCAATTTCGCCAGCGAAAGAACGACTTTACCGGCCGCTAACTGAGGCAATACCCAATCGGCGGGTAGACGGATCGTTGTGTGATCGATTTGCTCTCGCGCATTGGGCGCAAGAAGTTGCGAGGGCAACTGCTGGAAGATGCAGCTCAATTGAATTGGAATCGTTGAACCATTGCTGGCGGGCGGCGTGACTGCGTTGGTCATCACGGTGCGGTTTGGCACAGGTGGATATTCGATATTCTCGTCCTTTGGCACAATCAACTGAGTTTCAGCTAATTGAGCGCGGGGAGTAGCCGCCACTGATGGCGCGACGATGGTCTTGGTTGACTCAGCTTTAGAACTTCTAAAAAATGGCAATCTCATGATCAAGTTCCCTGGTTGTAACCCGAATAACTCGCGAGCTTTATTCAGCACGCTGTATGCCACACAAATCCTAGCCTGCAGGAGCACGCGAAGATGTAATGGGAGAGGCCGGAAATCTCAGGATTGCGAGGCTAATGGCCTCTCACAGCCGTGGATGCATCAAACGTCTGAGCCTGTCACACGCAGAACTTCATCAAGAGAAGTTAGACCGGCCTTGGCTTTCTCAAGGCCCGCCATGCGTAGCGTCTTCATGCCTTCCTTGAGGGCCAGATCCTTGATGTTTTTGGCGCTGGTACTGTGAAGGATTAGTTCACGGAGGCCTTCCGTAATGGGGAGCACTTCCAGGATGGCGATGCGGCCGAGGAAGCCCGTCTCTTTGCAGCGGGTGCAGCCGCGTCCATGATAGAACGTGTTCGAGCTAAGATCTTCTTTATTCAAGCTCAAACGAGTCATGACGTCCTCGGGAATGGTGATCCCTTCCTTGCAGTGAGGACAGATTTTGCGAACAAGACGTTGTCCGCAGACCATTAACACCGACGAACTAACGAGAAACGGCTCAATCCCCATATCCACCATGCGCGTAATCGCGCCGGGGGCATCGTTGGTGTGCAGGGTGGAAAGTACCAAGTGACCTGTCAAGGCTGCCTTCACGGCGATGTCAGCCGTTTCCGAATCGCGGATTTCGCCGACCATTACGATGTCGGGATCCTGCCG
>JADGNO010000064.1 GCA_017883405.1 Occallatibacter sp. | reverse complement strand
TGCCGGTACCGGAAACGCGCTCCAAAGATCCCCAGGTAATTTCCTCTTACTACCGCGACATTCTCAATCACATTGCTGCGGTTCCCGGCGTGCAGCACACCGCTGCCATGACCGGCCAACCACCCTACGGGCCTGGCTTTGGCATGCCGTTCATGCTTGAAGGCGGGCAAACCTACGCAGATCCCTCGCAGCGCCCAGGCACACGGTTCGGCATGGTCACTCCGGATTATTTCAATGCCTATGGCATTCAGCTCATCTCAGGACGCAGCTTCAACGATCAGGACACAGCAGCCACAGTTAAAGTGGCAATGGTCAACCAGGACTTCGTGCACAAATACCTGAAGGACAAAAACCCTATTGGTCAGCGCGTGCTCGTTGAAGAACTAATTCCCGGCGTCACCAAGCTGGGCGGCTATATCCCATGGCAGATCATCGGCACTTATCACAACGTGCACACCGCAGATCAGCGCGACGAAAACCCAGAGATGCTCATCCCCTTCTACCAGATTCCCTGGCCGCAGGCGGGAGTCGCCGTGCGCACGTCAGAGAACCCAGCTACCATGCTCACCAGTGTCTCCGCTGCGGTACACCAGGTTGATTCCAGCCTCGCCTTGGCGCAGCCAAAGACCCTCGGTCAAATCGTCGATGAATCCATGGCCAACCAGCAATTCACGCTCATCCTCTTCACCAGTTTTGCGGCTGTCGCACTGTTCCTTGCCGGCCTCGGCATCTATGGCGTCATGTCGTTTTCAGTGGCCCAGCGCGCCCATGAAATCGCCCTTCGCATGGCTCTCGGCGCCTCGCGCAATGGAGTCGTCGGCCTCATCATTCGCGACGGCGTCATCCTCGCCACCATTGGGCTCGGACTCGGCTTGATCGGCGCTTATTTTGTTGGCCGGGCCATGCAGAGCATTCTGTTCGGCGTACAGCCACTCGACTTCGCGGCCTTCCTTGCAGTCGCTACCCTCCTGCTGGCTTCCGCAATCCTGGCCTGCTTCCTGCCCGCAAGGCGAGCAGCGTCCGTTTCGCCAATGCGCGTCCTGAGAACGGAATAGCGATGAGCAAATTCCACTACTGAACAAGATCAAGAGCACTGCCATCCCGAGTGAAGCCGAGGGACCTGCAGTTGCCTTTCGCTGCGTTCAACGAGTTAGGTCCGGTTAGCCGGTGAAAGTCCCGAAGTCGAGTTTCTGCGAATGCACACTAAATGCTGGTGAAGCGGAGTGGCTTGCCTACGACGGTCTGGCCGGTTGCCATATTCTCCAACGAAGCAACCGATGGCATCGATACTTTGATACCTATTCCAACGATCCGTCGTAGAATGTCATCCATCACATCGAGGCATTATGTTGATTGCCATTCACGCGCAACAATTCCCTCGGGTATTGACTTCCATCCGTGGCGGCGTATTCCTTCTTGCGATTAGCGCAATGGTGGGCGGCGTGGTTTCCTGCTCGAATCAGAATTCCCGTCGAACGAAACCGCCTTTTCTGTTTCTGTTTGAAGAACATCCATTTCAGATGAACTGCTCTGATTGGCCGGCACCTCTACCGCCGGGCACGCACGCGTATGTAACCGTTTCACCTTCAGCCCGCTATGCGCGCACGCGTCTCGAAACGCTTGATCTCCCGGTGAACGAAGTTCCAGCCCTCACGATAGCTGCCGATCCATACAACAGTTTGATCCAAATCGGCGGCGCGAATCAGAATCAATGGAAAATTCAATATTGCGCCAAAGGCAAAGGCGACACCGCTGAAGAATCCACCGGCTATATGCGAGGTGTGTCCATGCGGCGAACAGGCAGCCTGCTCACTTTGAACGGCACCGATTTGAACGGATTGTCTGGAGGGGAAGGTACGCTGCTTGTTGATGCACCTGCCGATGCACCTGTCATTGTTCACTCCTGGGGAGCCATTGAAGTCCATGATGTTGCCGGCCCGGTGCGCATCGCCGCAACGCGGGGCAGAGCTATAGTCCTCAATACATCAGGCCTGGTGGACGCATCCGCGCAGATCATCGACTACGCGAGCTCAATAGGAGAGGCAACTCTCAATGCCGATTGGGAAATCAATATCAGGATCACGGCGCAACAGTTTAGTGGCCACCTGAACGCCTACGCGCAACAAAAAGTGCAGGCGTTTTTCCCCGCTGGCTTTCAGTCACCGATCGACGTCTATGTAAATCGCCCCGGTGATTTTAATTGCCGCGCAGAGTTTTGTTCGAAGATGAAAAAGAGCCGCGAAAACTCTCTGTACCGGTTCACTTACGGAGAGGTTACGAAAACTCGCGCCCCAATCCATCTGCGATCTGAGACTTCGCAGATAACTCTCGACACGGTGCAGTGACACCTGCTCGCCTATGGGCATTCCATCTCCAAAGTTGAACTGGCGCCCGGCGCACGCCGCTCCCGCCCACATCACGCCAACAGCCGCTTCCTCATCAGCAGTCCCGGCCCGAAGCGAGTCTCGGTCCAACCGCCCATCTCAAATCCGCATGACAGGTAGAACGCCTCGGCGTGAGGGTTGCCGATAACACAAAGATTGAGTGATCCTTTGCTGAGAGCAATCTGCGCGCAGTGTTCAACGAGCAAACGCCCGACGCCGCGCCGCCTTAGATCCGGCTCAACGAACAAGCCGTCAAGCTCCGTATCGCCGTCCGGTTTGGGAATCAGTGCAGCGAAGCCCGCGATCTTGCCGTTCAGTTCCAGTACAAACACATCTCCGGATGCGATCTGCTCGATTGGCTGCTCGATAGCATCCGGATTGGCGAGCAACGCTGCGCGGTCACCTTCGTTCGCAAGAGAGGCGCGGAGCTGCAGTGCCTCCAGTGCCGCCTTTTCAGAGACGATGGCATTGCGAATGATGATTGAATCCACAGCAGGAGTCTATACGGGCAAGCACCATTTCACGAATGGCGCTTCCCCTCAAACCGACTTCGCCGGTATTAAGTTATGCCTTGACGAACTCAATATCCAGCGAGATCGTCACTTCTTCGCCCACCAGCACGCCGCCTGTCTCGAGCGCGGAGTTCCACGCCAGCCCGAAATCTTTGCGGTTGATTTTGGTTGAGCCTGAAAGGCCAATGCGCGTGTTGCCCCAGGGATCCTTCGAGGGCTGGCTCACATCTTCCACGGCCAGCGTGACGGATTTAGCGATGCCACGAATCGTCAGGTCGCCTGTCACTGTGTAGTTGGGGCCGCCGTCAGAATCGATGTTCTTAGATTTGAATGTCATCGCAGGAAACTTCTCCACGTCGAAAAAGTCCGCGCTTTTCAAATGCCCATCTCGCTTGTCATCGCCGGTCGAAATACTTGCGGTAGGGATTGAAGCCTCGACGACCGAATGCGTGTAGTCGGTCTCATCCAGCTTAAGCACGCCGGAGAGTCCGGTGAACTTGCCCTTCACGTTGGAGATCATCATGTGTTTCACCTTGAACTCGGCTGCGGAGTGGGCCGGATCGATGTTCCAGGTGGTTACGGTGCCGGGGTCGGCGGTACTTGCAGCGGTAACAGCGGTAGTTGTCATGGTGGCTTTGTTCCTTTCAG
>JADGNO010000009.1 GCA_017883405.1 Occallatibacter sp. | reverse complement strand
CCTGATTGCGGTAGTCTATCTCGGCGTGCTTCCCAACCATGTGCTGGATTACGCCATACGCGGCGCACAGGACCTGCTGAAGTAGATGTCAGGTGTCAGTTCCCTGTTGCCTGTTCGACACCCAGTTTCGTTTCACGAAGGGTCCGTATTGAAACGTGGCTTCTGCCTGCTCCCGCCTGGCGCGTGACAGTCGCAACCAAACCGTGATACAAAGCTACGAGGAAAGCGAGAACGGAGAACCGGCCATGCAATTGAACGTCCCGCCCGACCTTGAGACACTCATCAACAAGCGCCTTTCCAGTGGCGGTTATGAGAGCGTTGAGGATGTGTTGCGTCGTGCCCTGGAAGCGCAGGACGCTGAAGAAAGCTGGACCGACGAGGAACGCCGGGCGGTGTCGGCCCATATCGAGCAAGGCTATCAACAGGCCGAGCGCGGCGAGTTGATCGACGGCGCACAAGCCCGTCGTGAGATTCAAGCCATGAAAGACGACTGGCGTTTGTCCAGGCGATGAGCGCCTATGCTCTCACCCCTCTTGCCAAAGCGGATCTTTTTGACATCTGGTCTTACATTGCCGAGAACAGCGAAGACGCAGCGGACCTCGTAGAACGGGCCATCTACGACGCTTGCGCCTTTGCTGCCGAGGCTCCCATGCGCGGCCACTCCCGGCCCGACCTCACCACCCGTTCCCTTCGTTTCTGGACGTTGACCCGCTATCCAAATTACACGGTTGTGTACCGGCCAGAAACGGCCCCGCTTGAGGTTGTCGCTATTCTGCACGGGAAAAGAAATGTACGGCGCGTCCTAAAGCAGTGCCCGTGAACGCCGCGGAATCCAACCCATCGCACCAAATACAAAACGCCCTGTCCGAAGACAGGGCGTCAATTTATTGCCGAAGCCGAAACTAGACGACCTTGGCGAAGATGATAACCAGGGTGAACAGCACCAGGGACTCGATGAAGGCGAGGCCGAGAATCAGGGCCACCTGAATCGCGGGGCGGGCAGCAGGGTTGCGGGCCATGGCTTCACAAGCCGCAGCGCCGACCTTGCCCTGTCCCAAACCGGCCAGGCCCGCCGCGATGGCGATGCCAAAACCGGAGGCCACAGGCACCCAGTTGGTGGGAGCAGGAGCGCTTCCGCCCTGCGCGTACGCCGGCATGGTCATCAGCAGGATGGCCAGCAGCGCAAAGAATACGATCATCACTTTCCGCATTGTGTTTCTCCTTATAAATGCTGCCAGGAGGTGGTTGACGTTCACCGTGCTGACGCCCTCACGCTGGCAGCAAAAACTTTAAGCATTTAGCATTTAGCCGTTAGCATTTAGCCGTTAGCAATCCCGAGGTTCCTCAGGGGCTAAAGCCCGGTCTTGAAACTGCTCTTAGCGGCACGACTGAAGCCGTGCTCTGACACAAAGTCCGCGCAAGTCGAATTCTTGAGCAGCCCGTGAAAGCCGGCACTCTCAAAGCCTATGAGACAACTCCTAGTCGCTGACTTGCAATCGCTAAATGCTAACGGCTAAATGCTAATTGCTAACTGCTTCCTAGTGCTCGTGCGATACGGCTTCCGAGATGTACACCGTCGCCAGCAGCACGAAAATATAGGTCTGGATAAACGAGACGCCGATGTGCAGCAGCATGAAGACGACGGGAATCGCGATCGGGCACAGCGAAAAGAACACCAGCGTCACCATGTCGCCGGCAAACATGTTGGCAAACAAACGGATGGTGAGCGACATGACGCGCGCCAGATGGCTGAACATCTCGATCGGCAGCAGCAGCGGCGCCATCACCGGCACCGGTCCCATGAAGTTGCGGATGTAGCCGAAGCCTTTGAGGCGAATGCCTTGATAGTGATAGTAAAACCAGGTGACCAGCGCGCAGCCCAGCGGCACCGAAGGAATCGCGGTCGGCGCTTCGAAGCCCGGAATCAGGCCGATCAGGCAGCAGGTCAGGATGTAGACGCCGAGGACCGTCAGGTACGCGGTGTAACGCTCGGATCCATGGCCGATGATTTCCTCGCCCTGCTTGGCGATGAAGCCGTCGATGCTCTCCATGGTGTGTTGGATCGGGCCGGGATTGTCTACCGAAAGCCGCGAACGCACAATGGCGCAACCCAGGACCAGGATCACAAACACCAGCAACTGCATCGCCACGTAGTTGGTAATGGGCGCCTGCGGATGGTGCGAATGGATATGAAGCACGCCGAGAATCGCGTTCGCCAAGCCGGCGAGATACTTGTTGAGGAAGGCGGTGATCCAGAGTTGCTCAGGCATGAAGAATTAGCTCGTATGATGTCTTATCGCGCTACGCTTGCCGCCGCTCGGCACACTCTGGGCATGGCCGAAAGCAGCGTAAACATTGACTATTGGGAATCACAGTCCGCGCCGCAGTGCGCCATGCAGCTCGACTGCGACTTCGCAGGCCACCGCCGCAATGGGAAGGCAAACCCCGCCCAGGAAGCCGTAAAGTCCTGCGTGAGAAACATTAAATATAACATACGCACCGGCGGCGATGAAGACGTAGCGCAGCACCGCGCGAACGACGATAACGCCGCCGCGCTCGCGACTTTGGCCGGTGGTGAGCCGCTCCCCGAGAGCGTCAACCGCGCTCACCAGCCAGCGATGGTTCAGGTACGAAATGATGGCGCCAACCAGAAATCCGGCCGCAACCTGCCAGCGAAAGAAAATGATGCACGCGACCAGAGCGAGGGCCGCGATGGCCAGCATGAATTTGCGGATGCGCTCCAGCGCTCCCCCGTAAAACTGCTCTGCGGCCGAGGATGCGGGTTCGGGAGTCGGCATCATGGGAAGGTCCACGCGGCTCCGGCGTTACGTCTTGTTGCGGGTCACGGTGCGGATCATGTCGACGAATCCCAGGACCGCGCCCACGATGACGCCAACCAGGAAAAGCCAGCGGGTGTGAAGCCAGTAATCCAGCAGCTTGCCGAGCAGCAGGCCCACGACAACGGAGCCCGGAATGATGAATGCAATCTGCGAATAGCGCGCCCACAGCGTTGTGGCGCTCTGCACTTCGTTGTCAGGCTTCTCTGCACTCATGACAAGAGGCTAACACTTCGCGGCCAGCGTGCGCATGTCGCGCGCGCGTTTGACCGGATGAGAACCCGCAGGTATCATCGAAGTGCGGGGTGGAGCAGTCTGGTAGCTCGTTGGGCTCATAACCCAAAGGTCGGTGGTTCAAATCCACCCCCCGCAACCAACTAAGTTATTGAATCAACAAGCTCAGCACTCCCGGTGCTGGGCTATTTTTTTGTTCACTGCGTGCAGTAACGTGCAGAATTCTCCCAAGCTCCTCTGCAATTCTGCGTTCGTCTGCCGTGACCGCGTGAGTGTAGCCCATCGTGGTTTGCGCGTCAGCATGACCTAGACGGTTCTGCCGGACCGCCATGGGTGCACCGATTTGATCCAACAGTGTTGCGTTGCCGTGCCGGAAAGCATGGAAGCCACACTGCGGGATACCCAGCTTTCTCAGCAACGGATGAAACTTCCGCTTGCGGACCAAGCTGTGATCCCAGGGCGTACCATTCTTGGTCGCAAACACCAAACCCAGGGTGTTCGGTCGCCAAGTGAGTAGACATCCCCTGATGTGCTCCACCAATTCAGGAGAGATCGGAAAACGGCGATTGCCCTTCTTCGATTTCACCGTCTGAATCTGGCCCCGCCACACGCTCTGCCGAACGTAAATG
>JADGNO010000063.1 GCA_017883405.1 Occallatibacter sp. | reverse complement strand
TAGTTCCGCTCCGTGGCGATTTTCGGTGCCAAAGGCGGTATAGTTTCTTCAACGGAGAGCTCGGTTTGGTGAGTTGGAGCTCAAGCCGTCATTCCAGTGAACTCTAGACGCTCCGACGGAGTCCCCATCCGTGAGAAGAAAACTATATCTGAACTTTCTGGCCCTGCTTTTCTCGGCAGCCCTGCTTAACGCCCAAAACGCCCGGGGGACCCTGCGTGGAATCGTTCAAGATACGAATGGTTCTCGCCTGGTTTCTTCCCACATCACCGTCCGCATGGAGGCGCCCTTCTCCGAGCGCACAGGGTCGAGCGATGACCGTGGCGAGTTCCGCATCGACGACTTGGCGCCGGGTGAATACCGCGTTCTCGTGACCTCACGAGGGTTTGCTGACGCCTCTCAGAGCGTGTCTGTGGTCGTGAGCACCACGCGGGACATCGTTGTCAGGATGAACCCCTCGACCGTCAACACCACCGTTCAGGTGGTGGACGCCCCCTCTTCCATAACGACGCAACCAATCGATTTCTCCAGCCAGGTGCATCAGGCGATCATCACCCAGCCAGACCTGAAGACACTCCCCCTGGCACAGCGCAGTTTCGCCAATATCGCTTACCTTGCGCCTGGAACTCAGCCGGTAGAACCCTCAGATCCAACCAAGGCGCGCATCACGGCTGTCTCGACCGGCGGAAGCTCAGGGCTGAACAATGAACTCTCCGTCGACGGCATGGACGATTCGGATGACTACATTGGCGGGTTCCTCCAGAATTTCTCGACCGACGTGATCCAGGAATTTTCCGTGCGCACCGCGCAGGAAGATGCGGATACAGGCGGAACGACTGCCGGCTCAGTCATCATCGTCACTCGAAGAGGCACCGACGATTGGCACGGTAGCGGCGCCGTTTACGAGCGAGCCTCCGCGTTGAACGCGCGCTATGCAATCGAAAACCCGGCTCCGCAACCAAAGCAGCCCTATTCGCGTCAGGATTATCTCGGCACACTTGGGGGTCCGCTGATCCACCAAAAGCTCTACGCCTTCGGCTCGTTTGAAGATGCGCGCGAGCATGCCTCCATCGCGTACAGTCCAGCAAGCACAGAGCAGTTCAACGCCCTCGCCTTGTTGGCCTCCGCCGGCTTGATCCCGGGTGTGAGCTCGATCCCCGTCCCCTCCACCGTTCCTGTTCCGTTTCGCGATGCCGTCGAGTCACTACGGCTCGATTTCGCCCAGTCCGCAAGATCTTCGTGGTTCTTGCGTGGTTCCGCCGACGTCTATTCGACCGAGAACAATCTGGTTCAACAGGCGACGTTGCCCTCAACCGGCCTGCGGACGCACAACCGCTATTGGAATGTTGTTCTGGGAAACCAGTTCCTCTTGAATGCGAAGACCGTGGCGAACTTCACGCTGGGCGGCAGCGGGCTCCATCTTACTCAAACCCGCAACTCAAATCTTGGCTTCGCCCTGGCGTTTCCGTTTAGTTCGACCGCACTCACCGTCTCCGGATTTGAGACCTACGGCGACAATCAATTCGCAACCCCCATCACGTTCTTTCCTTCCCTCCGCGAACAGGAAAAGTACCAGGCGCGCTACGACATTTCCACCGACACCGGACATCATTCAATCAAGTTCGGCGTGAATGTTATTCACGAGCCCGTTCTGAGCGGAGCCTTTCCCGATAACACCGAGACTCTCTACCAATTCCCGCAGAATCCCACCTATTACTTGGACAATCCATCGCAGTTGGCCGCGGATATGACCGCCGGTGAATCAACGACGAATCTCGGCGGCGCCTTCGCACAAAACGTGCAGCGACTCGCCCTGTATGCGCAGGACTCCTGGCGCGCCACGCAACGTCTCACATTGAATTACGGCTTCCGCTACTCCACCACGTTCGGACTTCTCGATGCTTCAGGGAGAAGCCAGTCGAGTAACCCGGCTAACATCACGCTCAACGCGCTCGCTATTCCCCTGGCTAATCGCGCTCCATCCGACGATCGAATGCAACTCGGGCCGCGTCTTGGCCTTGTGTATTCATTGGGTCGAAAGGGAAACAACATGCTGCGCGCAGGCGCGGGAGTCTACTTGAACGACCTTGCTCAAACTGGGTGGGCAACAGCCCTTCAGGCTGTAAATGCAACTCCCGGTCCCTGCGTCAATCCTCTCGAAGATCCTTCTGGCATTGAAAATTCCGGCTGCATCCCCGGCCACGATCTTGGCGGCGCCGGCAATCTCATTGCCCCCGGCTATCGAACACCGTATGCGCTCCACTTCACCGCTGGCTTTCAACATGCCTTTAGCGCCACCGGCGTATTGAGTGCCGACTACATCCATGAACAAGGCAACCGCGGCTATCGCGCATACAGCTACACCGGCGGCGCCAACCTGTTTACTCCTTTGCTCGATGTTTCAGATCCTCGCCAGTCTTCCGTTGTCCCCGATATCAACGATTTCCACTCCGACAACCGCTCCAGCTATGACGCCTTGATGCTTCACTTGCAGGACACTTTCGGCCACCGCGTCACGCTGATTGCGAATTACACCCTTTCTAAAGCGCAAACATGGGGTTGCGTATTGGGAGAACTTGCGGACTACGTAAATGGCGTGTGCGATCCTCTGCATCCATTTGCGCCCGGCGACTACGGCCCATCGGGCGAAGATGCACGCCATCGGTTTGTCTTTGCCGGTGTGTGGCATACCCAGGGCGGATTCGACGTCAGCACGTTGACACAAGCGGAAACTGCGCGGCCCTACACCATCACCACCGCCGACGGCGGCAATCGCATTGCCATCAACGGTACCCCAACCGCCTTGGATCAATTCCGGGGCACGTCCTACATCCAGGCGGATGTCCGCGTCGCTCGGCCCTTCACCATCCGCGAACGTTGGACAATTGCGCCATTCGTCGAATTCTTCAACCTCTTCAACCGGACCAATCCGGGTGCAAACTTCGTCACCAACATTGCGTCGCTCCCGGTGCCCGCGGATCAGGCGGAGTCTGGAAACATAACTGACGTTTGCAGCAATCCCGATTGCACCGCCACCAGTCCTCTGACAAGCCTTAATCAACTACGCATCCCCGCTGGAGGACTCGGCGATTTCTTTGGTCCCGGCACCACCGTAGGGGCACCCTTTGCAGCGCAGCTCGGGCTCCGTATCGAATTCTGATCGGGTGCTCCGCCTAGGCCTCGCGAACTTCACGCACGCCGGCTGATTAGGTTCGTCTTGCGTCTAGTGCAGAACGACCAGCTCGCTGTTCGGATAGTAGTGCTCAAGAATCGATCGGAAGTCCGCTCCACCCGCGGCCATTCCCGCGGCCCCTAACTGGCACATCCCCACTCCATGCCCCACGCTGCTTCCCTCAATCAGCCAGCTCTCGCCGTCTCTCTTCGCTTTAAAGTCGTTACCCGGCATCGCACTCCAACCCCACAGACGTGCTTGCGCGATGCGCTCTCTTTCGTTGCCTGCTGTCAGGCTCGTTCCTCCGTCAAGCCTGCTCTTCCAATGCGTCGGATGTTGACGGCAGTACCTGCATTCCACCGGAAAATATGGATAACTCTCGCCCGGATCCATCCCGGCCTCGCGCAGACTATGCGTTTGCCCCCCGCAACGGCTTGAATACATGGCCGCGATAGTTTCATGGTGATAGGACACCACCAGGTCCCGTGTCGCTTTCACTGCGCGCATCACAGCGGAATCAACACTCGGCGGCGAGCGCAGAAACTGGCAATGCGTGGTGTCACAGAAATCGAATTCACGATGACGAGCCCCCGCAGCAAGAAACGACCTTGTAACCACCGCTTGGGCCTTGAGCGCTTCGAGCGGCGCCTGTGCGTTCATCTCCGCGGCCACAATCGAAGCCACCGCTTCTTCACGATCCATCGCAACGATCGCAACCAGTTCACCTTGCCGCACTGCAATTGTGAGCAACCCACGATAACTGCGCCGTAATTTGCCGGGAACAGCAAGCTGAAATGGGACCGGTGCTCCCTCGCGTGTCGCAGCTTTCCATTGCACAGCCGACTGCCCGCCAACGGCAACGCGATCTCCCACCGCCTCAAAGATCACGCGGCGATGTCCTGGCTCTCCATTCAGGATCAGCGCCTCGCTGCCTGCCGACACCGCAACCACTTGCCCTCCATCCTGTTCCAACACCATCTCGTGTGAATGGAACAGGCCAAGCACTCCAATGCTGACGGTCTGCTGCGCATGCGCAATCGCGCCGAAGAACACAACCAACACCGCGCGCATGAGAAGACCCTTACCCATTCATCCTGGTCCGCTTATTCATTTCCCATTCCAATCGATCGCAACATCTCACCAGCAACAACGGCGGTCTCTGCGCCGGTAGCACCGTGCCTTCGCACCAACAGCAAAACCCGCGGTTGATCAGCAGGATAAAGAACCACAGCGAATCCATCCGCGGCTCCGCGCGGGCGATGCGCGCACTCCGCCGTGCCGGTCTTCGCAAGCGCCGCATTCGCTCCAAGCGCGTCATCAACTCCGTGGGCTGTGCCGTCCTTCGCGGATGCCTGCATACCGGCTATGATCCGCTGCTGCACACTCTGTCTCTGGCTCGCGTTGAGCCGCAGATATGCAGTCGCCAGTGCCATCGGCGATTCCCTCCAACCACTGCCAAGACCGATCAGCGACTCGCTGCTCGCATCGCGCGACGGCCCTTTCAACCCAAACCGATCCCACGTCTCTTCCGCGCGTTTCCGATCCAGATCCTTCGCTAGCGCAAGAAAATACGCATTGCATGATTCCGCAATCGCGGCTTCAAGCCCACGCGAACCATGGCCTTTCGGCAGCCAGCAGTGATCGCGCGTGCCGGCACAATATACGTGAGGGAATACGCCGTTGTGCTGCTCACCATACGCCACCGCGATGAAAGGTTTCACAAGCGAGCCCGGCGCCACTGCTAACGAAATGTCTTTCCAACTCTGGGCGACTACCTTGCCCTCAACATTAAACAGCAGCCACGAAAGCTCGCGATGATCAAAACTCCGCTTCAACCGTTCCGATACCGACTGCGCAAACAGCTTGCTCTGCGAATCCTCAGCCATTCCTGACGAGGCCCACAAAGTCGCCAGCGCGCCAATCAATACCCACAACCTACGACGGCCCGGCACACTTCGACCCCGACTCAATTGCGCTTCCATTGATACACGACCGTTTGCATCACCTTCGATCCTTGATCCGTCTCTTCGATCGTTTCTCGGTCCACCGACGCAAACATCTTGCTCAGGCTCGCGATGTTACCAGAGAAAAATGCGGGACTTCTTCCGTCGTTCCCATCTGCCGAAGAGGCCGCATTCTCACTCCCGTGCCCAGCCCGATCGAGCCGTCCAAAGAGTGCGCGAAAGTTCTGCTGCTCACGCGGTTCGTGCCTGAATGTCGCGGCGTAGGTAATTCCGCTCGCCTTTGATTCAGTGCTCGCTTGTTGTCGCGCCAGCATATGTTCGAGGAGTCCGGCATCCGTCGCGATGAACAACAGCCTCTCTCGAGCCCCGGCGTAAAGCGACACCGGCCCGTCGAGCGCGAAGTAGTCACCCGATGAACCTGATCGCTTCGTCCAACCCACACCAACCGTCGCCGCTGTTATTCCAGGACGCAGCGCTCCAGTAAGCGCGTCCCGCATCGCCGCATCGTTCCATGCCTGCGCCGCGTCGATCACCATTCCGCAATCGATTCCGACAAATCCTCCATCGCGCGATGCATGCGTGCCGTAGACCTCGAGCGCTGAAGTCAGTTCCGTCGCCCGCAACAGATCACGCAGCGGTTGATAAGAGTCTGCCGTCGTCACCATCACAGGCGCCTGATCAATGCGCTCCTCCAGCATTGAAGCATCACCAGCATTCTCGTTCGTCGTCAGCGAAGGCGCGCTCGACCTCGCCGCCGTCCGATTCGTTTTCATATCCAGCAAATTCTCGCGCATCGTCGACAACACCCTCTCCGGATCCGGCGAAGCCTGCGCGCTATAGAAGACCGCGTCCTCCGGTGCCAGCGCCGCAATCGCGCGCACATCTCCAGAAGACGCAGCAGCCATCCCCGCTTTCCGCAATAGAACTCGCTCTTCTCGATACGTTTCGCTAGAACGATGCAGATCGCTGAGCGCTGCGGTGTACTGCTTCATTTCTGTGACATTGCGCTGCACCCAATAACTTCTGAAGTAAGGGCCCGGAACAATTTTCTCCAGATTCAACACCATGCGCAGATCGCCTGCTGGTCCCGTCGCCTGTTTGATCGCATCAGCGTACCAGGCTTCATCCGCGAGAGTTCGCGCATGCGTCCCCTGCAAATGATCGAGAACTCCAGCCACGAGACGCTCACTCGTACCCAGAATCAACCAACCATCTCTCGCGGCGAAAGCCGCAGTGCGATTGGACTGCGTATCCACATGAACAAAAAATGGCGCACCACCTTCCGTCCGCTGTTCAAACTTCGCGCGCAACTGCCACAGCGGCGTCGCCTCCACTTCGTGCTGATCCATTCGCGTGACGAAGACAAATTCCAGGTTGCCGATATCATAGAGTCCCAGGCTGCTCTGTTTGCCAGCCACGGCGCCGAGCAGGCTACTGTCAGTCCTCAGTCCCGCCGCAGTAGAGAACTCATCCTGCGCCTGCGACAGCCGTTCAAATAAGCGCGACCGGCTGAACGCCTGATAGTTATCGCCTCTTAGCCAGGTTCGTTTCTGTCCTGAAGAATTCCACTCCGTTAGCAGTGAATGAAAGTCACGTGCCTCAAGATAAAGCAGCGCTCCATCCGGCATCATCGAAGCCATGTCGGGCGTCCGCGCTTGCTCCACTTGACTTACTGCCCACAGCAACGCAATGCCGAGCATCAACAAACCGATGCAACCCAACACAAGGCGCTTCATGGCTGCTCCTCCTGTGACACGGCCTTGCGCACTTCGAACGGTTCGCCCGGCTTCAGTCGAGGCCGGACCACGCGGCCTTGGTCCAACTCCGCGTGGACAATGGGCGTGCGCGCGTCGTTCTCATGCTCCCGAGCGATTTCAAGGTCGATGTGTTTTTGCTTGTCGACCAGGGACTGGCGATGCGTCCGATCCTGCGACCGAAGAATTGCAATCGGTAGCAGCCTCGACGCTGCAACAAGATCATGATGATGCTCATCTGCGCCGATGACCAGATCGAGGAGCTTCGCTGCCTCATCCGGCTTAAGCGAAGAGAGCGATAGGTTTTGCGGTGACTGCGTTCCATCGCCATCGTCAACAACAGCGTCATCTAGGCCTGCTTCTCGCGACTCCGCCGCAGGGTAAACATCGTTCGCACTGTACGCACTCGCAGATTGCAGGAATGGTTCGGCGGCCACTAACGCCCTGAAATCAAAACCCGCCGCGAATGCGGACCATATATATTGCCGTCGAACTTCTACATTCCACGGTGAAATGGCCAATCCATCACGCAGCACATGTTCCTTGGTCTTTGCATTCGCCGCACAGGATGCGGCAGCCAGGCGCGTTTCGACAAACAACGGCTTCGAAACTTCTTCAAGCGTTGGACAGTTACTCGAAGCCAGTATCTTCAATTCATCGCTCCCGGCAGAGGAAGCCCCGTGTCCTTTCAGCGCCAACGCGGCAGCGACACGTTCGCTATACAACGCTTTGGGATCGGCTACGGCAACATCCAAAATCGACAGAGCTTCCGTTTGCTGGGGATGAACAGCAAGCATAGTTGAGGCTAACCGCACTCTGATCCCCGCGTTCCAGGGGGATGCCTCCGCAAGCGGCCGCAGAAATTGAAGCGCTTCCGCGTTCTTGTGTCTTTCCTCGAGTAACTGCGCTGCGGAGTCCGCATCAGCGTAGGCATCCTCACTCACCAGCGTCATCCGTTTCAGCAATCTCACGGCGCCCTGATCATCGCCTGCATCCAGGTAGATCGCCGCGAGGCCAAGAAAGTTCGGCGCAGTTAGCTCGCGCTTTGCCAGCGCTTGTTCGTAAATGAATCGCCTGACCGCGTGACTTCCTTTCTCGCTCAACCGGCCGGTAGCGTTCCGCAGATCATTCGCCGCCGGGGCAGCATGATCCTGCTTCTTCCATTGCGATAACAGCTGATCCAGAGTGCCATCGGCATCCGCCACCGCGAGCAGATCTGGCAACCACGCCGCCGTCGTGCGCTTCTCTTCCGAAACCTGGCTCAACACAACGCGCGCCTCTGCGAATTTCTTCTCGTCGATCAGAGATTCCACTAACTTTTGACGCGCAGAGGCAAGAGTGTCATACCCGGTGTTGACGTTCGGTCGCTCTTTTCTTTCTTCGAGCTCCACGATGCGACGGCGAATCCCACTGATTTGATCCTTACGAATCCAGTTCCCTTGCGTTGACCAGCTATTGGGCAATAGAGATTCGAGTACGCCTTCCTGGTTCCGGGCAGCAGACGTCGCGGCAAGCAGCCAATCGATCGAGTCGTTGTTGGCGTGATACCCCGCTTCCAGCAGTGGTTCCGAACGGTATTCTCCGTTACGCCCAATGTAAGTGCGAAGAAGTGCATCTACCTGCACCCGGATGGAATCGTATTGCCCTCGCGCGCCCGCATTCGCAAGCACCTGAGCAAAGTCTCCCCACATAGTCTCCGGCACATGCCGCGCATCGATCTCAGCCGCCACCAACTTGACCGCCTCGCTCCATGCGGAAAGCGCATCCGAATGCCGCCCTTGCTGCCAATGAATTTTCGCAATCTTGTTCTGCACCGCCGGTTGATCGCGTTTCAAATCCAACGACCGCTGGTAGTCACTCAGGGCCGCATCGCTTCTGTCGACCATCGCAGAATAGTCGGCGAGATGCAGGTACGGTTCGTGACTTTGAGGTGCGCGTTCGAGTTCTGATTCGAGATAGTCCTCTGCGCGCGAATCCTTCTCTTCATCGAGAAACTCGCCATAGCGCGAGCCGTAGTAGAACCATACCGCGCCGGCCAGTTGTTGATCGCGATCCGCAGCATGCGCAACTCGGTCCCCTATACTGGCGTCGGTTCCCAGCGCAGTTGCAAATGCCGCGCCAATCTCCGGCTGATTCTCACGCAAATAGAAACCGGTCAATGCTCTGTATGCGTTTTTCCATATCGATGCTTTGCCCGCCGCGCGCGCGTCCACGGCAACAAGTGCCTGTTCGCCATTGCCATTGCGCACCAAGTATTGGGCCGCGGCATCGTCATTGCCTGCCAACCGAATGAGTTCCTGTGGCTGCTGTGCCAGCAACAGTTGATGGTAGCGAGCTAATTCAATTCCGCTCAGTTGGGCGTCATCAGCGAGATGCGCCGCCATCCTCAACTCTGCCGGATAATCGCCTGCCTTGTGATATGCATCCAGCGCGTACTTCCAGATCGCTGACCGTTGCTTCGACGGAAGGCCCGGCGCCAGTTTCTCCAGTCTTGCAGCGGCCACATCGACCTGTCCTCTTTGCGTTTCAAACGCAATCCATGAGGACAACTCCGCATTCCGAGCCTGGCTGCTGCGCTCAATCGAACTCCACGTTAATTCCGCATCGAGATCCGCCAATCCTGCTGCCTTCACGGCCGGCAGATAAACCGCGCTGATCTCCGCAACGCTTGCCGTCGCGCAGGCGCCTTTGATCCAGGTGGCGAACTGTGTTTTCTCTTCAGGAGTGTGGAACTGACCTGCAGCCTGGCCCATTGCGATCACCGCCTGTGCGAATCCTTGTTTGGCTTGCGCGGTTCGCTCCTTCTCCCGCTGCTTCCGCCACTCCTCGTCGGTCACCGCGCCCGGTCCATCTTTCGCCACTTGATGAACCACCGATGCCAGCGTCACCTTCGCAGCCTGTTGCCGCGCATCCGTCAGTCGCGCGTATGCCGTAGCGGTCTGGCGCAGACGCGCAAGAATGCGAGCATAGGTTGCTGCGCCTCTTTGATTATCGCCATCTATCAACAGATCGGCTCCCGCTTGTTCCACCCCCAGCTCGGCATACTTGCGCGCCTCAACGAGTAAACCCCAGCCTTCCAGGCGGGAGGCCAACGTAAAGCTGTTCGTCGCTTTCACCGGATGGCCCTCGATCCATGCCGTTTCAAGCGCCTTGACCGCTTCGGGCCCGTGCCCTTGGCGCGCGGACAATTCAGCTACCTTCTCCATCCATTTCGGATCTCGATAGCTGAGTGTGTAGAGCTTGCGGTAAAGGCCGATCGCGTCGTCAAATTTGTGCAGCCGCTCTTCGAGAGTGGCCTGTGCGATATATAAGTCCTGTCGCTCCGGCCGCAGGTGGATCGCTTTGCTGTACGCATCAATCGCCGTTGGATAATCTTCAGCTGACGTAGCCACCCGCGCCAGCACGATGCTCCATCGCGGATCGCGTGGCGAATCCGCAATCGCCTTCTGACAAAAACTGAATAACCTGTCCCGTGCTCCATGCGTGACGGCGTAAAGTGCAGCCTCTTGATCTAGGCCCGCATCGTCCGGATAAGCATTGATCAATTCAATGTACTGGTCGGTTGCTTCGTTTGTCCTGCCCAGCCGCGTCGCGGCTACAATCATCCCTCGTCTCAGCTGGCCGATACGCTGCAATTTTTCTCCGCGCTCGAGAGGCGCTTTGCGCATAAGTTCCAACTGTGCCTGATAGAACACCTCCAAGCCGGCCTGGTCGTTAGCACGCGCAAGATTGTCCGCCATTGCCGCTTCGTAACCGGCATCAAGCGCCTTTTGTCCCAGCAATTCGGTAATCAGCGCTCGCGAACGCGCATACTCGCCTAATTCCGTCAGCTTCCGCGCAGTCTCAAGTTCAAAGCGGCTCTTCAATTCCGGATACGAAGCCTTCGCCGACTCCAGCAGCACAGCCACAGCCTCTTGTTTGCGTTCATGCCCCCAGTCGTAGTCAACCGTTGACCGCACTACACCAAGCACCTTTCCATGCTCGTGATAGATCGCGTCTAGCTCTTGCGTCGCAGCCTGGGCGCTCCGCCTCTGCAGCAGATCAACAAACTGATACCTGAGCTGCAAATTACGCACCGGGTCAGTCGTAAGTGCGATCTGGCGCTGCATCACCGCTTCCTCAACTTCTGGCAACTCATGACTTCGCGCCGCTTCCGTCAGTGCGTCGAGCACATCAAAAGAAGTCGTCTGCGCAACTGTCTCCTTCAACTCGCGCCCCAGGTCATCCTTCCGCTGCTCTGCTTCAAGAATCCCGGCACGCAATTGAATAGCTCCCGCTGTCGGCGCAGACTGCTTTAGTAGCCCCGCAGTACCCTCCTCCACTTGTGCGCGCATCGCCGGCTTTCTCGCCAAAACCAACAGCCGCTCTCGGCTCTCCGGCGAAAGTTTCGCTGCCACCGCGCTCGCCGTATACTCCCGCACAGCCTCTGCGAGGTTTCCGCGGCTCTCTTCAATCGCTCCCGCCTGGTAGCCGAAGAGCGTCAACTCACCCAACCTGTCTCGTCCTCTTTGCAACTGATTTCGCGCCGAAGAAAAATCAAAGTAGTCCCAGAACACTGTCGCCGATTGCAGGTACCCTTCCGTTTCGCCGGGATGCACTTCAGCCATGCGCGTCCAGTAGGGCCTCGCTTCAGCGAAGCGCGCACGGTCGGCGAAAATATCTCCAATGCGCGCCAACGTTGCGATATTCCCCGGCTGCGCCTCCAGCAATCTCTTTTCAATCGCGATCGACTTATCAGTATCTTCAGGGTGAAAATATGCGAAGGACCTATACAGCGACGAAGCCTGCTCATTCAGCCCTGCATCCGCCGGATACGCCGCCGCCAATGCCTCAGCCCCGCCTACGCCTTGCTCAAATTGCGATTGCCACAGGCATGCATCCACCCACAAGCGCTCCGCCGCAGGATTGCGCGCAGCCAGTCCCGTCCAATCCGCCTTCTCGATCTCGGGTGCTTGCTGACGCAATTGGTCGAGAACCTTATCCAGTTCACCCGACTTGCTCAGCACTTCGAAGAGCCGATCGCGCAACTGCGGCGACTCTGACCAGTGCGCCCACAAGAGTCCTTCAACTTCACTCGAACGCCGCGCGCCCGTGTACTCAACAATCAGGCTATTCACAAATCGCAAATCGTGCGGAAATCGCTGATGCGCATACAAATTAACTTCAAGAGCCAACGACTTATCAGGAGCCGGTGCCCGGTCCAAAAACTCCTCCAGCTCCGTCCCCGAAAAAATTCCCGCCACTTTGCGCATCAGCGCGCTGTAATCAGCGCTGCGCTTCTGCCGCAGATAGAGTCGCGCCAGCTTCGCATACCATCCCGTGTCTTGAAACTGCTCGATCGCTTTCTGATACACCTCCTCCTCGCGCGCATTCAATGCGTTCTGCTCGAGAAAGTCAGCCAGCTTCTGATACAGCCCCGGATCCTGCGGATTGCGGTCTAATTCGCCACGCAAAACATTCAATGCATCGGGCAATTTATGCAGCGACACCATGCGCGCAAGATATCGATTCAGCACTTCGTTGTATAAAGCCGATCGCACCGCCGGGACCGCGGGATTCGCCGTAACCACTACACTCTCACCAACCGGCTCATTCGCTGTTTCAGCGCTCCGCTCTTCCACCACCGGCTTGCCGCCCGCGTCATCCGTGGACCCAAGCGGCATGCCGTCAGCTTTCGCGGCCAGTTCTCTCAGCAGGTCCCGATAGATTGCAAATTCCTTCTCCACCTGTTGCGTGCGTGTATAAGCATCCGCAACTTCGAGCGCAACTTTCACTCGCTGCTCGTATGCGGGAAATGCCGCCAGCAGCGCCGTTCCCTCGCGAATCGCCGCATCATTCTCGCCATACGCTCCGTACGCCTCCATAAGTCGCGCATGCAGATCCGCGCGCTCCGCCTCATTGGCAAACCGTTTGTCTATATCAGCGATCAACTCTGCTGCCTTGGCTCGATGAAAATAGGGCACCGCAAGTTGATCCTCCGTCGCGTACTCACTACCCGGCCCCTGCGTGTTGAGGAACAGCGAGAGAATCCCATTGAGATAACCCGGCCCGCTATCCATCGTGCCAATATTCCGATAGAGCGCCAGATTTCCCGCGCCCACCCGCAACGGCTGTTCTGGCGCCGTCAACAAAATCCGCGCCAGATCGACAAGTCCCTTGCGCTCCGTTCCTGCTGTTGAGCGGTCCGATGCCAATGCATACGCGTAGCGAGCGGCTTCCGGAAAATCCTGTATCGCTTCGAACAGCCGCTGCAGCGTATCGAGTTCTTCTTCGCTCCACTTCGCTGCGCGTTCATCCTTCTGCTCTCGGTAACGCGATAACACCGCCTTGGCTGAGTCGAGCTGTCCCTGTTGCTGATATAGATAAAACAGCCGCGCAGCATCTTTCAAGTCATCCGAGTTAGCAGCCAGCTTCGCGCGCATCGTATCGCTGAATTGCCTTGGACCCTGGCTCTTCAAAACAAGATCGAAATAGCTCTTCACCAGTTCCGCGGGCCACAGCGGCTCAAACCGAGCCTCGTAAATCGCCAGCCCGTCTTTCGCCGAACCCCGCCTCGCCGCCATGTCTGCTTCAGCTTTGACTGGAAAAACACGATCGTCGGGAAACACGCCGCGGTAGCGATTGATCAGCTCCGAAGCGGCAGCGAAGTCTTTCTCCTCCAGCAGAAATGAGAACGCTCGCGCATACAGCGAAGCCTCCTTCGGATAGCGCGCCATCCACTCCGAATACAAATGCGCAGTCGTCGTGTGCGCCAGCGCGTATTGATCTACGACCTTCAACGCGCGTTGCCAGGCACTCCATGACAGTTGTGATTCGACAACTGTCCATCGCTCTTGCGGACGTGCACCCGCCTTACCCACCAACTCAAGTGCGGCTAACTCATCCTGCGGTTTCAATCGGCGCTCATAAAAATCCGCCAGGTCAAGATGCGCTGCAGTTGGATCATCGGCCTTCTCCGCCCACGTCTTCCAATCGCGCTCGGCCTCGGCAAATTTAAGTTCTTGCTCTTCTTCCAGCGCGCGCATGGAATAAAGCGCCGCGTTCTTCTGCGATTCCGACAGCGCCGCAAGCGCCGGCACAGTTTCGCTTGGCGGCCGCCGGAACAATATCTCTCCATGCGGCAACTGCATGAGCCGATAGAGCGCCTTCTCCACATCTGATCCCGCTTGAACGTCTTCTATCCAGTGCGCAAATCCGTGACCCGGCGTCATCAGCATCGCTGTTCCATGCCACAAAGGCCGTGCGGCTCCCATACACAGGCCCATCGCAGCCACTGCCGCGACGGCCGTTCCAATTCGTCCCCTGCGCTCACGGAACAACTTCAATGTGCACCTCCGCGCTGCCAAGGTTGTGCGCCATGTCTTCCGCTGTTACCGCCAGCACGTACTCGCCCGGCGCCATCCTATCTGGCAATCGCAGTTGCCCAGTATTCGCTGAGGCATCGCGATTCCAGCGCAAGCTCACCGGCGCCATGCCTTCCACGCGTGCGGTCAACGTGCGCGTCGTCTCCGATGCGCTCACCGTCAGCGGTATCACTTCCCCCGCGCGATAACGGCTGTGTTCCAGATGAATCTTCACTGTCGGCGGCTTCGAAGCAATCACAAAACTTTTCTGCTCGCGATAAGTCTGCCCATCCTTGTCGCAAAGGATGAGCCGCACCACGTAGCTGCCGTCCGTCATCTCCGGGGGCGCCAGGAAGCGGGTCTGCCACACGTCTTCACCGCTGAGATAACGCAATGGTTTTTCGAGGCCAAAGGGAAACAGTGCGATCACTGAGACAATTGCAGGATCGGTGTGAATGCGCAGCACCGGATCGCCGGGTCGTATCACGCGCGGCCGCAACAGCGCGCGCGGCGCTGCCAGAAATGAAGTATACGGCGTAACAAACTTGTACTTCCGCGCCAGCAGAATAATCTCCTTGATCGCCGCCTCACTCTCTCCTTCGCGTTCGATCTGATCGAGCAGCGCCTGCACCCGAGCCCATCCCCACAGCCGCGGCAACTGGTCATGTTCGAGTGCCTGCGCGGGCAACTCGGTCTTGGTTTCGGCGCGTACTATTTTCCCCTGTTGCTGCCCCTCGACCCTGAAACCGGCATGCTTCACCGGCTTTGCATATTGCCCTACCCAACTCGCTTCGCCGCCATCAAACACCGCGTCATCCAGCGCATATACTTTGTCGACAGCGGTCTGCGGAGACACCGTGAGCCTCAACTCCCCGATGGGCGTCTGCCCTGCCTTCGATATAAACGACGCAAGTTTGAATTCCACCGGCTCGCTCGACAGCACATGCTCCAGCACTCCATCGTTGCGACTCAGTACACGCAACAGCGGAAGGTTGGCGTCATCGCCCACTGCAAACACATCCGTCTTGGGCCGCCTCTCCGCGGCGATCTGCATCCATCGCGTTCGATACCACACACCCAGCTTTCCATTCTGAATCATGCCGCGGTCCGCGCCGCCGTCGGTAAGCAGCACCAGCGCTGAGTCTGGTGCGGCCGCCTGCGTAAGGCCTGCATCGAGAGCTTTCTCCAGGTCCGTCCCGCCGCGCAGGTGGCTGGCCCGCAGCCAATCCATCGCTGCTTTCACACTCGACGGTTCCGCTTTCACTGGCCCGGGTTTGAAGCTGTCCACGCGCGTATTAAAGAGCAGCAGGTTAAATCGATCTTCCGGCCGCAGCGATTCAAGCATCTTTGCCGCCGCTGCGTAACTGCGCTCCAGTTTTTCCCATTGCATCGAGAGCGAAGTATCCATCAGCACAATCACTGTCCGTTGCAGCGCCTGTGCCTCATTCGGTTTCGCTTGCGCCGTCAATGGAGCGGTCAACTGCGCCTTAGCTTCAAAGTATCCAGGCTCTATCGCTGCCTTCTCTTTACTCTGCTTCTTGCTTTTCTTGTTCGCAGCCTTGCTCTCGTTGCCTTCGAGGTCTGTGCTCGCTTCCGTCGTCTTTACAACAGGATTGCGATAAGCAATCACCTCCATGGCGTTGCCCGTTTCGTTCACGACCCACGTCACAGCAAAATCCTCGGCCATGTCGATATTGGCCCCATCGACCGAGCCCCGCACCGTGTGCTCATTCTGCAGCTCCACCTTGAAAGGAGGCGCTTTCATCTGCGCCGCAAAGTCCTTCACGCGCGCTGCCGAATGCATTTCAAATTGAATGGAGAAATGCGAAACATGCTGACTCGCATACGCATCCGGCTTGAGCGGCAGAACAAAATATCCTTTGTGCGCGTCGATCGCGATCCGCTGGTGATATTCCATTTCCAAACGCTTGGTCCCATACGCGGGAATCGGCACAATGTGCGCGCTGAAGATCGAATTGCGTTTCGCATCCTCATCCGATCTTTCTCCCTGCTGCAGTAGTCCCGGATCGATCGCCTGGCTTTTTAACTCCTGGTAAAGTGCTTGCGCTCGCTTCCGTTCCAGGATTACTGCGGGAATCCGCACTGGTCCATCCCACACCGCGAAGTCTGAGACCTGCGTGCCCGTCGGCAGCGCAAACACGTAGTTGCCTTCCTGGTTGCGATTGGTGTGGTTGGTAAATATCTGCCGAACCCACACCCGCGCGTCTCCATTGTCGATGTGGATCTCTACCTTCATCTCCGTCAGCGATAGAACGCTTGGATCAGGCGCCTGCTTGTCCAGAGGAATCAGCACGCCACTGTCCGCGCGAACCAATTGTCCAGCGCTAAGCACTGCGAGCAGCAGCCCATAGAAAGCATGCATGCATTTCATTGTTGTCTTTCTCTCCATGCTTCCGTTTAGCTTCTTCGCGTCGAGTTACAACTTGCTTTCGGCGATCTTGACCAGTCCATTTTCCGTTCCCACATATACATAGCCGTTCGCTTTCGCGAGCGCGGTTACATTCAGCGACGGCAAGCCCGACACGATCGACTTCCATCGTGTACCGCCATCCATGCTCACCATCAGCCCTTGTCCTAACGTCCCCGCAAAGACAAGCTGACCATCTGCCAGCATCGCTCCAGGATTCACGACCACTCCATTGGCCGTCCCGTCCGTA
>JADGNO010000062.1 GCA_017883405.1 Occallatibacter sp. | reverse complement strand
CAACGCCATTGCGATTGCCAATATGGCCAGGACACTGCAATTGAACGGCAAAACGCCCTCCGACTTTTATGCCGGAATGGTTACAAATCTCGGCTCAAAGGTATCGCAGGTGCAAACGGAAAACACTGCGGAAAACGCATCAGTCACGCAGTTACAGACGCAGCGGGACGCGCTTTCAAGCGTGAATTTGAACGACGAGGCTTCGGCGCTGACATTGCTTGAACGCAGCTACCAGGCGGCGTCGCAGGTTTTTGCCATTCTCAACTCGATCATGGCGTCGGCTCTGAACCTGGGCTCACAGACGACCGTTTCGTAATCCAAAACGGGCGTCTACGCTTTGTGCGGATGAACGCTGTCGAGATTATCTGAATCATGGGGTGAATCATGCGGGTTAATCCGAACTACGTTGCAAATCTGGCAGTGGCTTTGAATTCCTCGCAGGCATCGGAGCAGCACTTGACCGAGGAGCTTTCGAGCGGAGTGCGCGTGAACTCCCTGGGCGAAGACCCTATTGCAGCCGGCCAAAATGTGATGCTTCTGAATCAGATTCGGCAAGATGATTCATTCAACCAGAGTGCGAACCTTGTTACCGGCAGACTGCAGGTTGCGGACTCTTCTCTGGGAAGCGTCGTGTCCCAGTTGACCACGGCCATTTCTCTCGCAACCAGTGCTAACAACGGGACACGTAGCGCAAACGATATTATGGCGATTGCGCAAGAGCTCACCGGCATTCGCGATGAAGTTATGACGTTGGCGAACACGAGTTACCAGGGCCAATATATTTTCGCAGGCACACAGACCGCGTCTGCGCCTTTCAGTACTTCGAGCGCAACCACCCCTGCAACCACGAGCTACGCTGGCGACACCACCGCGACCTTCCTCAGCTTGCCTAACGGCCAGAAAATTCAGCTGAGTGTGCCCGGCAGCCAGATCTTTCAAGGGGCCGGCTCGAAGGACGTGTTCGCAGCGCTGAATAACCTGATTGCGGACTATTCGACCGGCACTGTCAATCAAGCGCAGGCGGCCAACGATACGGCGGCCCTGACCTCTTCGCTGAATTACGTATCGCAACAACGCGTGATGATCGACAATTCCATCACCAGTCTGTCAGCTGCTTCCGATGCGGTCACAAACGAGAAGACGCAACTCACTGTTGCGCAGACCAACCTGATGCAGGCAGATGTGGCGCAGCTGGCGACCAGCCTATCTCTGGCCGAAACGCAGCAGGCCGCACTTCAGGCAGTCATCGTTCAACTCGGCGCAGCCTCCAACAGCCTGTTCAGCAAGCTCTAGGCCGCCCCTGAACGTTGCATTGTGCCGCAAAACGCAATCCCTTTCGGCTGCAGGGAGGCGATCTCTCCGTCTATACTCAATCGAAAAGGATACCCGTGCTGGCACCTCTTCGATTTATATGGAATGCGACTCGCGGCCACCGCTTGGCTCCGTGGCGCAGCGAGTATCTGAAGTGGCGCGTGGAAACCTTTTCCGGCAAAAAAGCCGAGACATTGTCCACCAAAGACATTTTCGGGTTCATATGGGAATCGAAGTGGGAGCTGTTTAGCTTCCTGCTCTGGACCGGCCGACTCGAGAATGAGGTACGCAAACGCGGATGAAAGCGGGAATATCAAATCCTTTGAATCTGACATCCGCTACCCCAATCACGTCTAAATCTTTGAGTATTATGAGAAATCTTCCTGGAATCAAATCCGGAACGTCTCAACTTCTTTTCGCTGTGGCTGCAGCGTGGCTTTCAATTGCGGCTTTCTCGATTGCGCAAGACTTGCCACCAATTGAGCCTCCCAAGCCGATGCCGACATCGCAAAGTGATGCGACCACCCTGCACATCACCACTACGGAAGTGCTGGTGCCAACGCTGGTGGAGAAGAAGGGCGGGGGAGTGGTTTACGGATTGAAGCCCACCGATTTTGCTGTGGAAGATAATGGGGTACCGCAAAAGATCCGCGTGCAGGAGGAGATGGACACAGCTCCGGTTGCGTTGGTGCTGGCGGTAGAGGAGGGCGGGGCGAGCGTACTGGAATTCGACAAACTGGCCAAAATGGGGCCGCTGCTCGACATGTTTTTGACCGACCCGCAGAGCAAGGTAGCGCTGATGGGATTTGATTCACGGCCTCATTTGCTGTGCGACTACTCGCGCTCGAGCGAACTGGTTAACGATGCACTGACTCATTTAGCGCCGGGCGACGGAGGAGCGGCGATCCTCGACACAATAAGTTCCGCCGTAGACTTACTTGAATCTCAGCCAAAGGAATACCGTCGCGTTCTGCTTCTCATCAGCGAAGAGCGTGATCACGGCAGCAAACATACCAAAGAAGAAGACCTGATCAAGAAAATTGGCGGCTCAGACGTGCTGATTTTGAGCGTGGCGTTTTCGCCGGCGCTGGCCGAGATTTCGCACGACATAAAGAACAGCGTCTCTGGAAGCGGCAACGAACCTCCGACGACGAGCATGCTTTCGACGCTTTGGATGCTTGTTCAGGCATTCAGGAAGAACGTTACCAAAGAAGTGGCCCAGATGAGCGGCGGTGAATATACGACGTTTACCGGCGACAAGCACTTCCAGCAGCGGGTACTTGACGCGGCTAAGCACATGCGCAATCGATATCTGATTACGTTCAGCCCATCCGATGCCACGCCGGGACTGCATACGATCCGTGTGAAAACAACCGAGGATTACGGCGCCAGGATTGTTGCTCGTGCCAATTACTGGCTCGCTACAGAGCCGTAACAAGCACGTCTATTGTGCGCGCAGCCTATTATCGGCAGGAAGCGGGATCAAAGCCGGCAAAAACCGTCTGATTCCGGAAGAGTTTACAGGCAGGTGCGGAGGGGCGTTTCAATGGCGCAACCGGATGCCTTCATGGTAATCTCACAGTAGACACTTTAGAAGTGGACCTGAGAAGACAAGAGGAGTACCTGACGCCGTGCTGGCGACTGCAAAGAAAACTGACCTGATTGAACGCTTCCGTACTCACGATACGGACACCGGTTCGCCGGAAGTCCAGATCGCGATTCTAAGTGAACGGATTGGCGAGCTGACCGAACATTTCAAAACCCACAAGAAGGATCACGCTTCACGGCGTGGCCTGCTTCAACTGGTTAGCAAGCGCCGCCGCCTGCTGGATTACCTGAAGTCACATGATGCCGATCGCTACCGCGACGTAATCACAAAACTCGGTATCCGCAAGTAAATAGAAAGTTCACATTGACCCGGAAGCGCCCAGACCGGAAATTGGTCATGGCCCCTGTTTCCCCAACCACCCGGGGCCACGGTGTACCTGGCGGCCTGCATCCTGAGCCAGGGAGAGCGCATAGCTGTCGCTTGCACACTCCCTTCACGAAAAACCACATCTACCGCGGCATTAGCGCTGCGGCTGAATCCGAGCCTCGAAATGAGGCTCGGGTTTTTCATTGCGCTCATCTGCCCGTTCGGTCAACACTCCGCGCCCTGATTTCATCAGGCGCTTTCCACACACAAGTTTCCCAAGCGAATAAAACGAAAAGAGGACTCTATGTCTACCAAACATGAAGTAGCTGTCGAGCTTGCCGGCGGCAAGCGGCTGGTTTTTGAGACCGGGCGCATGGCCAAGCAGGCTTCTGGCGCTGCACTGGTAACTACGGGCGAGACCGTGGTTCTGTCGACCGCAGTAGCATCTCCCGATCCCCGCGAGGGCATCGATTTCTTTCCACTCACCGTTGACTATCGCGAATACACCTATGCAGGTGGGCGCATTCCCGGCGGCTTCATCAAGCGCGAAGGTCGTCCGAGCGAGAAGGAAATCCTTACCTCCCGCCAGATAGATCGCCCGATCCGCCCATTGTTTCCCGATGGTTTCCGCAACGAAACGCAGGTAATTGCGTTGGTTTTTTCGGCCGACAAGGAAAACGATCCTGACGTGGTTGCCATCAATGCTGCAGCAACGGCCTTGGCACTATCCGATATCCCATTCAGTGCAACGGTTGGCGCAGTACGCGTGGGCCGAGTAAACGGTGAATTTGTCGTGAATCCCACCTATGCCGAGCGTGCAGAGAGCACGATCAACATTATGGTCGTCGGACACAAGGACGGCATCGTGATGATCGAAGCCGGCGCCAAGCAAGAGAGCGAGGAAGTGGTCCTCGGTGCGATCGAATTTGCACACGGAGAAATCAAGAAGATTGTTGCCGCGATTGAAGAACTTGTGGCAAAGGCAGGTAAGCAGAAGCGTAAGTTCGTTGCACCGGAGCACGACGAGGCCTATTTCAATGATCTGAAAGCTAGAATCGGCGACCGGCTGAAGGACGCGCTTGATACCAAGACGCACGGCAAAACTGAAAGCTATTCACTGATCAAGCAGATCAAGGACGAGCTTGCCGCATCGCTGCCGGCTGATCAGCCAGATGCCAAGAAGAAGTTGAACACCTACTACGAGACTCTGCGCGAGCGGATCTTCCGTGAGCAGGTGACCAAGGATCGCATTCGCCCGGATCGTCGCGCATTTGATGAGATTCGCGCGATCACGATCGAAACCAGCGTGCTGCCACGTACTCACGGTTCGGCACTGTTCACTCGCGGCGAAACACAGGCACTGGTGACAGCGACGCTGGGCACAATGGATGACGGTCAGCGTCTCGAATCTTATGAAGGCGAGCAAAAGAAAGCCTTCATGCTTCACTACAACTTTCCGCCGTTCAGTGTTGGTGAAACGGGACGTATGACCGGTACAGGGCGTCGTGAAATTGGGCACGGAGCACTTGCCGAGCGTGCCATTTCAGCAGTTCTTCCTCCTGTAGAAGAATCACCTTACTCGATCCGTATCGTCAGTGACATCCTGGAATCCAACGGTTCGTCCTCAATGGCATCCGTCTGCGGCGCCAGTCTGGCACTGTTTGACGCCGGAATCAACCTTGCCGGGTCAGTTGCCGGCGTGGCCATGGGCCTGGTAAAGGAAGGCGATGATTACGCCATTCTTACCGATATTGCTGGAGCGGAAGATCATTACGGCGACATGGACTTCAAAGTTGCCGGTACCCGCAAAGGCATTACGGCACTTCAGATGGACATCAAGATCGGTGGGTTGACCCGCGAGATCCTGCAACAGGCAATGGAGCAGGCACGGCGCGGACGCCTCTTCCTGCTGGACAAGATGGATGCCGAGCTGAGCGGACCTCGTATTGAACGTTCGAAGTATGCACCTCGTATTGAGACCGTGCAGATTCCGACCGACAAGATTCGCGATCTGATCGGCAAGGGTGGAGCTACCATCCGCGGCATTGTTGAACAGACAGGCGCCAAGATCGACGTGGACGACACCGGCCGCGTAAGCGTAGCTTCAAGCGACGCAAATGGTCTGAAGAAGGCTCTGGCAATGATCTCCGACATCACAGCCGTACCGGAAATTGGCAAGGTCTATCTCGGTAAGGTAGTTCGGCTGGCTGAGTTCGGCGCATTTGTCGAGCTCTTCCCAGGCACCGATGGACTGTTGCATATCTCTGAAATCGCCGAGCATCGCGTAAAGGAAGTAAAGGACGAGCTTCGCGAAGGCGATCAGGTGATGGTGAAGGTACTCGCTATCGAAGGCAATCGCATCAAGCTCAGCCGCAAAGCCCTGATCAGAGAACAGAAGGCCAAGCTTGTACAGACGACAGGCGTCGCGCCGGAAGAGGGAACCGAAGCAGTCGTCCAGGAGACCATGTCGGCAGCACCTGCTCCGTCCAAACAGCGCAACGAATTCGATGAGCGGCAGCCAAAATCAAATCAGAGCACGATCCTGATTGAAGGCGGCGACGATTTCGATGAGGAAGGCTCAGAAGAGTTTGATGAAGATAGTGAGCCGAACTTCAATCGCGTAGAAGGCGCACCTGTTCCAGCGACAACAACCGCCGGCAGCGGGCGTCCGGCCGGGGGCGGTGGGGGAGCGAACAACAATCGTCGTCGTCGTCGTCGTCGTCCGGGTGGCCCAGGTGGTGGTCGTGGAGCAGGCGGCGGACAGGGTTGATCTCCGCTGTATTGCAAAACTGAAATGGCCCGGACTCTGGTCCGGGCCATTTCAGTTAGAGTTTGATTTAGTTAGTAACTTATTCGGCGCTCTGCAGGCGCTGACGCGTATCAACCGCAGTAAATGAAGCCACTGGAATAGGCCGAGCTGGGTTGATGGTTCCGCGCTGATGCTTGTAGTTGTACATCTGCAAGTCAGCCGCAATGCATAATCCTTCTGCGTCATTGGCATCGTCCGGATAAAGCGCAATTCCTATACTCGCTCCGATTGGAATCTCTCGGTCACCTAAAGAGAAGGGCTGATCCAGCAACTCGACGAGAGAACTGGCTACGCGGTCTGCGTCCGCGCGGCTCACGGGCTCGTCGAGAATAACCGCAAACTCGTCTCCGCCAGTTCGCGCCACTGTATCGGAGCGGCGGACTCGGGCTACAAAAACATTCCCCACATGCTCCAGCACCCGATCTCCGGCATGGTGCCCAAATGTATCGTTGACCTGCTTGAAACGGTCAAGGTCAATCAACAAAAGGGCAGCTTTGCTTCCCGTGCGTCGGGCGCGCTCGAGTGCGCTGTTCAAGCGATCCTGAAACAGCCGGCGATTCGGCAGACCGGTCAGTTCATCGTGTAATGCAAGGTATTGGTTGTGCTCAATCTGTTCTTCCAGCAGAAGGAGAATCATGCCCACCGCGACGATGTATTTGGGCAGGTTCCAAACCTCATTTTCAATGTGAACGTTGGGCAGGAACGTTTTGATGCCCGGCGCGATTACAAACACCGATGCCCAGGAAAGAAATCCTGCGATAGTCACAAATGCACCGGCAGTACCGCGCTCATACGCAAACCAGAAATGTACACAGCAGCCGATATAAATCGTGAATAGTACGCCGTTGACTGCTAGCAGGGTACCCATGCCAGGTCGATCTTGAAACGCAAGCAGGAAAACTGAAAGCAAACAATAAGAAGAAACCGTGGCCCAGCGCAGCGGATGATTTCTTCTGCGGACTCCAATAAGTGCTAGGGTAAGCGGCAAAATGCCGAGAGTAGCGGCTGCCGCGGTGCGAGCCCAGGCATTATCGGGGTCGAATGCGAGAAGGCCAAAGTAGTAGGAATTGGCCCCCATCAAGGTGATAAGCATCCAGAAGCTCGAGCGCTTCGTCCGATCTGGTTCGGACGCCCAGTTGAAAAGCATTCCGGCCCAGGCAAGAGCTGTAATGCTTGCAAAGCTCGCAACCACACCTGATTGTCCCGGGAGAGTTGAGAATGCCGAAGCGGCAAAGTGGAGTGCAATCATGAGCCAGCCGGTAAGCCAAAGCTTCGACACAGGCGCACGACTTCGCCGAGCCACCGCAGCGAATGCACTGGCAAAAAGGATGACAGCAGCTAAATCGGGTAGTTTGCCCCAGTCCACAACCCGCCCCTTAGAGTCTCGCGCCTATGCGTGCATAGATTAGAATCCATGATCTACAACAGATTGCCATAGCGCTTTGGTCACACTTCGAAAACCTTGGTGTGCACCAAGGTAACATGTCGTCTGAAGTCCTATTGGAATACTTGTTGAATTCGAGCAATGCTTCAGAAAACAAAAACAGCTAGCGTTCAATGTACATCCATAAGGAACAGCACCTTAGAGATTCAGTTTTGCGCAGAATTGTTTGGAACATCCGTAACTTATTCCCGATTTTAAAGATGGAATCTCAAAAGGTCCCCGCCGAAACTTGAGGCCATTCAAATCGGTTCAGATGCGAGGTAGCTCGATAGAGGTGACTAAATAATCGAGCGATAGGTCAGCGCCATACCTTGGGGATACTGCCTTAGCTTCAGATTCTATATCGAAATTAAAGATTCTGGAAGTAGGTTTTCTTCGCCCCTGCTCGATGGTGCAGGGCCACGTTGAAATTCGTTCGGCAAACATTTGCCGCGATTCCGTTTTGGGCCGACCCATACCTTGCGCCCATTGCAGGAACAGACACTTCATCTTTTCTCTTTCAAATATTGAGTTTCTCTCCGCTTCGGGCGAACGTGGATATGGGTCATCGATTAGTACTTGTTAAGCAGCGTCGATGCCGGCGGAGTAAATCGAAGATGAGGCTATTAATCGCAGAAGACGACAAGGCACTCGGGCTCTTTCTTAGCCGGGGATTGGAAGCGGACGGACATCGTGTTCGACTGGCTCACGACGGAGGAACAGCAGTGGAAGCCTTTCGTCAGGATTTGCCGGACCTTACCATCCTTGACCTGAACATGCCGGTCAAAGATGGCGAGCAAGTCCTGGATGAAGTTCGTTTGGTTGACGCGGATCTGCCGGTGATGGTGCTTACCGCACGGCAGGAAGTGGATACCCGGGTTCGCTGCCTCGATCATGGCGCGGACGATCTGATGATCAAGCCATTCAGTCTGCATGAACTGCGCGCTCGGTGTCGCGTGCTGCTGAGGAGAAAGCGTGAAGCAAAGTTGGTGTTGCGGGCTGGCGATCTAGAAGTTGATCGCATGGTACACAGCGCGAAGCGCGGAGGCCGGTCGATCGAACTTACCAATAAGGAATTCGCACTTCTTGAGCATCTGCTCATGAACCGCGGCCAAAATGTGACCAGGGTGGAGTTGCTTGAATCGGTCTGGAATTTCGAACCCACTCAAACTACAAACATCGTCGACGTCTACATTAACTATCTACGTCGCAAATTGAAAGATCCGGCTCCGGGTCGGCTCATTCGCACTGTGCGCGGGCAGGGGTATATGGTACCGGCCGATTCCGAATTGATTCTGGCTGCAGCAGTGGATATAAACATCGCCGACAATGCGCTGCGAAATGAACAATTAAAGCAACTCGCGGTTTCAGCTTCACAAGGAGATTAATATGTTCACCGCTCCAGTTTCCGCCCCGGTATCTAATATGCGGGTCCGTCTTCGCACTGCACTTATTGCCAGCGCCGATCCCAGTTTCCGTCAACGGCTTTCTGAAACTCTCACTGGCTTGCGGTGGCAGGTGCGCGAAGCGGAGGGCGGAGCCGACGCGTGGTCGCAGGCACGCATCGCGGCTCCCGAAGCGATCATTGTTGATTCGTGGTTACCCGATCTGGATATGACGGAATTCGTTCGAGACTTTCGCGGCAGCTTTCCCCACGTTGATTTGATTACCGCCGGCGGCGCGCAGGAAACGCAAGGCTCGCGTAGCCCTTATCGGCAAGAGTTGCTGTACGCGCTTCGCCGCTGCCAAGACTGCGATACGGCAGCCTGGAATGCCGCGCCGGAAGTGAGCACACCTAAGAACAATCGCTGTGAGTCGCATAACCCCCTGAATGCTTCTGGACCAACGAGGCTGTCAACAGAAGGACCGCAGCATGAGCAAGTGGACTCTGCTTCATCGCCTGCAGACGCAGCTGTGACTCCAAACTTTGTGGCTTCGATGTCGCGAACAGCCGCCAAGCAGGAGAACGCCGCCAACGAGCGCATCCCCGAGCTTATTGGCAATGCGCCTTGCATGCTTGAGGTGAGTCGCAGGATCCGGTTAGTTGCACCCAGAACAACGCCAGTATTAATTGAAGGGCCCACGGGTTCGGGCAAGGAGATTGTTGCTGAAGCCGTGCACCGGCTTTCAGCCAGAAGCCGCAAGCCATTTGTGGCGATCAATTGTGCCGCGATCCCCGAGGCATTGCTGGAGGCAGAGCTTTTTGGACACACGCGTGGCGCCTTTACAGGCGCCGTGCAGGGACGCATCGGACGTATTGAAGCTGCGGACGGAGGGACGCTCTTCCTTGACGAAATTGGCGAACTTCCTCTGGCCCTGCAGTCGAAGTTGCTGCGCTTTGTGGAATGCGGCGAACTGCAGCGCGTAGGAGATAACGAACGCGTGAAGGTTGATGTACGCGTCCTGGCGGCCACTCATCGGCCGCTAGCCCAACTTGCGCAGTCCGGCACGTTTCGTTCTGACCTTTATTACAGGCTCGCGGTCTTTCTCATCCGCACGCCTTCCTTAACGGAGCACAAGGAAGACTTGTCGAACCTTGTCAATCACTTTCTGGAAAAACTGGGAAGGCAATCTCCAGTAAAGCGCATCGGCGAAACGGCACTCACAATGCTCGCCGCACATGATTGGCCGGGTAATGTAAGGGAACTTGAACATGTGCTCGAGAGAGCAGCCATCCTTGCTGGAGATGATCCTGTGCTTACTGCGCGCGAAATCGACTTTGGAATTTCTGTAAATTAAGCACCATCCATTAATGGTCTGTCGGGATCAAGAGCCAATTGATTGACACGGAGGGGAACTGCAATGGGTTTCTGCATCGAAACACGATTAAGTGAGCAGATGGCGCGGTATCTGGATCTGGCGACAAGCCAGGTAAAGCTCACGGCGGCCAATATGGCAAACATCGACACGCCCGGTTATCGCGCACTCGGGATGGATTTTGATGCAGAAATGCGCCAGGCGATGAATGCCGTGGACAGTGGATTGGCAGCCAGACCGGCTGACGTTCAACTCGAGGGTGGCCTGATCGCCAGGCCAGATGGCAATAACGTTTCGATGGATCGCGAAGGTCTGAATCTGGCTGAAGCACAACTGAAATTCAAAACCGGAGTGGCAGTGCTGCATGAAGAGTACCAGCGCGTTATGAGTGCCATTCACGCAGACAAGAACTAGCTGGACGCTGCACGGAAAAGCGCGTCGAGGAGGAACAGGAATGAATCTATTTGGACTGATGGAAACTTCTGGCTCGGCAATGCAGGCGGAGCGCATGCGTGCCGAAGTCGTCGCGGCTAATATGGCGAATGCAGAGACAACGCGCACCGCGGATGGCACTCCTTACCGCCGCCAGCATGTTGTCTTCGCTGCCAACGCGGGCGACTCGAATTTTCTTGATTCGATGAATTTGTCTTCGCCATTAGCGATGTCCTCGGGCGCGGGCTTCACAAATTCCATCACACGCTCCGCTGTCCCGCAGCTCAACCTTGCGGGCGCGTCCACCGCACCGGGCGTGCATATTGCGCAGGTCGTCGAAGATACTGCGCCTCCTCTCAAGCGGTACGATCCCGGCCATCCCGATGCGGGTGCCGACGGCTATGTGTCATATCCCGATATCAATCCGTTGACTGAAATGGTGGATTTAATGGGAGCAACACGTGCGTACGGGCTGAACAGTTCAGCTGTACAGGCCGAGAAGGGCATGATCTCTTCAGCTTTGGAGATCGCAAAGTCGTAACATATTTTCCGCGAGGGACTGCGGAGTCGTAGATTCAATCAGCTTTGAGGAATGCGTTTTATTGAGAACCGCTAATGGCGAAGAAGGAGCGGAGGACTAATGCAATTTTCAGCGAACCAGATAACGGGAGTCGCGACCGAAGTTACAAACAGGCTGGCAAGCGTTGCACAGCCCAGCGGCAATGCCGGGACATCTGCTCCATTTGGCGATCTCTTCTCAAACGCCGTAGATCAGATCGGACAGCTTGAAGATCAGGCGCGCGTTGCGGTCGATCGCATGATGGTGGGATCGGGCGTGGATGTACATCAGGCGATGATTGCAACCCAGAAGGCAAGCATGGCATTCGAACTTGCGCTGGCCGTGCGAAATAAAGCCGTTCAAGCGTATCAATCGGTAATGGGAATGCAATTCTGAACTCCTTAAACTACGACAGACGGCATGTGGAATTAAGCAACACAGGAAGGCAGCACAATACATAAAAAATGGCCACGGGAACACAACTTGAAAAGGGCGGCCATGTAAAACCGGCACAGCCTCAGATGGCCGGGCAGCTTTCGGCAGTGTGGGAAGGAGCCTGGACCCGCTGGAGCGGGATGACCTCTCCACAGCGCGGTTGGGCACTTGTCGCCGGTTCTCTCATTGCTGCAGTGCTTGGGTTTCTATTGTGGAATGGACTGCGCACCGATTGGCGGACGCTCTATGTGGGTCTCGACCCGGACGATGCGCGCCAGATTGGGCTCGTATTGACGCAGGCGCAGATCTCCTTCGAAACAACGCCGGATGGTTCCGGAATTCGCGTGCCGGTGGCGCAACTAGACAAGGCAAGGCTTGCAACCGCCGCTAAAGGCGCAGTAAAGAACGGTCGGCTCGGATTTGAAATATTCGACAAGCCGAACTGGGTTGGCTCCGAATTCGATGAACAAGTGAATTATCAAAGAGCGCTTGAAGGCGAGCTTGAGCACACCGTGGGTACACTGACGGATGTTGAGTCAGCACGTGTTCATCTGGTTCTGCCGCACGACTCACTCTTTCGCGAGCAGGAGCGTCCTGCGAAGGCTTCCGTGGTCCTCAAGCTTAGGCATCGCTCTCTCGCAGAAGGTGAACCTGATGCCATTCGTAATCTGGTTGCGTCAGCGGTTGATGGTCTTGCGGCGGATAACGTGGTGTTGGTCGACGCCGGTGGACATCTTCCCCTTGGCCCCAAGACGGCGCAAGCTATGCAACTGACTGCGGAGCAGGCGCTCGAAGAAAAGCTCATCTCCACACTCGAGCCGGTAACCGGTGTTGGCAATGTGCGCGCTTCCGTCACGCTCGATTACGATCGTTCTTCAAATGAGATCACTCAGGAAACCTACGATCCAGATAAAACCGCTACACTCTCAATGCAGCGCACGGAGCAGACGACCGGACCGCAGCCGGTAGCGGCAGGTATTCCCGGAACAGCATCGAATGCGCCGAACTCTCAAGCGCTACCTGTGTACCCGCAGCAAAACACGTCGCCCCAGGCCGCCAAATCGGAATCGAGCGTGTACGGCGCTTCGAAAACGGATCGCCACACAGTCGAGGCGCCGGGGCGAGTGCGCAGATTGACAGCCGCTATTGTCGTAAACGACAGGCTGACTCAGTTGGCCTCGAAAGGCAAGGCGGCAGTGTGGCAACCCCGATCGAGCGACGAAGTTCGAAATCTGACCACCTTGGCCCAGGCAGCGGTAGGCTTCGACTCCTCGCGCGGCGATATGCTCACCGTGGAGGATCTGGCTTTTGACGGAAACAGTACAGAGCAAGTGACGCCTGCATTGACGAAAGTGCTAGATACCGTCGAAAGTTCGCCAGTGTTAGTCAAATACGTTGCTTTGCTGGCGGGGCTTTTAGCTGTTCTGGCACTTGGAGTGCGACCAGCGTTGCGCCATGCTTCGTATACACCCAGGATCAAAAGCGCAAAGGCTGGCGGTGGAAAGGAATTGATTTCCGGAGCGGAGATGGCTGCGCCCGCATTCAAACCACTGGAAGCAGTTGAAGTGGACCCTGCACGTTTGCGTAATCAGGAGATATTCGATCAGGTGACATCGCACCTGAAGCGTGAACCCTCGCAGAGTTCGCGCTTGTTGCAGAGCTGGATTCACTCCGATTAAGAAGACGGAAAGGGGACCTCGCCTTGGATGAACTGGGGAGCATGAGCGGATCATCGCGGCAACGCCAGTCGGCTAACCTGTCCGGCCTTCGCAAGGCCGCGGTCTTGCTGGTGGCCGTAGGCGAGGATTTGGCGAAGGAGATTCTGCGCGACCTGCCAGAGACAGACGTGCAACGCATCACCGAGGAACTGGCCGACCTTCGTGGCATTACTCCGGAGATGTCGGCGGAGATTCTTGAAGAGTTCTGGCAGCTGCTTGAAACACAGAACTTCATGGTCCATGGCGGGCTCGATTATGCGAGTAGGCTGCTCGTGGACACGTTTGGCAAAGCCCGGGCGGACGATCTTTTGACGTTGGTTCGGCGTTCGCAGGAGGCTGCGCAAGGAAATCTTGCCAAGCTGCAGCGTACTGACCCTCAGCAACTCGGCAAACTGCTCGATTCTGAACAT
>JADGNO010000008.1 GCA_017883405.1 Occallatibacter sp. | reverse complement strand
GGCTATATTGGCGGCCATTGCGTGATGCCGAACATCAATTTGCTTCAACAGCGTTTTCGGTCCGATTTTCTCGATGTGGTCAACAGTTCCAACGAGAACCGCAAACTTGAACTTGAGCAGGCTGAGCAGCAGTCCGCGGTCAATATTCTGCAGCCCATTGCACTGAAGTAAACGACACTTTAACGCCGAAGCTAGCTACGCCTGGTCGCGGACAGAACATGAATCAAACGGGGCTCAAATGAAGAAGATCTGCATGGTGGCGTATACCAACTACCTCTCTGATGCGCGTCCGAAGCGAGAGGCGGAAACGCTTGCGCGCAGAGGCGACCAGGTGGACTTTATTGCTCTAGCCGATGCTGGAAGTCCCAAAATCGAAACCGTCAACGGGGTGAGGCTCTTTAGGCTTCGGCAGAATCGCTATCGAGGCGACAGCGGGCTCAGCTATGCGCTCGCTTACGCCAGGTTTCTTTGTGCCGCCAGTGTCAAAGTTGCATGCCTGTTCCGTCGTGAGCGCTACGACGTTATTTATGTGCACACCATGCCGGACCTGATTGTGCTTGTTGGGCTCCTTCCGAAAATCTTCGGAGCCAAAATCGTCCTGAACGTTCACGACATGATGCCCGAGCTGTACATGTCAAAATTCGGAATTCATAAAAGCCACTGGCTCATCCGCTTGCTCGTCCTGCAGGAGCAATGCAGTATCCGGCTCGCCGACGAAGTGATTTGCGTCCACCATCCGCACCGCGATGTGCTTTGCGGCCGTGGAACTCCTCAGGAAAAGATCACGGTCCTGCCCAACGTTCCCGATCCATCGCTGATGCCGCGCGGAGTGACAGCTTCAGCGACCGACGGAACTTTCAGAATCGTGTATCACGGGACCATTGCCCGGCGATTGGGGCTCGACCAGGCAGTGCTTGCGTTCGAAAAGATAGCCGAGTCCTGCCCCGGCGCGCGCCTTGAGATATTCGGCACGGGCGATGCCGCCGTTGATCTCGAAGCTCAGATTGCGGCCTCAAATGCGCGCGAGAGAATCCACTTCAGCAACGAGATGTTTCGCGTCGAATCCATTACGCAGCTGATTCAGGGAGCCGCAGTGGGCATTGTTCCCAATCGCCGTGACGCGGCAACGGAATTCATGTTGCCTGTAAAATTGCTCGAATATGTCTTTCTCGGGATTCCAGTAATCGCACCGCGGCTGCGAACCATCCAATACTACTTTTCAGAAGACCACCTGGCCTATTATGACCCCGGCAATGTCGATGAACTGGCCGCTTGCATTTGCCGTCTCTACCAGCATCCCGGCGAAAGTGAAGCGCTGGCTGGAAAGAGTTCCCAGTTTGCGAAGAAGTTCAATTGGGAGACACTCAAAGAGGAGCTGTATCGAGTCGTCGACGCCGATCGCAACGGTAGGAAATACCTTGCCGATGCAAACATTGCCTACCCGCACGAGAGGGCCTGAACAGTGGCGTTGATATTACGCATCGATGTCGACCGCCCTTATGGTAAAGCGGGATTGCTGCGCCACGTTGCCAGCCGCGTAAGCTCCGACTTGTACCTGCCACGCATGAACTGGCTCGGCTACCTTCGCGAACTGCAAGCCATTCTCGAAATCCTCAACGAGCGCGGCAAATCCGCCTATGTATTCTTCAGGAAGTGCACCTACCCCACTCCACAGATTTGCGAGCTGATGCAAGAAGGCGGCCATCTTTTTGGTCTGCACCTTGAAAACTCTCGTTCGTCCAGCACTTTTCACGAAGAGCTTCTCTCTCTAGAGCACAAGCTGGGCATGAAGGTTACGGCATTCTCCAAACACGGTTCGGGACGCATGCGTCTGGGGTTGCATCACTATCCTCCCTACGAGCCTGAACGGTATCTGCCCTGGGCCATGGATCTGGGCATGAATTACTTCTTCGGCAACCTCGAAGATCCAGAGCTGGAACCTCAGAAGCACGGCGATCTCACGATCTATCCATCAGCCTTCTGGCTTGAATCGTCGTGGCGCGATGTCGACCGATTCCCGATTGAGTGGCTGTTGCGAGAGGCGGCTGAAAGAAATGTCGTCCTCCTGATGCATCCTGACAACGTAATGGCAAGTGCACCCATTATGCGCGAATTTCTGCTCGCCCTGGACAAACTCAACACAGTAGTTTTGCCGGACTCCTGGCACTGATATCGCCGTCGCAGGTAACCATTCAATGCGTGACCAGCGATGCCCTTGGTTACCGGAGAGCCACTTGAGCGTCCCCCCGTTTGAGGGATTCAAAGGTGGTTTCGTGAGGCCTATTCTCACTCTTGCAGCAAGTCCTTAGCTGGTGGCCGTTGTCTAACGATCGGTGTTCGGAAGGGAATGCCGTGCGCGCGAAACGCCCAGGCAACCTTGCAGGCTCTTGGAAAGACTGTCCACAGGTGCCTGCACTTTGCCGCTGCGGAGAGGCAGGAGAATGAAGCACGACCCTGGATCGATGTGCGCCCTTCTGCTTCTGGCTGGAACCTGGCCGCTTGCTGCCCAACAACTTAATGCTGCACAAATCGCCGGTGCGCCTGAGCCTCACAATCAAACGCAGACACAACCCACACCAGAGCTGAAGCCGAGCCCGCTCGAGATTCTGCGCAAATTTGAGCCGGAACGCAACGAGGAATACCGAATCGGCAAAGGAGACGAAATTACGATCGACTTTGCCGGCCGGCCCGAGATGCAGGCAAAGCTGATTGTCGGCCCGGATGGGCGCATAACGCTGCCGCTTGCCGGCGACATCATGCTAGCCGAGCTCACTCGCAGCGAGGCAGACAAAGCCATCGAGTCTGCATTGGCCGCTTACTATTCCAACCTCGTTGCCCAGGTCACCGTTACCAAATACACAGCCAACCGCGTCGTGCTGGTTGGCGCTGTCGATCATCCGGGTATCTACTCCTTCGACGGCACTCCTTCGCTGCTTGAGGTGCTTGCACGCGGCGGAGTTGAAGCCGGGCCCAATCGGTCCGGACAAACGCCCGAAGTGAATCAGATTCCTGAGCGCTGCGCGATCTACCGCGGCAGCGACCAGGTGGTGTGGGTCGAGCTACGTGCGCTTATGGAGTCAGGCAATGCAATGGCTGATCTGCGGCTGCGCCGCGACGATGTTGTTTACGTACCTAGCGTTTCAGAACGCTTTGTTTCGGTACTGGGCGAAGTCCAGCATCCGGGAGCAATACCGCTTGCCCATAACTCGACAGTAGCCAGCCTGCTGGCCCAGGCCGGTGGAATTACCGACCACGCCGGTAACAACGCGCACATTCAAATCGTGGATCCATCCAGCGGCACCTCGCATGTGCTCACCTTTAAAGAAGTGCTCGATCCGGCCAAGTCGCTTGAAGTCACGCTGCGCCCCGGCGACATTATCTATGTGCCCAAGAGCGGTTTCTATCGTGGCACCTATGTGCTTGAGCGCTTCAGTCCTCTGGTCACCATTGCATCGATGGCCTTCTATGCGGGGGTCTTATGATGTTGCCGCGCGGGCCCGTGGTTCGGTCGCCTTCTTCCACTGGCGAAAGCTCTGACGGGCAACAAACTGTGTCCGGTGTTTCACGCAGACGCGACAACGAGCAAATCATCCGCCTGAATCTTCTACGCGCTCTTCAGCTTCATCGCCGCCTTGCGCTCACATGCGCTCTTGGCGGCGTGCTGCTTGCGGTCGCTTATGTACTCCTCCAGTGGCCGATTTATACCGCCAAGAGTCAGATCTATGTACAGCCCGTGCAGCCAAAGGTCATGTCGTCGGGCAACGACCAAAACTCCTCAGTCAATGCGGCTGCTTACGACGCATACATTCAGCAGCAGGTGCAGAGCGCATCCAGTCCTGCTGTGCTTGCTTCTGCGCTTAAAAAGCTTGGTCCGGGGTGGCAGCGCAACAATGAAACCGAGCAATCCGCTGCCGACCGTCTCGGGCATGCGATTGAAGCGGTGCGAGTGGGTACAGGGTATGAGATCGCCATCACCGCGCGTGCTTCCGATCCGGTGCTGGCTGCGAAAATCGCCAATGCCGTTGCTGAGAGCATTGCGGAGAAAGCCTCGGTGGAGGGAAATGCCGGTGATGCGCAGCGCATCACAGTCCTGCGCGATGAGCGCGATCGCATCCAGAACGAACTCAAGCAGGACTATGAGGAACAGGATGATCTGAACAAGCAACTGGGCATGGCTGCCGTCGGACCGGTGGCTCCAGATCTAATCGACGAGCAAATATCCAAAACAAGAGACGAACTGATCAAGGCTCAAACTGACCACGATCAGGCCTCGGCGAAGTTCAGCGCAATGAAAGCCGGCCAGAGCGATTCATCAGCGGCTTTGAATGCTGAGGCTGACGATCTGATCGCTGAGGATGCCGGCCTCAGCAGCATGAAAACATCGCTCAATCAGCGTCGCGCCGTGCTGATTACGCAGATGGCCAACCTCACGCCGCAAAATCCCGGCTACAAGCTTGCGGCCGATGAATTGGCCAAGATCAATGCCAGCCTCGACGCCATGATGAAAGATCTGCGTTCCAGTGCGGCCGCACGCATCCAGCAGAAGCTGAGCACCGATCTTGAGCGCACCGCTCGCGTTGAAGATCAATTGAACGGGCAACTGCGCGAGCTTGCGCGTACGGCCGCCGGCGCCACTCCCAAGCTGCAGCGCGTCAACGATCTTGCAACCGACATAGTTCGCCTCCGCAATCGCTTCTCGACGGTCGACGAGCAGTTGCACAACCTGATTGTCGAAGACAGCGCTCCCGGCGCGGTGCACGTGTCGGTGGCGGCCGTGCCTCCGCTGCACCCCAGTTATGGCAAAATCCTCAAAGGCGCATTGCCTCTTGCCCTGGGCGGCGTCCTGCTCGGTTTGCTCGCCGCGGTGATTGTAAACAAGCTTGACCCTCGCATTTATATCGCCGCGGATATCGAAGACGCGCTGGGCTTCGCGCCTATAGCGGTACTGCCGGATTTTGAAGAAGTGTCCGACGGCGTCACCGCTGAGTATCTGCTGCGCCTTGCCGTCGCCATTGAACACGCAGGTAGAAAAGGCAATATGCGAACCTGCATATTTACTGGTTCTTCCCGCCACACCGGTGTGACGACGATTGGCGAACGTGTCAAAAACACTCTCTGCGCCATGGGGCGACGCGCCGTGTTGCTGGATGCAACCGGACACGCACGCGATGAGTCTCAAGTGCCCGATGGTTCTGCCGGCCCGCTTGTGCAACGGGATTTCAGTGCGGAACTCGATGTGGAGAACATCGTACTCGTCGATACGCCGCCGCTTGCCCTTTCAGCGGAGACTGAATATTTCGCTCGCTCCGTTGATGGCGCGCTTGTTGTCGTCCGGTCGGGCGTTACCACACGGGCACAATTGCTGGCGGCCGTAAATACGCTGCAGCGGCTTGAAGTAGGTGCGGTAGGATTTGTATTGAACCGGGTGACCCTGGCGAAGGCTGACCCCGGCTTCCGGCATTCTCTCGAAGACATGGAAAAGCATCTTCGCAGTCAAGGCAATTCCAGCTCGATGTGGCCGGTCAGTTGGCACGGGTTTCTTGACGATCCCGCGCGCAAGCCGGAGTCTGCTGTTGACGATCTGTCTCCAGAGCAAGCTGAACCGGCCAGCGATACCGCGATTTCGCGAATTCCAAACACGGTAGTTGAATTTCCAAAACCCACCGCAGAGGCGCCATCGCTACCCAAGTCCGCCCTGCCCAATCACGCGGAAACGTCATGGTGGCTTTTGCCGAATGCATCCCCGGCTCCCCCGGCGCCCACTCAGGCTTGTGCTGTGGAACCGGTCAAGTCAGAATACCCGGCGTCCGCACCGCCAAGAATCCAGCCTCCGAAACTTCCAGACTGGTTCTGGGAAGGTGGGCCAGGTGGATCGGGCGACTTCCTGCGACTTTCTGCCCCGGAGAATGCTGAATCCTCATCAGAGCCTTTGCAGTCCGATGCCGAGGCGCGCATCGAGCGACTGCGCGGGCTGTTTGCAAATGTTGGCCTCGCCGCTCTGCATCGGAACCGCGGATCTGTCGCGCAGGACGAAGTCCTTCCGCGCGAAGAACAGCTTCCGCGCACGGAACAGTTTCCGCACGAAAAACAGCTTCCGCACACGGAACAGCTTCCGCGCCCGGAACTGAAAATCGCTGCGCAGCAAGACTCACCTGAATCTCCTGTTGCAGCAAATCAATTTGAAACCGCTGTCGTGCAGCCGGCCCCTGTCGCGATTTCCGCTGCCAATCTGCCGGAGCCGGCATCAGCCGTATTGATAACTGCCGAACCCCAGATACTCTCGCCCAAAGAGTCGGTTACGGTGAAAGAGCCAAAGCGCAAACCTGACAACAAGTCATCCGCAGATTGGGACGACGACGAAATTCACACTCTGCCGGCCAAGCGCGGGCAGTACGGATCTCGTTAACTTACAAATCCATCCCCCTCTACCGTTTCTCTCTTCGTCCGGCATTTCAGCATCTGGCTCGCGCATAATGGAATACGAAGGCGGCTCGGCTCGGTGCAGTGTCTCATTCCCCGCGAGCGGCATCTCAATTCACGTGCCTCACAGGAGGGGTCTCATGCAACGTCGCGAATTTGTTAAATCGGCTGCGGCAGCCGCCAGTATTGCTTCGCTCGCGGCCTTAATGCCGGCCGAAGAAACTACGCCAGCCTCGAACGGCATGATCTACCGCAAACTCGGCCGCACCGGGGAACGCGTGTCTGCTATCGGCCTTGGTGGCTACCACCTGGGCATGCCGGCGCTTGGCGAAGCAGAAGCGATCAGGCTCATGCACCAGGCAATCGATCGCGGTATCAATTTCCTGGATAACTGCTGGGACTACAACGGCGGAGTAAGCGAAGAGCGCATGGGCAAAGCGCTCACCGGTGGTTATCGCGGCAAAGTTTTCCTGATGACTAAATTCGATGGCCGCACCAAGGTTGAAGCCGCGCGCCAGATCGACGAAAGCCTCCGCCGCCTGAACACCGACCACATTGACCTGATGCAAATTCACGAGGTCATCCGCCTCGACGATCCCGATCGTGTATTCGCCCAGGGCGGCGCCATGGAAGCCATGCGCGACGCCAAGCAGGCCGGCAAAATTCGCTACATCGGATTCACGGGGCACAAGGACCCGCTGGTTCACCTGCGCATGCTTGAGGAAGCACGCAAGCACAACGTCCATTTCGATACCGTGCAGATGCCGCTCAACGTAATGGATGCGCACTTCCGCAGCTTCGGGCACGACGTGCTGCCTGTACTGGTGCGCGAGGGCATTGCGCCGCTGGGCATGAAGGCGTTTGGCGACCACTTTGTTCTCGACAGCAAAACCGTCACGCCTATCGAAGGTTTGCATTACTGTTTGAATCTGCCCGTCTCCGTGCAGATCGCGGGCATTGATAGTCAGCAGGTTCTCGACCAGGCTTTTGAAGCAGTAAAGACCTTCAGGCCAATGTCAGAAGCGCAGGTAGCAAAGCTGCTTGAAAAAACCAGCGAAGCCGCGCAAGCGGGACAATTCGAGCTCTACAAGATTTCGCCGCACTTCGACGGAACCATCGCAAACCCGAAGTGGCTTGGCTAAAAACCAGTGCGTTTACGGCCCAAATACTCGATTAAACGCGCTTCGACTGAAATGCGCCCTTCTTTGGGCAATAATGGGCAGTTTTCGGGGGCCATCTTACTTATTGGTCCTGTCGGCCCCTGCTTAACTTTTTTATCGTCAACGCGGAGTTGCCAAAGAGTCGTGCCTTCCCGTGTGGTGTGGTTTTACCCGCCATCAAGAGCAATCCAAGGCTTGGTTGATACCGATTTGATGTATAAGTGGTGAGCAGCTTCGATTTTGTTTCTTTATAGTCATTCTGCGATTGCGATGACGGCAGGAGTACGGTCTATATGGACAGGCGAGAAGTGCTCAAGGCGAGTTTGGCGAGCGCAGCTGCAATTGGAATCACCTCAAAACGGTCCATGGCTGCGGCCATCGATTCCGCGGCCGGCGCGGACGTCCAGGTTGGTGGAGGGCAGGAAAACCAACAGCCGGTGCTGGCGAGCGTGTACGACTATGAGGCTGCAGCCAAGCGGAAGATGTCGCTGCCGGCTTGGGAATACTTCAGCAGTGGATCGGCCGACGAGATAACACTAAGACGGAACCGTGAAGCGCTGGACGAGCTACAGCTTAAGCCGCGCGTTCTGGTGGACGTGACGCGGGTTGATACAAGTTGTACGGTTCTCGGCAACAAATTGCCCCATCCAATCCTGCTGGCGCCGACGTCGTCGCATCTTCTGGCGCATCCTGATGCCGAAACGGCTACGGCACGCGGAGCCGGAGAGGCAAAGACGATTATGGTGGCGAGCACCCTCTCGAACCGTAGCATCGAGGATATCTGCAGAGCCGCATCCGGACCGATCTGGTTTCAGCTCTACGTGGACGACGATAAACAGGCTGTTCAGGCACTCATTGAGAGAGCGGAGGCGGCAGGATGCAAAGCGCTTTGTATCACTGCGGACATTCCCATGCCTTACGCACGGAACCGCGAAGAGCATATCCGCGCGCAGTCACCGATTCTTCCATTCCCAAACCTGGGGACCGAGGCGAGGCCTGGGGGCGGAGGCGGCCGGACTCGGAGGCATTTCAACTGGAGCGATCTTGAATGGATCCAGTCATTTGCCAAGACTCCGGTCATTCTTAAAGGGGTTCTCAATCCTGACGATGCCGATGAAGCGGTGAAGCGCGGTGTTGCTGCAATCGTCGTTTCAAATCACGGTGGCCGAGTTCTGGATACGGAACCGGCAACAATCCAGGTGCTTCCGGCGGTGGTGGACCGCGTGGCCGGTCGTGCACCGGTGCTCTTCGATAGCGGTATTCGGAGGGGTACTGATGTATTGAAGGGGTTGGGCTACGGTGCTTCTGCTGTTTTAATAGGGCGACCTTATTTGTACGGATTGAACGTAGCTGGGGCCGATGGAGTGCGCGATGTCATCAACATTCTCAGATCAGAACTGGAGGTTGCGATGGCGATGACCGGACGCACCCGCCTGGATCAGATTGATCGCTCAATTTTCTGGAAGTTTCGTGACTACAGCTCGTAGGTGATTGTGCCTTTCAGCCTCAGGTGATGCAAAATCGCCGAGTCACTCATCCAAGTTGGATTACGAGGTTTATTCCGAGTCGAACGGCTCAGCTTTCAGCGAGCCATCGCGCTGCTTTACCAGCATCTGCACTTTACCCTCGGCGGCGTCGAGTTCCTGCTTGCAGTTGGCGGTCAGGTTCACGCCTTCTTCAAAGAGCTTCAACGAGTCTTCAAGAGTCAGCTCGCCCTTTTCAAGTTGGTCAACGACCGTTTCGAGTCTCTTGAGCGATTCTTCAAACGAAGGCATTCGATCTACTCCATCGGCTCTGACTGACGCCGGCGCTTAATACGTGATTCGTTGTTACATCATTCCCGGTATGGTGTTCTTTCCCTGCGGCAGCACGCTGGCGATTACCTCACCGGCCACATTGAAAAGCCCGAACGGCGCGCTTACCTGCACGCCCTGCACATACGGGCGAACAGCTTTCAGCATCTCCTGCGCAATTTTCGTGCCTTCACTGCGTGCTGCTTCCGGCGAATCGGCCTGCGCCATGCGCAGCATAATCTCTTCCGGCATGGCGACCCGCAAATCGTTCTTCATGTATTCGGCATTGCGCAGGCTGGTCAGCGGCCAAATACCCGCGATCACCGGAATTTTGTGGTCCTTGATGCGCTCAAGAAAACGCTCGAGCAGGTTCAGGTCGAATACCGGCTGTGTGATTGCGTATTCCGCGCCCGCTTCAACTTTGTATGCGAACCGCCGCAACTCATTCTCGAGGTCCGGCGCGCCGGGATTGGCGGCCACTCCAATGGTGAAGTTGGTGCTGGTGCCAATGGAATTGGCGCCGATGTCGAGCCCCTGGTTCAAACTGTGCACGATGTTGACAAGACCGATGGAGTCAACGTCAAACACAACAGTCGCATCAGGATAATTTCCCAGCTTGAGCGGATCGCCAGTGACGCAAAGAACATTGTGAAGACCGATAGACGATGCGCCGAGCAGGTCCGACTGGATGGAAAAAATATTCCGGTCGCGGCAAATGTAGTTCAGAACCGTTTCGATACCGGTGTGCTGTTGAATTTGAATGCAAAGACTCTGAGCGCTCATGCGCGCCGAAGCGTGGGGCGAGTCGTACACGTTGATTGCGTGCACGCCGAGCTGCGCCATCAACGACGAGCCTTCAATCTCCTTGGAGCAGTCGATGCCCCGCGGAGGAACAATTTCAACCAACGTGAGGAATTCGCCCGAGGAAAGCAGCGAACCTACGCGCGAGCGTGCGGCAATCGGAGCGGGCGGTGTTTCAGGGTTGGCCACCGTGACGGTGCCGGAAACCTCGATCGGAGCAGTCTCGTCCATGGCCCGAATTGCCGAGCGCATGGCGCGAATGTGGTTTGGAGTAGTTCCGCAGCAGCCGCCCACAATTTGAGCGCCGGCTGTAACGGCCTTGCGCGCAAAGCTTGCCATGTATTCCGGCGAGCACAAATAAATATTTCGACCCTCAACCGCGCGCGGAACACCGGCGTTGGGCATCGCGGCCAAGGGGAGCCTTGTTGCCGGTCGCATGGCTTCAATCGCAGTGAGCACAGTAGTTGGGCCGGTGGAGCAGTTCACCCCCACAGCGCTTGCGCCCCACTCAGTGAGCAATGCGGCGGCCTGCTGCGGAGACGCGCCGTCGAGGCAGGTAATTTCGTCGTCCACCGTGACCATGACAACAATGGGCAGGTGCGGAGCTACTTTGTGGGCGGCTTCCAGCGCCTGCCGGGCCTCGTTCAGCGCCGGCATCGTTTCAACAATCAGCAGATCGACACCGCCGTCGACCAGGATCTGCATCTGCTCGGCGAAGGCGGCGCGGGCTTCATCCAGGCCGGTTTTCCCGAGCGGCTCAAGCCGCACGCCAAGCGGGCCAATGGATCCGGCCACCCACGCCTCTCCAGCCTGCTTTTCTTTCAGATTATTTACAGCCTGCCTGGCCAGGCGCGCTCCGGCGGCGTTGATCTCTGCCATTTTTCCGGCCAGCCCATAGCGGCTGAGACGAATGCGGTTGGCGCCGAAAGTGTTGGTTTCCAGAATCTCCGCGCCTGCCTGCAGGTACTCCTCATGGACCGACAGGATCAGCCCAGGGTCCGACAAGTTCAACTCGTCGTAGCAGCGGTTGATAAAGATGCCGCGAGCGTACAGGACTGTACCCATCGCGCCGTCGGCGAGCAGGGGGCGGGAGGCGAGGATCTCGGCAAACTGGGTCATTCAATTGCAATGCTACCGCAATTCATGAGCCATCGTATGTATAAGCTACGGAACCGCAGTCGACGCGACCCTCAGGGAGCGGCGACCCCTCACAAATTTCGGAGGGGCGACGGAATCTCAGGAATTGCCGTAAGCCACGCCAGCCCACCGCGCCAGAGGAGTGGTCTGCTTTGTTATACTTCGGGAGTCATAAGCTGGGCAGAAATGGGATTCGAAAGGCCGGTTTTTGCGTCTTCCCGGCTGTCCACGAAGCCTGTTCCAGGAGCTTTGTCGGGTCTTGAAACCCGTGCACTGCCATCATCCGCGGACTGTTCCGCGTTATCCGCGAACGCCACCGCGTAACTTGCGGACTGTGCCGCGCAATTGATTGAGGGAAGAGATTTTGAAGAAGAGCAGTCTTTGGATTAGCGCCAGCGCAGCCCTCTTGGTTGCAGTGTTGCTGGCTGGTTGTGGAACCACTAGCTATTTCGCAGGCCGCGGCTTGCCGCCCAGCAAGTTGCAGAATCGCGTCCTGATCGCCGTCCAGAACTCGAGCGCTTTCGTAAAGGGCGAACTTACGTTCGTTGATGCTTATTACGACATCCGCAGCGGTTTTAGGGGCCAACCCACGTCCTTCTCAATCTCTGGTTATGGCGGATCGCTGCCGGTCACTATTCAGAGCATGCCGGAAGAACAGCTTGCCGTTGTCTACGGATCCGGGGACGGCAGCTTGATTCCTGTCGATTACGCCGGCGAAAAAACTGGCACCGCAATTTCTGGGTTGAATGGACTATCATCCAGCGTCTTCATGACCCGCTCGCGCAAATATGTTATTGCAGCCAGCGAGCAAGCGCGCGTGCTTACCGTGGTGGATAACTCCAAAGGTGGTTCCTTCCCACTGAGTCTTCCCGGCGTTTATCGCGTCAGCGTGAACCCCGGCGGGACCATGGCGCTGGCCTTTGTGCGCAACTCCAATTACGTCTACTTTCCGCGTGAGCTTACCGCTGCGCAATCGATCGCCTATGCAGGCGGCCCGTCTGCCTGGCCCAAGGCTGCGGTAGACTGCGAACCGCAAAATGCGCCGGGATGGTGCCTCTTTCAAGCTCAGAGCCCAGACCAGATCGACTCGACCGGCAACTTCTACGGAGCGCCGCTCGTATTCGATCGGCCCGTGAAGGCGCTGTTCTCTGTCGACGGCGGCACCGCCTACGTGCTGAGTTGCGGCGCCGAGTGCGGCGGAACCAATTCGGCCGTTAGTGTACTGCCTGTTTCGCCGCTGATCTTCCCACTCGGTCAAAATTCAGGCTTGCTGCCGTGCAACTCGGCTCCGTGCACAAATACAAACACCAAGCCGATGACGACGATTCCGGTTCCAGCCGGCGCCAGCAATGGCCTTATCAACAACACCACCATGTATGTGGTCGGGCAGCGACTGATGCCTGACGGTTACTTTGGCGGCTTCCTTACGCTGCTCAATCTCACCACCAACACTGTCGTTGCATCCACATCCGGTTCGCCCAACCCGGTTTCCATCAGCGATGGCATTTCCGGCGGTACCAGCCGCATGGTTCTGGGCGATGACAATACGCTCTGGATCGCAATGACCAAGTGCAATCAGGGTGAGCGCTTCTACAACAACAAGCCCTTCGGCTGTTTGACCATGTACAACACGTCCTCTAACAAGGTTGTCCTGCTTGAGCCGTACTTTGGCGATGCCACCGGCGTGACCGCTGTTACCGGCTTGCATAAGATCTACTCAGCGCAGGGCGGACAGGTGTACATCAACACGACCACCGACGGAACGGCCATCGACAACCAGTACGTTACGGTCACTGGTACTGCTTCAGACGTCGCGTACATGGACGCCGTCTCCGACTCCGACAACACTGTTTACTGAGGCATTGACCGCCGTGGCTGCCGAATCCATCGCTGACGTGCTGGCAATTGCCGCTCATCGCGATGACGTGGAGCAAACCTGCGGAGGAACCATGCTCCGCATGGCGGCGCGCGGCTTGCGGACCGCCATCCTCGATCTGACGCAGGGCGAAGCCGGAACCCGCGGAACCGCAGAAGACCGCGCCAGAGAGGCTGCCGACGCCGCAAAACTGCTGGGCGTTGCCTGGCGGCAGGCGCTGAATTGTCCTGACGGCGCTATTGAAAACACAATCCAAAACCGAATTGAAATTGCGCGAGTGCTGCGCATCGTTCGTCCTCGCGTGGTGATTCTTCCGTACTGGCAGGCGCGTCACCCCGACCACGCCATCACTGGCATACTCGGATACGATGCGTGTTTTGTCTCCGGCCTCGCCAAGGTTGACACCGGCGCTCCGCCGCACAGGCCCTTCAAAATCCTGTATGCAAGCCTCTACGCCGATGTGCGCCCCAGCTTTGTCGTCGACATCACGCCGTTCATTGAGCAGCGCCACACCGCTCTGATGGCGTATAAATCGCAATACGCCAACCAGGCAACGGGCAGCGGCCTCTTCGTTCCTGAAGAGGAAATCCGCGAGCGCACCTTCGCTGAGGCGCGTCATTACGGATTGCTCGCAGGCGTGCGTTACGGCGAGCCTTTCGTGCAAAAGGAAGTCGGACTGGTTGACGATTTGACGCTGCTTCCCGTGCAGTCCCTCTGACGGGCCTTCGGACTTTATAAATGTTTCTTATCAAACTCCAAAATAGAATAACTTTGTCTTATATGTCCATTTCGGCGACACTGAGTCAGGAGACGACCTGTGACGCAGACATGGGATCCGCATCAGTATGAGCAGCACGGCGCGTTCGTTCACGAATTAGCTGGAGGCGTTCTCGATTGGCTGGCGCCAGAAGCAGGCGAACGAATTCTCGATCTCGGCTGCGGCGACGGGCAACTATCAAAGCGCATTGTTGCCGCCGGCGCAAGCGTGGTCGGTCTCGATTCATCGCCGCAAATGGCTGCAGCAGCACAGTCTCTTGGTATCGATGCAATCGTAGGCGACGCCGAGGCTATCCCATTTGTATCGCACAGCGTTGATGCAGTGTTTTCGAATGCTGCTCTCCACTGGGTTCGCAATCACGACGCAATGCTCAGCGGCGTCAAGCTCGTTCTAAGACCTGGCGGCAGGTTCGTTGCCGAGTTTGGCGGCTTCGGCAACATTGCGGCCATCCGCGTGGCCATGCGTGCTGCCATCGAAAGGTTCGGCTTCGACGGCAGCAAAGACGATGTGAACTACTACCCCACGCCGCAAATCTACACTCGCCGGCTTGAGCAGCATGGATTCACCGTGGACCGAATGGCTCTGATCCCGCGGCCCACGCCGTTGCCTGCGAGCGGCATGAGCGGATGGATCAGAACTTTCCGCCGCGGTGTATTGGAATCGCTGCCTGAAGGCGTCCGCGACAAAATCGTTGAAGAGGCTGTAAGGCTGCTTGCGCCCGCGCTAAAAGATGAAGAAGGGAACTGGATTGCCGATTACGTGCGTCTGCGTTTCATTGCTCACGCGTGATTGAAAATCGAAGTGACTCACTGGCGCGATCGAGTATGACAGAGTTAGCTAATGATTCGAATAACTTAGTCGGTCGATCTCCACGGCGGTTCACAAAAAGCTTGCATTCATTTCGCGAGTTATGGCAAAGTAACAGCAGCGTAGGAGAACGCCCGATGAATTACAACACGCACAACTCGATGCGTAGATTGGTAGAGCTCGTTAAGAGCCCCACCGGTCGCCGGGCGTGGTTCGTAACTCGATTCTAAGCCGCTTTCTCAATCCTACGCGTATAAGCATTCAATCTGAGTTTTCCCAAGCGGCGTAGAAGCCCGATCCATCCATAGTCCATCGGTCAGGCTGTTTCTTCGTATTTTTCTCTAGGGAGAAGTGTCAGTTGAATTATGGAGTTACTTACTTGCGCCGCGTTGATAAGTCACGCGGAGTTAACGGTGAGTTATGTCTCAAAATCAAGGGCGAGTTACTCGCGACTGCCGAAGTAGGCCGCCGGTTTCGTCCAATAACAACTTCCGTTAGATCCGGATCAGGATGAATTGCCATGAGCAAATTGAATATCAAAAACGGCACTCCGGTCGGAAGCGTCAATCTGTGCGAGAGCTGCACCTTTGGCCAGTGCATTGCCGGCTACCGCGAGTCGGATCGCCTGGTGATATGCAACAAGGTCACGCCGGATCTGGTGATCCCATTTGTGGTGCTCGAGTGCACCAGCTTCATTGACAAGTTCCGTCCGGACTGGGATCAGATGCAGAGGCTGGCAATCGACATTCAGCCGGTCCGCATTTCATCCCGCACTGCTGGCTTCAGCGCAATAACGGATGCACGCAGCACGCAAACAACGGACGGTGATGACGAAGTCGAAGATGAAGCAGCGCTCAGTGAGTAGTTTGACGCCGCTGCGCAGAAACTCGTGTCCGCAACCATACGCCTGAGTTACCGCCAACGCGGTAACTCAGGTGCAAACTCAAGTAGAAGCTAGTTACTGCCACTCTTCGCGTCAATCAGCTTCGAGTGCTTTCATTCGAAACAGTAGCCCGGCAAGTGCTCCGCCAATCGAAGGCACGAGCAGAAAGAGCCACACCTGCGCCATCGCCTGTCCTCCTACGAGGAGTGCCGGTCCAAGGCTGCGAGCCGGATTCACACTCACGCCCGTAATGTGAATCCCGAAGATGTGAATGGCCACCAGCGTGATGCCGATTGCCAATCCTGCAAAGCCCGATGGCGCCTTCGCTTGCGTGGAGCCGAGAATCACAATGACAAAAATTAGCGTCGCGACAAGCTCAAACAGCAGGGCTGACTGAAGGCTATATCCGCCCTGGTAGCCGGGCCCCCAGCCATCTTGGCCAAGGCCATTGGCAGCCAGGTTGTATCCGCCGCCAACCCCGGACACGATTGCGTAAAGTACCCATGCAGCGAATATGCCGCCCAGAAACTGACCTATCCAGTATCCGAGCATGTCCTTTAAGGACATGCGTCCGGCGACAAACACTCCCAGACTTACGGCGGGATTGATATGGCATCCCGAGATGGAGCCGATGCCGTAGGCCGCGCCGATGAGTGCTAGTCCAAAGGCAAAGGCTATGCCGAGAATGCCGACTTTGTCGCCTGCTACAACGGCTGTTCCGCAACCAAAGAGCACCAGGATAAAAGTGCCCACCAGCTCTGCAAAATATTTCTTCATGGTTCCTCCTGCGTAGTCATCGAAGGCGGAAAACCGGCTGCCGCCCCCTGATGGCCTGTCAACGAACGAGGGCCTTTTAAGGCGTTGTTTGCCGGGAGAAGGAAATGGCTCGTTCAATTGTCAGGGAATACGCGCACGAAGTGTTGCAGGCCATGGACTTGGCCGTCAAGCGAAATTCAAGGCTCCGCGGTTTTGTTTTTCGCTCGCCGATCCAGAGGCGCTGCGCAATTCGGATGAGCTGTCCGCCCCAGCAAATTCATCAAACGTTTGCATTCTATTTGCCTCACTGCATTACTCTGTTAATGGTTCGGTGCGGCCCACGCAGCTTGCAACGAAGTCGGCCGCCGAATGAGGGCAGACCGTTTGAGTCAGACCATATTTGTACTGGAAGACGAAGCCGACATCGCGAGGCTGGTCCAGCATCATCTTGAAGCAGCGGGATTTGATGCTCGCCTCTATCACACCCCAACCAATCTAATTCCTGACGCCGAGCGCAAGCCGCCGGTGCTGTTTCTCCTCGACATCATGGTTCCCGGAGGAGACGGCACGGATGTTTGCCGGCGCTTACGCAATCATCAGGGTCTTTCTACCATTCCCATCATTTTTCTCACCGCACGCGCGGGAGAAAACGACCGCGTGCTCGGGCTGGAACTTGGCGCCGACGACTACATCACCAAGCCATTTTCGACCAGGGAGCTTGTGGCCCGCGTCAAGGCTGTGTTGCGCCGCTTTGAGCGGCCAAGCTCGCCTTCGATCATCAGCTTTGAAGAGGTGGTCATTGACGCCGGCGCCATGCAGTTGATGGTGCGTGGTGAGATTACCACCACCACAGCCACGGAGTTCCGTCTGCTCGACTATCTGGCTCGCCATCCCGGGCGAGTCTTCAGCCGCGATCACCTGCTCGACGCTGTCTGGGGCGACGCCCGTTTTGTCACGCCGCGCTCGGTAGATGTTTACGTACGCAGGATTCGTGAGAAAATCGAGGTCGATCCCGAAAATCCGCGCTACCTCAAGACGGTGCGGGGCGCGGGTTATCGATTCGAGTTGCCCAAGGGCGAGTAACATCATTGACGCATAGATTCTTCACCAAGCTTCTCGCGCTTTTCCTTCTTCTGCTCCTGTTCCACACCTTGATTCTGGAATTGGTTTTTCGTGGAATGGTTGAGCAGAGGGGAGCTACGACACTGCACGTGCTGGGCCGCGACGCCCTCTGGGCGGGGCTCATCGCGCTGGCTGTGGCTGTTCCCATCTCGGTGTGGTTGGCCGGCCGTATTTCTGCGCGGCTCGAGGTCGTGGTAGCTTTCGTGCGCCGGTTGGCAGAGGGTGACCTAGAGGCTCGCATCCCTGAAGGCGGAAACGATGAGTTTTCTGCCATGGAAGGAGCTCTTAATCGCACGGCTGAACGGCTGGGCAGAAATTTTGCCGAGCTTGAGAGCCGCAGGCAGGAACTCGCCGCAATCCTTGACTCCATGCAGGAAGCGGTTGTCGCCATCACCCCCGAAGGAAATATCCGCTGGTCGAACGCCGTCATGGTGCGCATTGCCGGTACGCAAATTCACGCCGGGCGCCCGCTGGCGCATTCAGTTCGCGATCCTGAATTGCTGGCCTGTGTGAAAGGCGCGCTTGAAGAGCACCGGGTCCACTTTGGCAGAGCCAGCGTGCTCGCCCCCGGGCACGTGTTTGAAGTACACGCGGCGCCACTTCCCAGCGGCGGAGCACTTGCCGTTCTCCACGATGTAACGAGCGTTGAAGTGGCGCAAAAATCACGCCGCGAATTCGTTGCCAACGTCAGCCACGAACTGCGCACGCCGCTTACGTCGATTCAGGGTTACGTGGAAACGCTTCTTGAAGAGCCGAGCCCCAAACCAGAAACCGCGCGCGAATTTCTTGGCGTAATCCTGAAAAACGCCATACGCATGAATCGGCTTACTGAGGACCTGCTGGCCCTGGCCAGTGTTGAGAGCCCAGATTACAAGCTCGCTCTTCAGCCGGCGCGCGCCAGCGCTTTGCTTGATGATGCAATTGAATCGCTCGGTGGTCTCGTGGTTGACTCCGGCGTCAAGCTGCAATCCGCCGGGGCTCCAGACTCCGTTGTCATGGCCGACCCCGACGCATTGAACCAGGTATTTGGAAACCTGATTGAGAACGCTCTCAAGTACGCCAAAGACGGCAAGCGTATTCGCGTGGGCGCGCGCGCCCTCGATCACGAGGTCCAGTTCACGGTGCAGGACTTTGGTCCCGGCATATCATCAGAACATCTTGAGCGGATATTCGAGCGCTTCTATCGTATCGACAAGGCCCGTTCGCGCGAGTCAGGCGGAACCGGACTGGGGCTGGCAATCGTGAAACATATCATCCAGGCACATGGCGGCCGCATCTGGGCCGAAAGCGAATTGGGTAAGGGGGTCTCTTTTCACTTCACATTGCCGTTGGCGCCCGTCGCATCTTTGCCGCAGCCCGAAACGGTTAGCCATCAGATTCAGTAAGCGGCTGCCTGCGAGCGATGTCACATTCTGGCATAAACGAGGCTGGTTAGTACGGGGCAGGGAATTGGCGCTGTAACTTGCTTTTCATCATGCGCTTACACGGCTCTAGCGAATGTGAAAACCGTGTTAAAACGCCCACAATTCAACTCCCCGTAACATAAGCTCTTGACAATGGAATTCGGCAGTAAAACTGCGTATGGAGCGTAAAAAAGTGAAAAAGACACTCGTTGCCTTAGCGTTGGTGGCGTTTGCACTCGGTGCAGCCCAGGCACAGAAGCTGACAGCGGCAGGCGCAACCTTTCCTTATCCGATCTATTCGAAATGGTTCAATGAATACAGCGCAGCGCATCCCGGCGTTGAGATCAACTATCAGTCGATCGGCTCGGGCGGCGGAATTCGCCAGGTAACAACCGGTGTCGTGGACTTCGGCGCTTCTGACATGCCCATGGATGACGCGGCCCTGGCAGCTTCCAAGATCAAGCTGATCCACATCCCGACCGTGATGGGCGCTGTTGTTCCGGTCTTTAACGTGCCCGGCGTCAGCGACCTTCGCTTTAGCGGTTCTACGCTGGCCGACATTTACCTGGGCAAGATCTCAACCTGGGACGACGCAGCCGTTGCCAAGGACAATCCTGGTGTGAAGCTGCCCAGCCAGAAAATCATTGTGGTCCATCGTTCGGATGGCAGCGGTACCAGCTTCATTTTTGCTGACTACCTGAGCAAGGTCAGCAAGGAATGGGCAGGCGGCCCCGGAAAAAGCACTTCACCCGGCTGGCCAACCGGCGTTGGCGGCAAGGGCAACGAAGGTGTTGCAGGTCTCGTTCGCCAACTCCCCGGCGCAATCGGCTATGTCGAGCTGATTTATGCATTGCAGAACAAGATCAATTACGCCGCAGTGAAGAACGAAGCAGGCAACTACGTGAAGGGCTCGATCGAAGGCGTTACGGAAGCGGCGGCCAACGTCAAGAACATGCCGGCTGATTATCGCGTCTCGATCACCGATGCTCCGGGCGCAAACACATACCCGATTTCGAGCTTCACTTATTTGCTGATTCCGGCCACGCCGATCAATCAGGCCAATGCAAGCACAATCAAAGACATGTTGAGCTGGATCGTAAAGTCAGGCGAAGGGGAAGCATCAAGCCTCTCTTATGCTCCGCTGCCGAGCAGTGTTCAGGAAAAGGTCCTCAAGACCGTCTACGCAATGAAGTAGGATTCACCAGAGATGGTCCGGCGCCTGGACCTGCAACGTCCCGCAGCTCCGGGCCATCTCACTCATTTCTGAGTTAACCCGCCAGGTGCTCGCCGATCAAGCGATCCACCAGCGGTGTGAGTGCCTCGCCCGTTCGCGGCAACACAAACGCTGTCTCTTCCTGATCCCAGTCAAGCTTGAAGCTGGTAGAGAGTGCTGAGATCCATATCTGGCGTATTGGCGTGTTCGGCGTAATCACGAACTTGCCCGGCGGCTCTTCAAACAGAACATTCAACACCCCGTTCTGTTCTTCCACTTCAAAACCAGCGTCGTCCGCCTCTTCAAGTTCTATGAGGTGCTGCTTGAGCGTGTCGAGCGCGGCTTCGGCGTGACGGCGAAATTCATTTTCGTCCAACATGGCCTCAGTGTAGCAAGACAGGCCTGCATTGGTTGCCAGAGGCTTCTGGCTTGTGAACTCACTCCATCATGTTCAAAGAGCAAATGCACGGCCTACCTTGAAAAATCCGCAATGAACAATCAGGGAACTATTCAAGGATGAATATTAAAGTCCTTCAGACTTTCGCCGATATGTTTGATAGGGAACTAAACGGGAGCCGATATGGAGATCAGTCCAATTCCCGGAATTCGCGCCGTGCCTGCGATAAAGGCGCCAAAGAATGACTCGCGGCCGTCCGCTGTCTTCGACATCGAAAGTGCGTTTGGCCCGCAACAGGGCACATTTTTAAAGAACAACAAGGAAATGTCCGGCGGCCAGGACGACAGCGCCGCAGAGCGTGGCGAGTCTGCCGAAGAGGAACACTCCTGCAGCTCAGACTCAACCGTTAACCTGTTTGCATAAATGCAATTTGTTAATGTTTCCTTGTCACTTCCCCTACAGCGACCGCTTGAACAGCGTCGTTGCAATCAGCAGAGTTCCAATCCCGAAGACGAACAGGAACAACAAGTCAAACTGAATTGCCACCCATCCTCCGTCTTTCAGCACAATCGACTTGAATCCGTGAATGGCATAGGTGAACGGATCAACGATCGAAAGCGCGCGTAACCACGCCGGGAATGCAGTGATGGGATACATTGCGCCCGAGGGATAAAACAACAACAAGTTCAACACGCCAAACATTGCGCGCGGCACCAGCGGATCATCCACTCGCACCATCATCAGAAACATCATGCCGTTGAACGCCAGTGCTGTGCCTAGAATCAGCGCCAGAGTCTGCAGCATGATCATGGGATGGAAAATGATGCCAAGCCCGGCCATCAGCGATCCAATCACCGTCAGGCAGATGCCGCTCATTACGGCCTTGATCGACCCCGCCAGATTCAACCCCATCACCAGTTCAAGGCGCGTAATCGGAGTTACCAGGTAGCCCTCATGTACGCCGCGAGCCTTGTCGTCGATATAGAGCATGCCGCCGCCAATCATCACTGAAATGTACATGGCCAGCGCAATGCAAGCCGGCAGCAGGAACTTCATGTAGCTGACATACGGGTAAAGCTCCACGATGCTCAAAGCGATGTTGCTTGCCAGACGCGGCTGGATAACCGGAGCGCTGAGCGCAGAAACTAATGCCTGCATCTCTCCTTCAATGCTGAAGGAAGTGAACTGGTCAGTGTTATCGACTACAAACCCAACTTGCGGTGCATCTTTCGCATACACCCGGCGCGAATACTGCGCCGGAATAATGACAGCGCCATCCACCTTGCCTGTGCGCACATCCTCGCGGGCTGTAACTTCGTCGTTGTAATTAACAGTGGTAAACGTTTTGATGTTGACGGCGATGGAGTCAAAGCCTTCGCGAAGTTTTACCGCTTCCGGTCCGTGATCGTTGTCCACAACGGCAACCCGCGCGCCAACTATCTTGCCGCCAAATGCATTGCCCATGATTATCAGCTGCAAAACCGGCATCATCAACGACATGATCATCAGTGTGGGTGAGCGGAAGAACTTCCGCATCTCACGCTCGACAATGGCCATCATTCTGTTCATGGCTGAGCTCCTGGACGAGGCGGCAATGTAAAGGCCGGCGGCTTCACCTGCTCATCGCGAAGCTGGCGGCCGGTGTAGTAAACAAAAACGTCGTCGAGCGTGGTGTTCTGCACACTTAAAGAAGAGAGCGTCTCGCCGAGTGAAGCAGCCAGTTCTACAAGCTGCATTGTCGTCTTCGATCCCGAAGACGTAAGCACACGATAAAAGCCGGCGCTTTCAGCCTGCACGCTGGTCACGCCATCGAGTTTTTCAAGCCGCTCACGCCACGCATCCGACTCCTGATCAAAGTGCACTTCAACCACATTGGCACCGGGCACGTTGTGCTTAAGCTCAAGCGGAGTGCCGAGCGCAACCAGCTTGCCGTGATCCACAATCGCAATGCGATCGCACAGCTTGTCGGCTTCTTCCATGTAGTGCGTGGTCAGCAGCATGGTCAACTGCCGGGTTCTGCGCAGGTTGTCAAGCATCTCCCACACTGCAATGCGAGAGACGGGATCGAGGCCTGTCGTCGGCTCATCCAGAAAGAAAATGCGCGGATTGTGCACCAGTCCGCGCGCAATCTCAAGCCGCCGGCGCATGCCGCCTGAAAGCGTCTTCGTCTGCGCGCCACGCCACTTCAGCAGGTCCACCGCTTCAAGGACGTCGTTGATGTTCTTCATGCGCTGCGCCCGCGGAACACTGTAAAGCTTGGCGTAGATGCTCAGGTTCTCTTCGACCGTCAAATCCGGATCGCTCGTCAGCGCCTGCGGAATCACGCCGATCACGCGCCGCACATCGTCGGGATCTTTGGCCACGTCGTGTCCGGCGACGATCGCCTTGCCGCCGGTAAGCGGAATCAGCGTCGTCATCATGCGGATGAGTGTGCTCTTGCCCGCACCATTCGGGCCCAGCAGGCCAAAGATTTCGCCGTCGGCAACTGTGAAGCTCACATCCTTAACCGCTTCAAAGTCGCCATAGCGTTTTACTGCATGTTCTACCTGAATGGCAGCCGGCTTGTTTTGCAGGCTGCCATTCGCGGACGCGCTCATTGCTTCACCAACCTGTCTTTGGGAATGTAGACCTCGACCGTCATGCCGGGAACATATTTTTCATCCGGGTTGTCAATCAGCAGCTTCAACTGGATTGTCTTGATGTCCCGCTTGCGTGCGCTCACATCGCGCTGCGTCGCAAAGTCGGCCTGCGCAGATTTGTTGATGATCTTTCCCCCAATGGCCCAGCCGCTGGGAAAAACCACGCGCAATATGTCGCCCAACTTCACGCTGTCTGCCTGCGTCTCCGGCAGCGGCGCGTAAACCCAAGTCTGCGTCAGGTCCATGATGCTCACAATCGTTTGTCCCATGGTGACTACTTCGCCCTGCCGCGCGGCCCAAACAGCCACGCGCCCGCTCACCGGCGACACTACTTCTGCGTAGCTTTTTTCAATCCGCGCCTGGTCAGCCATCGCGCTCGCGTTCGCTACGTCGGCGCGTGATGAAACTACATTGCGCTCTGAAACAGCAGCCAGGAGCTCATGTGCGCGTGCTTGTCGCAGCGCCGCTTGCGCCGCGGTAAGGGAACTCTCCGCTGCCGTTTCGGCAGCCTGCGAAGCTTGCAGAGCGGTTACCATTTCGTCACGCGCCTGCGCGCTCATAATGCCTTGCTGAGCAAGCGCAACGGTGCGGCTCGTATCCGCCTGCTGATGGTGAAGGTTTGCCCTGGCCTGGGCCAGTGACGCCTCTGCAACTCGTACCTGCGCCTCGGCGCTTGCGGTGGCGCTTTGTGTTTCGCCGCTGTTCTGCCGCTGGGTTTCGACGCTGCCATTCAGCTTTGACCTTAGGCTGGCGGTTGTAGCCTCTGCGGCTTTCAGCACGGCGTCCAGATCGTCGCTCTCAATTACCGCGATAACTTGTCCGGCTTTTACATAGTCGCCTTCTTTCACCGTGAGCGTCTGAATACGCCCAGCGATGCGCGCATTGACCAAGACTTCATTGGCGTCCACAGTGCCAATCAGCTGCAGATCGCCCGTGGGCCTGACCGTAACCAGGTACCAGATCAGCGAACCGATAGTCAGCAATGCCAGAATGGCAAAAACTCGATTGCGTGCGTTCACTTGGCTTTCCTCTCGAACATTTTGAATTCGCCGCTCTCAGGCATGGGCGTGCAGGCCAGAACTCGCGCAGCGACCTCTGCTCCGTGTTTTCGATCCACAAAAATCGACGCGCCGAGAAATTCAATCGACACCTTGCGCCGAAACTCCATCGCCTCTCGCGTCAGCGGATTGGCATCAGACATGATGCCCACTACCGGCGCCGATAAAAAATAAAATACGTTGGCTCCCAAGGCTGCATACATCACCTGCCACTCATCGGCCTGTACCAGTTCACCGTCGCGCATTCCTTCCGTCAGAAGATCGCGGATCCTGAACATCATCGGCCGGAACACCTTCTCCACAATGCTCGAGAAAGAGTTCTCCTCGCCTCGATGGAGCCGCACCATCTCCTGCTGCATTAGGCTTTGGAACGCGCGCTGCGAGTGAATGCGGTCAAAGTGGTTCAGCGCGAACTGGACAATCTGCTCTCCGGGGGAGTGATCCGGCGTTAAAGCAGACAAGCTCATCTCAAGAACCCGCTGCGCAACCGTCTCAAGGGCCGCTCTGTACAGCGCCTCTTTGCTTTTGAAGTAGTAGTAGAGCAGCGCCTTGTTCACGCCTGCGATTTCGGCAATCTGCTCAGTGCGCGCGCCGGCCAGGCCATTCTCGCTGAACTCCCTGACAGCAGCGTCCAGAATGCGCGACCGCGTGTGGTCTGCACGTTCGGATTGAGTACGAGTTTGGGTGCTCAATGCCATTATTAACTAACCAGTTAGTAAAATAACCCGATTGCGACCGGAAATGCAATCTCTATCTGTTAAAACGTTGTAGGTCAGCTACTTATTGCAGGAGGATTGATCTCGCCATTGGGAGGTTGAATGCAAGCTGCCGAAGAGCCCTCAGGCGGAGTGTGCTCCGTGGAGGCCCGATTTTGCCGCTTCGATACCAATTGGAAATCCGCCTGAGAAACCTCAAAACTCAAGTTGCATTCGGCCGGCATAGATCGAGTTGAGAAGCCCCTCGGCATATTAGATATCCCAGTCAAAGGCTCTGAGATTAGTCGACAAACTGGCCGCCATATTTGCCAAGGCAGGCTGGTCCTTCTCCGTGGCCAGAGCACCAAACAGCACACCAAAAACTACTCCGACGATCACAACAGCCCCAATGATTCCTCGTTTGCGGTCGGTGTGCTTTCCACTGATGGAGTTGTAGCCTCCATAGCCTTGCTTGAGCTTCCGTACATCGGAATGTTTAAGCGTGACATCGGTCTTGTCGTCGATGTCGTGGAATGTGAAACTCTCCGAATCATTCGAAACAAACGTTCCGTATCTCTCCGCTCCGTGGAACGGAATCACGCTGATTCGGGACCAAATCAATGCCAGCCCCTCGCCTCCATCGGTGGCGTGCAACCTATGCGATAAGTTTCACTTAGAGGACAGCGCGTTTCGGAGCGATCCTGCAGATGGGTCCAATTTAGGTCCAATAAGCAGACTCGGAATTTGCATTCAATGCTGTCCGAAGTTTTGCGTAATTTCCGGTTACCGACGTGGCTCTCTGCCATTCGGAGTTGTTAACTGATTCTATGCATGCGGCTTCTGACGCGGCAATCAACAGTTGTTGTAGTCAGGCGCGCCGTATAGGTGTTAATTGCGCCCGCCACCTGCAGCGGCTTCTCTTCCCAGCCGCCAGCGCGAAACCGGGCCCCCAACGAGCTCTGATTGGAAGGTTCAACCATACATCTTCCTGGCGTCAAGCGGCATCCAACTAACCTGCCATTGCAGCTGATTGCGCCCCAGCTACCCTAACCAGTTACTCCAACAGGGCGCAAAGTGCGACAGTCGTCGCGTTGGAGCCGTCCCACCAACAACAAGGTCTCTGCCCAGAGGAGAAAGATTACCATGAAGCGTCTTTTGGTCTGTACCGGCCTTTT
>JADGNO010000061.1 GCA_017883405.1 Occallatibacter sp. | reverse complement strand
GTTTCAACGTTTGCTACGACACAGTCCACATCCTTGGGCAGGCCGCCGGGCGGAATGATTCTCCCTGTGACCAGGTGCACCAGGATGAACTCGTCGCCCGCGGGGTACACATCCGGGAGTGGCACAACCCTGATGCCGCGGGAAGCGTACGCCGCCAGAACCTCAATGATGTCGTGATACTTCTCCTTGATTCCGACCACGCCTTCGCGCGCGCCAACGATCAACATCGTTGTCTCAAGTCCACGGATAAAATGTTCGAGTTGGTGCACGAGCAGTTCTTTGTCCTTGTGCAGCAGAGGCTCGCACTCGGCGGCATTTGCGATGACGGTCGAGACTCGGGCCTTCAGCTTCGTGGCGGTTGGAAACCCTCCACCGCCTGCGCCGACAATCCCCAACTCATCGATGCGGCTAAGCGCCCCATCAACCGCAGTTGACGTTCGAGTTGTGCTTATTTCTTGAGCCATTTGCTGAAAACTTTCACAGCCGGGCGACTTATTGATTGACTTTGATTAAAACTATAGCATATAGTTCATAGTTGATCAACATCAGTCATCCATATGATCTGCCTAATTCCAAATATCGGCAGTACTTCGTTCAAATACCGGCTATTGGACACAACGCATGAGGCAATTTCATTAGCTCAGGGCCGCGTCGAAAGAATAGGCCAGTCCGGTGGGGAGTGCGGCGACTATCCAACGGCCATTCGCAAGTGCATCTCTGCAATCGTGGGCCCGGGCAGGCCATTAGCATGCTTGTCCCAGATCGGCGCGATCGGCTTCAAGGTGGTTCACGCCGGCGCTCGAAATGCCCAGGTGATCGACGACGAGTTCCTTGCGGCCATGGAGGAATTTTCGTTTCTCGCTCCCGCGCACAATCCTCCGTACATCGCAGCCATCAAGGCCTTCCGCGCCGAACTTCCGGATGTGCCAATGGTCGCGGTCATCGAGACGGCGCCTTACCGGCTCATGAGCGAGGCTGCGACCACGTACGCTGTTCCGTATGAGTGGCGGGAAGAATATGGCATACGGCGCTATGGCTTTCACGGTGCCAGCCATCGGTCGGCAAGTGCGCGGACACAGGAGCTGCTGGAGCGTTCCAACCTGCGCCACATCTCGTGTCACCTTGGTGGCAGTTCAAGTGTCGCAGCGTTTCGTAGCGGAGTTGCCGAGGACACGAGTTTTGGAGCTTCGCCTCAATCGGGGCTACCGCAAAACAATCGCGTCGGCGACATCGACGTATTCGCCGTTCTTCACATGATGAAGAAACTCGGGATGGGCCCTGACCAGATGGCAAGCTTGCTTGCCTGCCGCTCAGGCCTTGCGGGTATCAGTGGGGCAAGCGGCGATGTCAGAGATCTGTCCGTGGCTGCTGCCCGCGGCGACCGTCGTTCGAAGCTTGCGCTCGATGTGTTCGTCTACGCTATCCGCCACTATCTGGGAGCGTTCATGGTCGTGCTCGGTGGTGTCGATGTGGTCACGTTCTCAGGCGGCATAGGTGAGAACAGCCCAGATATCCGATCTGCAGTCCTCGCGAACTTGGCAACCTTCGGAATTGAACTCAGCGAGCAGAGAAACAGATCGTTGGCAGGCGAAGGAACTATCTCGGCCGACAGCTCCCCAGTCAAAGTTATGGTGATCCCGGCCAACGAAGAAATGATTGTCGCTCAAGAAACCGTCAAGCTTGTTTCTCACATGCAGGCCGCGGCAACAGGCGCAGCTCAACCGGCAATTCTTGTCAGCACACTGCAGGTTCAGCATGAGTAGCGCTACTACGATGTCCATCCAAAGATCGATGGTCGAGCAGATTGTCCGTCAGGTGGCTCTCGAGTACCTGAAAAAGGGAAGCAGCGTCGAAGCGCCACTTCTGACGGTGCAAGCTTCTTCCCGGCACATGCACATTTGCCGTGCAGATATGGATGTTCTCTTCGGACCCGGGACCGAGCTTACCTTCGACCGTCCCCTCTTTCAGGAAGGGAACTTCGCTGCCAAAGAAACCGTGACCATCGTCGGACCGCGCAATCGCCTGATTTCGAACCTTCGCATTCTCGGACCGATGCGCAAGCAGTCTCAGATTGAACTGGCATTTACCGACGCCATTATGCTCGGCATCAACGACATTCCCGTTCGGCTTTCAGGAGATATTGCAGGCAGTCCGGGCGCAATCATCATAGGGCCCAAAGGTGTTGTCGAACTGAAAGCGGGCGTCATCCGTGCTGCAATTCACGTGCATATGAGTCCGGCCGAAGCGGCCCACTTTGACGTGGCTAAGGGCGATCGGATGATGCTGCGCATCGGCGGCGCATCGGGTCTTACATTCAACAACGTTCACGTGCGCATCGATCCGGCATCTCGTCTCAATGTCCATATGGACACCGACGAAGCAAATGCCTGCGGTCTGCACCTGACCAAGGAAATTGAGCTTTTTAAATAATGTCAGGAGAAAGAGGAAGCGATGAAGCAAGCGCTTGGAATGATTGAAACAAAGGGCCTCGTCGCCTTGTTTGAGGCAATCGACGCCATGCTCAAGTCGGCAAACGTAACTTTTGCCGGTTGGCAGACAGTGGGGTCTGGATTGGTGACCGCGTTTGTTGAAGGAGACGTGGCTGCTGTCAAGGCGGCAACGGATGCAGGCGCAGAAGCGGCCGCCAGAATCGGCGAGGTGATCAGTGTTCAGGTCATTTCCCGCCCTCACGACGAACTGCCTTCGTTCGTTCAACAGAGCACAAAGACGGCTGCCCGCGAGCCTGTCGCAGTCTAGCCGGCAAAGGAGACCGAAATGAGTGAAGCAATCGGATTGATTGAAACCAGGGGTTTGGTAGGCCTCGTTGAGGCCTGCGATGCAATGGTAAAAGCTGCCAGCGTAGAGCTCGTGAAGACCATGCAGATTGGCGGAGGATTTGTTACCGCAATCGTGCGTGGTGACGTGGGGTCAGTGCGTGCGGCGGTAGATGCCGGCGCGGCGGCCGCCAAGGTCGTTGGCGAACTCGTCTCATCACACGTGATTCCGCGCCCCCACGATGCGCTCGTCGAGAGCATGCTCAAGTAAAAGGAACTGGAGAATTCGAAATGGCGAATGAAGCGGTAGGAATGATTGAAACCAAGGGCCTGGTGGCGCTTGTGCAAGCGACGGACGCGATGCTCAAAGCGGCGAGTGTGAAATTCATGGGCTGGAACAAGGTCGGCAGCGGTCTGTGCTCGGTCTATGTTACCGGCGACGTGGGTTCGGTGCGCGCAGCGGTCGATGCCGGAGCCAGCGCTGCCCGGGCGGCTGGAGAAGTGCAGAGTGTACATGTGATTGCGCGCCCCACCAGCAACCTCGCAAATGTGTTGCCTAAGTAATTCACGATCCGGACGCGGTCGACCGGGCCTGAGAGGTGAGCCGGCATGTTCATTGCGAAAGTTATCGGCAACGTGGTATCCACCCAGAAGATTTCGAAGTTCCGCGGCATGAAGCTCCTGCTGATACAGCCTTACATCAGCAAAGAAGGAAAGCTGCAGGGCTCCGGCAGTTCGGTAGTCGCCGTAGACAGCGTGGGAGCGGGCGTGGGTGAGTGTGTGTTGTTCACACAAGGCAGTTCGGCTCGCCTTACGCCGACTACAAAAGACGCGCCGGTAGATGCGGTGATCGTGGGTATCGTCGATTCCGTCGAAGTGGAAGGCAAGGAATTGGAGAAGCCTTAAATGCAGATCCAGGAACAGATGGTCGCAGAAATCGCGAAGGCTGTGGTTGCGAGGCTCCGTGTTCAGTTGCAGCAGCCGGTTGCCGTCAAAGGCGCTCTGCAGCACAACGCGGCAGGAAAAGACGGCGTCTTTGCGACCGTAGATGAAGCGGTCATCGCAGCTTACGAAGCGCAGAAGCAAGTTGCACAAATGGACCTCGCGCAACGCGGCCGCATGATCGAGATCATTCGCGGCATATGCAACGATCGCTGCGAGGAACTTGGCCGCATGGAGTTGGAAGAGACCAAAGTAGGCCGTCTCGATCACAAAATATTGAAGCTCCGGAATATGCGTTTCGTACTCGGAGTCGAGGCCATGCGAAGCGATGCCCGTAGCGACCAGTCGGGCTTGTGCATCATTGAGCGTGCTCCGTGGGGCGTGATCGGCATGATACTGCCGGTCACTCACTCAGTGCCGACGATGGTTTCAAACGCCATCAACATCCTGGCCGCGGGCAACACCGCGGTTTTTGGGCCGCATCCGTCCGGAGCGAGGGTAGCTCAATACGCACTGCAGCTTTTCAACCGTGAGATTCACCGCGAGCTCGGTATTGCGAACGTGCTGACGATGGCCAACGAGGCCAGCATCGAGGCAGCGGGGCAGCTCTTCAATCATCCGAAAATTGCACTCATCTGCGTCACGGGAGGTGCGGCAGTTGCGCAGGCCGCAGCCAGGTCCGGCAAGCGCGTCATTGCAGGCGGCCCGGGTAATCCTCCTGTAGTCGTTGACGAAACCGCCGACTTGGATCGTGCGGCAAAGTGCATCATCGAAGGAGCGGCTTTCGATAACAACCTGCTCTGCATCGGCGAGAAAGAAGTCTTCGTGGTGAGGTCCGTCGCCGACAAATTCATCGCTGCGATGCGCAATGCCGGTGCATTTCAACTCGATGCCGCGGCCATCGAGCGCCTCACGAAGGCCGCGTTCACCTTCGATGGTCAGGGCGCCGGATGCGCGCGAGCTCATGTGAAAAAGGATCTCGTCGGCAAGGACGTTGCCGTGCTCGCTGCCGCTGCTGGAGTGCGCGTGCCCGAGGGAACGAACCTCCTGTTTGGCGAAACTGCCGAGTCTCATCCGTTTGTTGTCGAGGAACAGATGATGCCATTTGTTCCTGTAGTGCGCGTGAATAACGTGGACGCTGCGATTGCGGCTGCCGTGGAAGCTGAGCACGGTTACCGGCACACTGCCATCATTCACACCCAGAATGTTGAGACGGCGACACGCATGGCCCGCGCGATGAATACAACGCTCTTTATCCATAATGCAGCGTCACCAGCCGCGCTGGGGGTGGGTGGTCCGGGATATTTTAGCCACACCATTGCAACGCCCACGGGCGAGGGCATCACAACGCCCCTCACCTTTACGCGTGAGCGCCAGATGGTGGTTGGCAATG
>JADGNO010000060.1 GCA_017883405.1 Occallatibacter sp. | reverse complement strand
GCACAAAGGATGGGGCACCCGAAGTTGTGTTAACACTCAACTCGAAAATGCTGTAACCCCTGACAACTGGCCACTGTTCTTCTACCGCTCTCCCCAGCTAAGCTTGCTCCGCAACGCCTCAAAGAACCCGCTCTCGCTGAGCCGCACCAGCTTTACGGTATTGGTAGACCGGTAGCACTGTATCTCGTCCCCGCGATGTAACTCGACAGCCTGCTGCCCATCCACAGTCAGCAGCGCCAGGTCGGGAATCCCCTCGACCCTCACCACCAGCCGCGCATCTCCCCGCACCACGATCGGCCTCAGCGTCAACAAATGCGGGCAGATAGGCGTCACCACCATGGCATCCACATCCGGCGTCAGAATCGGCCCATTGGCCGCCAGCGTGTACGCCGTCGAGCCCGTGGGAGTAGAGACAATCACGCCATCCGCGCGGAACCGGGCCACCAGTTTGCCGTCCAGTTCCACGGCAAAATCGCCCATGCGTGCAATGTCGCCCTTCGAGACCACAATCTCGTTCAGCGCCTCATAGCTGGAGTGCTCGGCGCCCTCGCGCCACAGAGCGGCATGCAGCATGGCTCGCTCATCCAGATCGTGGCAGCCCTTGCACCAGCTATCCAGCGTCGAGTAGAGATCAGCCAGCCGCACCTCAGTTAGGAATCCCAAATAGCCCAGATTCACGCTAAGAATCGGCGTACTCGTCGATGCAAATACGCGCGCCGCAGCCAGCAGCGTCCCATCCCCACCGAGCACGATCACCAGCTCCGGCGACCACGCAGGCATCTCCCCGCGATCGAGCACCGGAGCAGTGTCAGTGTATTGGCCGCCCTCGAGGTCCAGCAGTGGCTCGTACCCATTCTGTCGCAGCCACTTGATCAACTCAGGCAACAGCCTGTTGAGCTCTTCCTTATGCGGTTTGCAAACAATCGCGACCCGAACCATGGGCTCAAGTGTAACGGATTCAGGCTCGACGGCGGACTTGAGAATGGATTCAGGCTCCAACGCGCCGCGCATAAAGGAGAAATTCCCGATTGCCCTCCGCACCTGTGATGGGAGAAGGAATCGTCTCGACCACTTCCCAGCCCAGCGACCGGACGCAATCGGCAACCCGATCGACGGCCACCTGGTGAGCCTCCGGATCGCGAACGATGCCTCCCTTGCCTACATTTTCGCGGCCGGCCTCAAACTGCGGCTTCACCAGAACAACGGCCTCGGCAATCGAGGGCGCAGCCGCCAGCACCGGCCCCAGCAGCAGCGTGGCCGAGATAAAAGAAACATCCATCACAAGCATCGTGAGTTCAGGGCTCCCAGGCTCCGCCTTGAGAGTTCCCGGCAAAAGCAGCCGCGCATTGGTTCGTTCCATCAAGTGCACGCGCGAATCGTTGCGCAGCTTCATGGCAATCTGCCCGAAGCCGGTATCGACGTCAGTCACATGCGCAGCGCCGTGCTGCAAGAGGCAATCGGTAAATCCGCCGGTCGATGTTCCTACATCAAGGCACGCCCTGCCCGCGACCGCGATCTTCCAGTGCTCCAGTGCCGCCGCCAGCTTGAGGCCGCCGCGGCTCACGTAAGGCGGATCGTCTCCCAGCAGCCGCACCGGCGCATCGCACGCCACAGTTGTCCCCGGCTTATCAATCTTTTGCTCGTTGACGAGCACGCGCCCCGCGAGGATATAGGCTCGCGCCCGTTCACGACTCGGAACAAGCCCCCGCTCCACAAGCAAAACATCCACGCGAATCTTTGTTCCAGCCGTCATCGGGACCGAGCTCCCCCTGTCAGAGGATATAAGGCCCAGCCACAATCGCGCGCAAAGCTAGAGCGCTTTCGGCCGGGGTGTTTACAGTTGCGATGGATGTCAGTGGTCTCCCACCCTTTGCGCAAAGAACGCACAAAGGATGGGGCACCCGAAGTTGTGTTAACACTCAACTCGAAAATGCCGTAAGGCAGCACGAATTTCAATCAACGTGCTCTTCTATTTCCTTTTCCAAGTTTTAAAAGCCGCTCATTCCGGGAGTGGTCTGCAGCTTCGCCTTCACCGCCGCAACCGCCTTCACCTTCGGAATCCCATGCTGATGGCAGTCAGTGCACTTCACCCAGTGGATGTTATGGGCGCTGTTGGAATTCGCGAACGTTGTATCCATCTTCTCCACGTCGATACCACAGTTGGACATCTGCGGATGACAAGTCTTGCAAGACGCACGCGTGTTCTCGTTATGCCCATCGTGGCAAGCCACGCAGCTTATCCCCTCATGCACGCCTATCGGCGTTCGATCGTCTCCCGAGCCCACCTGCGGCCCCCATGCATTCGTTGCCGCAACGGAACCGGCCTCCGGCTCGCGAGGCGCATGGCACTCGTAGCAGAGCGCCTGGCGCGGATCCTGGCTGACCCTCACCACGCGCGCTCCATCTTGCAGTTGCGGAATAGAGAGCGTCGCTGCTGTAAAGTGAAGCGTTTCGCGCCGGTCGTAGAAGGCCAGCGAATCAGGCACGGCAGCGCCGGCCACCGAAATGCGCGAAGCAGGCTTGGTCTCCTGCGCACCTTCGCGGTGCATTTGGTGGCATGTCATGCAGGGCATTGCCGGTTGATCGGCGAATCTAGAACGAATCACCCGCCATGGTCCTTTCATGTTCAGCGGTTCCACAACCTCGCGAATTGATCCGTTGAAGTACATGCCGTGGCAGCGCAGGCAATCATCCATCAGTATGCGTTTTGAGTTGTGCGCCGGATCGGCAAATATCTGGCTGTACGTCGCGCTATGCGGTCCCGCGTGCCAGTTTGCATATTCGTGCTGGTGGCACTTCTGGCAGCTTGACGTCATCGCCAGAACATCCACGTCACGCAAGCGGATAGTCTCAGGAACCGTGCCGAAGATGTGAATCCGCATGTGCCGCAGCTTGGTAGCCATGCTTGCCTCGTGGCAATCCATGCAGCCCGTTGTCCGGTGCGGTGCAGAATGCACCGCGCCGACGTACGCCGCCATCTCATGGCAGCTTGCGCAGCCCTGCCCATATTGCGACGTGTAGTAGTACGACGCACCATAGGTGCCCCCAACTACAAGCAGGGCCGCTACGCCAAGGCCGATCGCCATAAACCTGAGGGAGGACTTCATGATTTGAATCCCGTACCCTTCCAGTTGCGAACCAGTTCCTCGGACGCCATGTAAGCAATCGCCATGATGGTCAGTGCCGGATTGAAGCCTCCGTTAGTTACATGCACGCTCCCATCGATTACAAAAACGTTGTCCACGTCGTGAACCTGGCAGGCCTTGCTCACCACCGAGCCTTGCGGATCGTTGCCCATGCGGCAAGTGCCGGCCTGGTGCTGACCACTAGATACAATCGTGGGCTTGCCCGCGTTGAGCAGGGTGCTCACTGCGCCGGCCTCCTTCAGCCATGCCTCCGAACGCTGCGCCTGGATCACGCCGATCTCAAACGTATGCGGATGCACATTGCCGGAAATGCGCGCCACCGGCATTCCCCACTTGTCCCGAACGTCCGGATCGAGAGTGACCCTGGCGTCGGCGGAGGGAATCGGCTGCGTCGGCCCCATCACGGCAATGTTGCGCTTGTAGAAATTGCGCATGGCCTGCTTGTGCTTGAGCCCCCAGCGCGGCGTATTTACGGGCATCCGCTCGATCATTTGGATCGGCAGGCGGATGAATTCGTTGCAAAGCGCGCCTCCGCCGCAAAGCCCCGGTGTGCCATGGTTGTAGTCGGCAACGGCGATGCTGGCGCCCGGTCCTACATCGTCGTAAGTATCGAAATCGAAGAATCCGACGGCTCCCGTATAGTGGTGACCTTGCAGATGGCGGCCAACCTGGTCATGCTGATTCCCCAACCCATTGGGAAATAATCGGCTCTTGGAATTCAGCATCAGGCGCGCAGATTCAATCGCGCAGGCAGATACGATGACGATGTCGCTATCCTGCTGCTGCAAGTGACCGTCGGCGTCGTAGTAGGCTACGCCGCGCGCGCGCCCGCGGTCGTCGGTCAGAATCTCCTTCGCCATGCACTCGGTGCGCAACTCGCAGTTTCCCGTGGCCAGCGCCGTGGGTATCACTGTGTTCTGCGAACCGTTCTTGGCATCCGCTTCGCAGGCGAAGCCCACGCACCACCTGCAACGCATGCACGGCCCGCGGCCGTTGTACGGCACACTGTTGCGCGCCATGGGAATGTGAAATGGATGCAGGCCGAGGCGTTTGGCTGCCGGCTCCAGGATTTGAAACTCGCGATTCGGTGCCAGCGGCGGCATCGGCAGCGGGCGCTTGCGCGGGCCAAAAAACGGACTGCCCGAGTAATCTCCAGAGATGCCGATCTCGTATTCGGCCTTGTCGTAGAAGGGTTCAAGGTCGTCGTACGTAATGGGCCAATCTTCGAGCGAACTCCCCTGCGGCGCTCCGTAGATCGACCGCATGCGGAAATCCTGCGGCATAAAGCGCCACGCCATGGCTCCATAGCTCAGCGTTCCACCGCCCACGCAGGCGGCATTGTTCTGGTAGCCGCCCTCGCTGGGCAGAAAGGTTCGCGGCCCGCTCTTGGGATCGAATACAACGCGCGGATTGCCTTCATCCTCAGGCCCGAAGGCATTGCCAAGCAAAGTAGTGCGCTGATTGCGCAGGTCGTCTTTGCGGCAATCGTTCGCCGTGTACCACTTGCCGCGCTCCAGCAGGACTACGCTCAGGCCCGCTGTCGACAGTTCCTTGGCTACAATGCCTCCGGCTGCGCCGGCGCCCACAACAACCGCATTCACTCTCTTCATGAGGCCGGGCTCTTTCTCTGGTCGTACTGCGCGCGGCCGCGAACAGGCGGCTCCGCCATGCCAAGCATCTTCCAACTGACAGCATCGCGATTGCCGCCATGCCGCGGCGCGCCATAGTAGCCCTCAAGCGTGTGGCTGCGCACAAGGTTGAAGAATCCAGAGTTCTCTTTTTCGATCGAGCTCACCATCTCTAACTGCTGCGGAACGGTCAACGCCGCCAAGTCTTGGCCAAAGCGTTTTCTGCTCATCGCATCGGCCTGCTCAAGCCCGTCCCGGTAAGCATTTCTGTGGCGCCTGTAGTGCCGGGCAAGTTGACGATCGATGTAGGTGAGCACGCCGGCTTGCGATGCGCTCGGAAAGTCATCCGCGGGAATGATCTGATCGCAGATTGCGGCCAGCGTCCGGGCCTGAGGATCGTTGAGAAAATCCCAGTTTCCCTGCTTGGTCCCAGCGCAGCCGACGGCAAGCGCCGCGCCGCCCATCGCTCCTGCAGCCACAAACTGCCGCCGCGTGAGCGGAACACCATCCCTGCTCGATTGCATTAGCTCTCACTCCGGAATGAACTCCGCGCAGGAAAAGACAGGACAAGGCCTATGGACAGCATGACCTGGAACTGTGCGGAACACCATTGCACATCCATGCTTGGTGCGCCGCATCAACTTAGTCTGTGCCGAGAGTCACAATTGCAACCGCAAAGAAATCTCTCGATGCAAGCCTCCTCGGAAAGATTGGTCCAGTCAGGGAAAGGTGGTAGGAGATACGAACCGCTTCTGCGGTGAATAGCGCGTTTTCGGCCTGAATCTTTACGGTCGAGATGGGCTTCTGTGGTCTCCCACCCTTTGCGCAAAGAACGCACAAAGGATGGGGCACCCGAAGTTGTGTTAACACTCAACTCGAAAATGCTGTAGACCGTCCCAAAACGTTGAAAAGGGCAGCTCCACTGTGGAGAGCTGCCCTTTTCAACGTTCGATTCTTTCAAACTTCCAGGATGCGTTCTATGGGATCGTCTGGCACTGCTTGAGCGTGTAGTTCGCGCCATAAGTTGAAACCATCAGCGCCGGTGGCAGGTTGCAGGGCTCGCCGTGACCGGCACTGCGGCTGACAATGTTGCTGTTGCCGCTTGACCCGTTCTGAGTGCTCACTCGCACGTCCACGATATTGCCCTCGACCAGCACTGTTGTATCAACCACGTCAGTCAATGTGGCGAGGATGGTGAGATATGGGCTGTCAGGCGAGGCGACATAAACCTTGCCGAACAGGGAATTCTGTGTTGAAGCAACGGTGCGCGGATGACCAACCACGGCCAGCGTTTTCTCCACCGTGTGGCTGGTCAGGTTGGCGATGGTCACAGTGCCGTCGGTCTGGTTGGCTGAATAGGCGCGAGTCCCGTCGGCCAGAACGGTCACGCTTGCCGGATTGTTGCCCACCGGAATTGTATACGTGGTTCCGAAGGTCGGGCCGTCGTTGCCGTACAGATCCAGGGTCACGTCGATAATGCTGATCGTCCCGCCGTCATAGTCGGCCACTACCAACTGGTTTAACGCCGAGTTGTACTCGGCATAGACCGGGCCGGCGTGCACGGGCATGCCGCTGGTTCCGTTGGGCGGCGTAATCCCTGTGGCCGTAACCGCTGTGGTGGAAAGCGGCAGGGTGGGATGACAGGTAACAGGCTGGCCGTTCTGATTGAGGAACGGCGTACAACTGTTCCGGATGTTGTTCTGGCTATTGATGACGCTTACTGTGTCGTCGCCCCGATTCATGACATACAGACGCTTCTGATCGGGGCTTGGCACGGCATAAACGGGGCATTTGCCCAACGCAATCGGCGTGTCGGCCGTATTGGTGGAGAGCTCAATCGGAGTGGCCACGCCAGTGGGAGCCGTAGTCGGCAAAGTATTGCAGGTCACGCCGGTTGGATCGGTGAAGTTCTGGCTGATTGCATATTCACGCTGGCCTTGGAGAGTAGGGCTGCCGATGATGGTTACTGGCGTAGGCGCCACTGG
>JADGNO010000059.1 GCA_017883405.1 Occallatibacter sp. | reverse complement strand
GTTGCCGGGGGATGGCTTCAACACTACCTGGTATTGGTAGTAGTGCTGCAGGCGATTGGGATTTTCGCCATAGCGGCCATCCTTGGGCCGGCGCGAAGGCTGCACATAGGCGGCACGCCACGGCTCAGGTCCCAGAGCGCGCAGGAAAGTGGCGGTGTGTGATGTCCCCGCGCCGACTTCCATGTCGTAGGGCTGCAGGAGGGCGCAGCCCTGCCGGTCCCAATAGCTCTGGAGGGTCAGGATGACCTGCTGAAAGGTAAGCATTTGAAGGGGCGAAGGAGAAGCTGCAGTTAAAGCGTGATTTTACTGGTTTCCCGGGGGACGGGCAAAAAATGCGCTCTTAACCTGGCGTGGTTGACGTGAAATGCAAACTGTTAAACTTTGCCTCCAATAATTCAAAACCTCTTCACACGATGAACCAAAGCACAGCGCCTTACGTCTGGCAGACTCACCTGAAATAATGAATACGTGGCGCGACCTATCTGGCGCGGGCCAAACCGGTGGCTGCGACAGGTTAGAGGCGGTGTCGGACACCGAGTTGAAAGGCTGATCCTGCAATTTCTTTTGCGATCTGGTGACGGCAAAGAACATTGAAGAAGGTGCGAGTAGGGTTATCCTGAGAATCCGGAAAAACTTGATGGCCGCTCTCCCAAATGTCAGAGAATTCAACTCCCCTTGTTTCGATTTTGATTCCAGCCTATAACACGGCATTTTTTGGCGCCGCATTGGCAAGCGCAGTCGCACAGACATTTCGGGGCATCGAGATCGTGGTCTGCGATGATTCCGAGGGGCGAGAGATCCAAGGAATCGTCAGTAGAGTGGGCGGCGCCAGGGTTCGCTACGTGCGCAACCCGAGCCGGCTTGGATTCCACGGCAACTTCGCCCGGTGCTTTGAGCTGGCGCGCGGACGCTATATCAAGTTCCTCAATGATGATGACCTTCTGCACCCATCCTGCGTTGCAAGCATGGTGCAAGCTTTCGAGACCTGTGACGCGCCGGTTTCACTCGTGACCTCAAGACGACTGGTTATCAACGAACGCGGCGCAGTGATGGAAGACATCCCGGCAACCGTCCCGCTGGCCTCACAAAACATAAGGTACTCAGGCCTGACTTTGGGAAACCATGTGCTGGAGCGGAGCGCAAACTATATCGGGGAGCCGACCACGGTCATGTTTCGCAAGTCGGACGTCAGCCTGAATGGCGATACCCTGTTCCGGATTGCCGAGCGCGACTATTTGTGTCTGGCCGATATGTGTCTTTGGTTGAGATTGTTGGCGCGCGGAGACGCGATCTATCTGGCGCAGCCGCTCAGTTATTTCCGCATTCATCCGGGCCAGCTGCAGGATTCACCTGAAGGCGAGGCGCGTTGCATGGTTGAAAGGCTCTATCTCCCCACGGATGCGCGACGCCTTGGTTTCTTGAGTGATGAGACTGCGTTCAGAAGAACGATCGAGTTTGCCTCGCAGCTTATTCGGACAATGCAGAAGCATCCGCATACCGATGTGGCCGCTCGACGCCTCTACGCCGAGGCGTTACTCGCTGTTCCCGGCACTACAGGAAACTTCTAGTGCCCGGAGAATGCGGAGCCATGCACGCGTCAGATTCTTGTGCTGGCGACCCCTGCTCAGGAATAAGCGAATCGGACCAATCGCTTCGGCTACTCGCCGATACGACACCTCTTCGCGCCCGGGAACATGGATGCGGCCGATACCGACAAGAGCAGACTGATCAATAGGATGCCCAGAACAGGCCAGTCGCCGGTGGCAACATGGGGCGTAAGCCCTGAACGCCCTTGCACTGCGGAGAAAAGCGTTTCGGTTTTGAATTGCGCCAGCCGGGCCACCTCCCGCCCCTGATCATCGATCACACCGCTGACACCGGTGTTGGTCGCGCGCAGCATCCAGCGCGAGGTTTCGAGCGCGCGCATTTGCGACATCTGAAAATGCTGCTCGGCGGCAAAGGAATCACCAAACCACGCGTCGTTGCTCACGTTGACCAATAGCGTCGCAACAGGCAGCTGACGAGCGATCTCATCGCCGAAAACGTCTTCGTAGCAAATATTCACGGCGATGCGCTGTCCGGCAGCTTCGAGCGGCGACTGATTGGGATCGCCGCGTGCAAAATCAGCGAAGGGAATCTTGAGAATATTCAGAACCCAGCCGAAGCCGGGCGGAATGAATTCGCCGAACGGCACTAGATGGAATTTTCGGTAGACTTGCGGCCGGCTCGATCCCAGGCTGATTACGCTGTTGTAGTAATCGAACCTGCCTTCCGCGCTGGTGCGTTCCACGGTACCCAGCAGGATGTCCGCGCCACGCTGCTGCGCATGCAGCACCAGCTCGCGCAGATAGGCGTCCGGGATCTGATCGAAGAACAGCGGCAGCGCGGTTTCCGGAAAGATGATGAGCTGCGCACCGCTTGCGAGCGCCATGTGGCGGTAATCCTCGAGCGTCGCAGCGCGCACTTCTTCGCGCCACTTCTGGTCTTGTGCCACATTGCCCTGCAACAGCGCGACCGAGACCGGCTCGCCGTACGGGCGAGACCAGCTGACCCGCTTGAGCTGCAACCCGCCAATCCAAATGACGGCAAGCATGACAAACACCGCGGTTTTCACCTGCCATTTGGCGTCACGACGGAACAACCAGGCAAGCGCAACCAAGCCTGCGGATGCCGCAAGAAGCCAGGAGACGCCGAACACACCCAATAGCGGCGCATAGCCGGAAAGCGCGCTCTCAGGCGCTTGCGTGTAGCCAAGGGTGAGCCAAGGGAACCCGGTAAACAGCCAGCTGCGCAACCATTCGAGCAGAACGAAGGACGACGGTCCCGCTATAGCGAGTTTGAAAGGCAAGCTGCGCGCGCTGCGATGTACCAGCCAGCCAGCAGCGGCCGGGAAAAGCGCCAGGTACCC
>JADGNO010000058.1 GCA_017883405.1 Occallatibacter sp. | reverse complement strand
GTAGCGCGGCAATCTCTGAAGGCGTAATGCGGGCGCCCATTTCAAGCCGCTCGCGGATGGCCGGCTGAAAGCGATCGAAATATCCGGCGTGCAGTCGCGCTGCCTCCCACGCTTGAATTCGGGCGAAGATGTCGCGCGACTCGGACCACCATTCGGGATCAATCATGCTCGCCTGAAGGCCGAGCGATTCCAACTCGCGAATCGCCGCACGAAAACTTGCCAGAACCTGAGGCTCGCAGTCGACAAGAAAGCTGTCAGCGATGATTGCGAACCGATTGAATGTCACCGCGGGAGGTGGAACATCAGGCGCGTAGAAGGCGGCTAGCAATGGCGCGTCTTCGAGATCGTGAAAGAGCCAGCCGAGCGTATCAAACGATTCGGCAAGGTGCGCGCCACCGCGCCAGTTGCCACGGCCGAGCGATGATCGGTAGCCCGCCAATCCGCCGAGCGATGCGGGCACACGCACGGAGCCGCCTGTATCTGTGCCGATAGCAGCAACGGCTGACCCCTCAAGCACGCTGGCAACGGCTCCGCTTGATGAACCGCCGGTTAAAGCTCCCGGATCACCGGGCAACAGGCAATCGCCGAAGTCGGGATTTTCGCCGGTGATGCCGTAAGTAAGCGGATGCACATGCGTCTTGCCCGTGATGACTGCGCCCTCTGCGCGCAACCGCTCCACGAGCCAGGAATCGTTGGCGGCATTTCCCTTGAGATCGCGGTAGAAGACGGTGCCGCAGCTTGTGGGAGCGCCGGCAAGGTCGAAGCAGTCTTTGACTGAAATCGGCAGGCCCCATAGGGCGCTACGTCCATCGCCGAACGGACCGGCCTTGCCGCGCGGCATCTTCTCCGCGCGTTTGGCTTCGCTGCGCGTCCAGTCTGCGTCCTGCCACAGATAAGTATTGCGGCCGGCATTCTGATTTGAGCGCGCCAACGCCTGCTCGGCGAGTTCAGTTGGCCGCAGGGTTCCATCGGCAAGGGCACGGCGCAGTTCGCGAACGGTCCAGGATTTAGTCGTCATTGTGCCGGGAAGAGTCTCCGTTCCGGCAGGATTTGTTTTGCGATGGACCCACTCACCGTGAACACAGGATCGTTGACTACCTGGCTGAGGCGCAGTTTCATCGCCACGCTGCACAGGATGTAGGCGTGTTCATCACTGAAGCCCCATCGGCTGACCAATAGATCAATCATGCGGTTGGTGGCGGCGCGCGCGGCAACAGCCACGTCGGTTCCTGATTCAAGAATTACCCACGTATCCGAAACGCAATCGGGCGCAATGCGATCGCACGCTTCGACAAGGGGGCCGGCGAGCGGCTGGTTCTTATGCAAATTGAAGCGCAGCGTAACGTCGAGCGGGCACTCGATGCCATTGATGCAGACCTCGCCGTCGCCTTGCGCGGCATGACCGTCGCCGCAACTGAAGAGTGCTCCGCGATTGTAGACCGGCAAATAGAGAGTTGATCCGGCGCACAACTCGCGCACGTCGAGATTGCCGCCAAAAGGGCCGGGCGCGCGCGTGCGAAAAGCTCCATCGTCAGCACGCGCCACACCCATAACGCCAAGAAAAGGCCGCAGCGGAACGATTGCGGGAGCCAGCGAACTGGTGCTTTCGCCTTCCAGATTCCAGTGAAAAAGGTACGGCCCGCGAAAGCGATCCTTCAGGAAACCGAAACCATCCACTATGCTCGACCAGCCCCAACCGGAATGTCGAGTTGTGAGCACATCAATCTGCAGTACGTCACCGGGCTCCGCGCCTTCTATCCAAACCGGACCGGTGAGCGCGTGGACGCGAAGGCGGTCGATGTTGAGCAATTCCGCAGCCGTCATGCCGGGGTGGACCTGGCTATCGCTCGAGTCGACGCACTCGAACTGCACCTCATCGCCGGGATGAATATGCAAGCGGGACTGCAGCGAACGGTCCCAGACGGAGTGCGTGGGTAGGGCGGCAAGCGAGTGTTCCATTACGGCTGCTCCTGTGGCATGTGCCTTTGAATTTAGCACGTGGCAAAGGCACGGACTTAACGATTTGCAAACGCCGCGGCGGGCAGCAATTTGCTTCCAAAGGAAAGAATACTCGGAGGTTGGGTTCATCTGTTACGTTGGAGCGAGGTAAGCTCTTCCCCTCCCCACAACAGATACGCTTGCGAGTAATTTTCATGGATCTGATCGAAAGATTGGCAGAGCACAAGGCGCTAGGCTCGGCACCACGGGAGGAGCTTGCGTGGCTGGTCGAACACGGCACCCTCCGGCACCTTGAAGCGGGCGAGATTCTGACCCACAAAGGCAAGCAGGTTGAGGGTCTCTACGTGGTGTTGACAGGGCACGTGGCGCTTTCCGTGGACCGACCGACCGGGCCACAAAAGGTGATTGAATGGCGCGCCGGTGAGGTATCGGGAATTTTGCCTTTCTCGCGTTTGAAAAGCCCGCCGGGAGATGCTGTCGCGGTAGAACCCACAGAGATACTTTCGCTGCCCCGCGAGCAACTACAGGCGCTGACAAGGGCGTGCTTTCAGATCACGAACATCCTGGTGCACATGATGATCGATCGCGCGCGGCTGTTTACATCGAGCGACCTTCAGAATGAGAAGATGATCTCCCTCGGTAAACTCTCAGCCGGCCTGGCCCACGAGCTCAATAATCCGGCGTCGGCCATTGAACGTAACGCAACGTTGCTTGAAGACCGTCTTGCGGAGGCGGAAGCCGCTACTCATGCACTGGGAGTTGCCCGGCTGAGCGACGCGCAACTGGCCGCGGTCGAGTCAACTCGAACTGCCTGCATTGCAAAGGCGCCCGCGGGCGTGCGCTCGCCGGTACAGCAGGCCGAGCGCGAGGAACAGATTGCGGACTGGCTTGCCGATCACGGGCTTGACGAAAACATGGCGGACGCTCTTGCCGATACCCAGGTGAGCATTGCCGCACTCGATGAGCTTGCCGGCGTTGTCGAGGGCAATGCGCTGGAGGCGGTGTTGCGCTGGGCCGCCTCAGGATGTGCGGTTCGCAGCCTCGCTGCAGAGATTCAGGAATCGGCGATGCACATTTCGGGGTTGGTGTCGGCAATTAAGGGCTTTACCCATATGGACCAGGCAATGGTGGCTGAACCGTTGGACGTTGGGCCGGGATTGGGCCACACCGTTGCAGTACTCAGATCGAAGGCTGGACAGAAGTCGGCTGCGGTTTCAATTGAAGTTGAACCTGGATTGCCACGCGTGCGTGGGTTCGCAGGCGAGCTCAACCAGATATGGGGCAACCTGATCGATAATGCGCTCGATGCTATCGCCGACAATGGGTGCGTTCAGGTCACAGCAAAGCGAGAGGGCGGGCGCGTAGTAGTGCGCATTGTGGACGATGGTCCTGGAATTCCGCCGTCGGTACGCGAGCATATCTTCGACCCGTTCTTTACCACCAAGCCGATGGGCCAGGGCACCGGTCTTGGCCTGGACATTGTGCGGCGCCTTGTTGTCCACAATGATGGCACCATTGAGCTGGAGTCGGTGCCGGGACGGACGGAGTTTCGTGTAGGACTTCCAATCGCCGAGGATTCAGCAGGGGCGCGCAATGAATAAGCCTGTGTTGATGATTGTGGACGACGACCCGCAGGTACTTGCTGCCGTGCGCCGCGATTTGCGTTCGCACTACCGCGAAAACTACACGGTCATGGGCGCGTCGTCGGGTGGCGATGCTTTAGAGGCTATGCGCGAGTTGAAGAGCCGCGGCGACTCGCTGGCGATGATCATCAGCGACCAGCGCATGCCGGGCATGATGGGCAGCGAGGTGCTGGCGAAGTCGCGTGCCATTTATCCGCTGGCGCGCAGGGTGCTGCTGACCGCTTATTCCGATATTGATGCCGCCGTAAAGGCCATCAACGAGGCACATCTCGACCACTATCTTTCCAAGCCATGGGATCCGCCTGAAGAGCGGCTGTTTCCAGCCGTGGACGATTTACTGGATGGGTGGCAGGCGGAGAGTCTGCCAGAAGCAAAGGGTCTGCGGCTGGTGGGACATCAGTGGTCGCCTCAGTCGCACGCGATCAAGGATTTTCTGGCCAGCAATCTGATTCCCTATCGCTGGCTCGATGTGACCCGCGATGAAGACGCGCAGGCTTTGCTTGATGCGGCCGGAGTGGACAGCAGCGAGCTTCCGGCACTGTTCTTCGATGATGGAACGCCGGTATTGCGCAATCCTGATCCACGCATGGTGGCAGAGCGTCTGGGCAGGCCGTTGACCGCAGCCTTCGATCTATACGACCTGGCGATTGTTGGCGCGGGCCCAGCGGGGCTTGCCGCGGCGGTCTATGGTGCATCTGAAGGGCTGCGCACGGTGCTGCTTGACCGCCACGCGCCGGGCGGACAGGCAGGCTCAAGCTCGCGGATTGAAAACTATCTTGGGTTCCCTGCCGGCGTAAGCGGCAGCGAACTGACGCGGCGCGCGATTGCGCAGGCACAGCGCCTGGGCGCCGAGTTCCTGGCTCCGCTTGAGACTACCGGCTTGACGATCGACGGCGGATACAAGCGGCTGACGCTGAGCGATGGGCGAGAGCTCGTAACGCGAACCGTGCTGGCCAGCACCGGAATGCTCTATCGCCAGCATCCGGCGCCGGGCATTGCCGAGCTTACAGGCGCGGGTGTTTATTACGGCGCCGCAACAACTGAAGCAGCGGCCTTTCGAGAGCGGCGCGTGCTGGTGGTCGGTGGAGGAAACTCCGCCGGGCAGGCCGCCATGCACCTGGCGCGGTACGCCAGAGAGGTTGAGATCATCGTTCGCCGCGACGGCCTGCGCGAAACCATGTCGCAATATTTGATTGAGCAAATTGAGAAGACTGCGAACATCAGAGTGCGTATCGGCAGCGAGGTGGCGCGGGTGGAGGGCGACGGTCACGTGGAACGCGTTGCGCTCACCTGCCTGGCAGACGGCGAAACCACGCTTGAGGATGCAGACGCGCTTTTTATTTTTATTGGCACCAGCCCGCGCAGCGACTGGCTGCCGGCGGAAGTGTTGCGCGACGCAAAAGGATTTGTGCTGACTGGCCGCGACTTGATGGCTGCCGATGATTTTGCGCGCACCTGGAAAGAGCAACGCGAGCCGTTGCTGCTTGAAACCAGCGTTCCAGGCGTTTTTGCGGCGGGCGATCTGCGGGCCGGCGCAATGAACCGGGTGGCTTCGGCAGTTGGCGAAGGCTCAATGGTGGTGCGTCTGGCCCACGAATATTTAGCACTCACATAAGCTCCGAAAGAGCCCGCAGATCGGGGTTAGTTTGCCATCTCGCGGCCTTATCACAACTAGCTGTGATATGAACGCATTGCGCAGTACCATCACCTACTGGCCTGAAAGCAAGGATTGCGGGCAGATCGATTTGCGTACTCAGCCAGTTCAAAGCCTGTACTTGATATTGGAAGCGGTCAAAATTGACCAGCAGTAGAAGTTATCCACTAATAAACTCAGGTGTGGCTCGGAAGCCGAATCAAAAAGCAAACATATCCTCAGCTAAGTTACCGTTTTTCTTTTCACTTGCCGGCCAATGGTATTATTCTGTGCCATCGGGACAATTTAGCTAAAAGAAGTCGCTGTATTTTCCAGCATGGTTCCAAAGGAGAAAGACATGAATCGGCGTGATTTAAGTTCAGCTTGCCTGCTTGCATTAGCGGCTAGCCTTGCCCTGTTACCGATGGGTTGCAAAAAGGCTCCACCCATAACTCTGTCGGCAAATGCAACCCCACCAGCCGTATTTCCGGGGGAACCAGTTACTGTAACTGCTACCGCCGGGTCGGTGGATCCTAAGAAGAACACGAATGTCCTCTATAACTGGTCGGGCACCGGCGCCTCAGGCAATGCCACTTCGACCACCGTTCAAACTGCATCGCTTGATCCAGGAAACTACAGCGTGAAGGCAGAAGTGAAGGAGGGCAAGAAGGGCAAGGAAGGTTTGAAGCCCGGCCAGTCTGCCGATGCCACCGCCAGCTTTACGGTAAAGCCGTTTGAACCGCCAACGATCAGTTGCGCGGTTGACCCGACGACGATCAAACCAGGCGACTCGGCGACCGTTACTTCGACCGGCATGAGCCCGCAGAATCGCCCGCTGACCTATAGCTACTCGGCCACTGGCGGAACGATTTCCGGCAGCGGCACCACCGCCACTTACGCATCGGCAGGCGCGCCCACCGGCACTGTAGGAATTACCTGCAACGTCGCTGACGACAAGAGCCACACTGCAACGGCCAGCACCAATCTGACCATCGTTGCTCCTCCGCCGCCACCGCCGCCACCGCACACCTCGACGCTGTGCTCCATCAGCTTTGGGGACGATAAGAAGCGGCCAACCCGCGTAAGCAACGAAGCCAAGGCTTGCCTGGACGAAGTTGCTCTCGATCTGCAGCGGCAAGCTGACGCCAAGGCCGTGATCGTTGGCGAATCGAACGCCAAGGAAAACGACATCACCGCGAAGCAACAGAAAGTGGCCGCAAAGCACAAGCGGGCGAAGGTTACGATGTTTGCCGCGCAGCGCGCAGTCAACGCAAAGGATTACCTGGTTACGGAAAAAGGCATTGATGGCTCGCGCATCAGTACAGCTACCGGAACTACCGATGGACAGACTGCAGAGAACTACCTTGTGCCTGCCGGCGCTACATTTGCCGGCGACGTGCAAGGAACAACTCCGGTTGAAGAATCAACTGTGAAGCCGGAAGTTCGCAAGCCTCTGGGTCACAAATAGCACTGCAATCGGCCCTTGGGCCGAAACGGGTAAGACTGCATCGGCTCTTCTGTCTTCGCGACGGGAGAGCCGATGCCGTTTAAGGCTCCTGCTCTGCATAACATTACTTTTCCCTGCTATTTTCTCTACCGCTGCGCCTTGCGGTGAAACTCCACATGCCCGCCATTCGTATATTCACTGGAGCCCCAGGGGAGATTTGTGCCTGCTGCCTCCGTCTGCCCGTTGACATTGCGCGGAGAAATCTTGTCAAATGGCCGCATTTACAAACCTGGCGATTGCAGGAACTTCAGCGTTCGCTCATACCAAAGTTGCGCAAAGAAGGAGACTAATGAAAAAAGCAGCGATCATTTTCGTGCTTCTGGCTTCGGGAATCGCGTGGGCGCAGCCCCCGGCGGATTGCAAGCCATCAGCGCTGAATATTCCGGGAGCTCCGTACCCTTGTGTATTTCCCGATCATCGTGCCATGTTCCGCGTAGCAGCACCGAACGCTCAAAGCGTGCGCGTTCGCGTGGGCACCGGGTTCGACCTGAAAAAAGAAGCTGACGGACTGTGGTACGTCACCACCACGCCGCTCGTCGAAGGCTTCCACTACTATCTGCTCAATATCGACGGCGCCACCTTCGCCGATCCGGCGACACGCACATACTTCGGAGGCGGAACTGACAGCAGCGCGATTGAAGTCCCAGCAGATGACGCCGATTTCTACAGCCACAAAGACGTGCCGCATGGCGTTGTGCGTGAGCAGTTCTACTTCTCAACTGTGACGCAGAAGTGGCGCCGCGCTTACATCTACACTCCTCCCGATTACGACAATTCAAAGGCGAAGTATCCGGTTCTCTACCTTCTGCACGGCTGGGGAGAAAACGAGCAGGGCTGGACCTTCCAGGGCCATGTCGATCAGATCATGGACAACCTGATCGCTGACAAGAAAGCCAAGCCGATGATCATCGTCATGGACAATCTGAATGCGGGCAAGCCAGGCGAAGACATTTCGATTTATAACGCTCGCGGCGTCATTACGCAGGCAGTGCCTCAGCCCACATCAGCCCAGACCGGAGCACCGGGAGTACCGGGAGCTGGTCCTGGCGGACCACCGGCAGCGCCCGGCGCAGCGGGGGCACCTCGTCCAGCACCGCGGCCGATGGCCAGCACAACGTTCACCGAGATGATGTTCACGGATCTGATTCCGTTCGTGGAGAAAACCTACAGAGCCATGCCGGGCCGCGAAAACCGGGCCATGGCGGGCCTGTCGATGGGCGGCGCTCAAACGTTCTCGACCGCACTGCTCAACCTTGACAAGTTCGCTTACATCGGCGGATTTAGCGGAAGCTGCGGCGGCCGCGGAACGTTCGACCCGAAGACCAGCTGCGGCGGCGCTTTTGCCGATCCCGCGGCATTCAACAGCAAGGTCAAGCTGCTTTTCCTTGGCATCGGCTCCGTTGAAGGACCGGGCGCAAAGAATTTCAGCGAGGCGCTCGCCAAGGAAGGCATCAAGAACGTGTACTTCGAGTCTCCGGGCACCGCGCACGAGTGGCTGACCTGGCGGCGCACCCTGGCCGACTTTGCTCCGCGCTTGTTTAAATAATCTGCTTCAGAAAAAAATCCGAACGCCGGCAGCGAAATTGGTCCGGCGTTCGGATTTTATATTTAGCGTTCATCTATTTCGTTCATCAATTCCCTTGCCCGCTCAACCGCTTCTTTCAACGCAGCCTTGCCGTCGCGCGTTGCGCTGTAGCACTTTCGGCGCTTGCCTGAAATAACCACAACGCTCGCTTTGAGCCATCCGCGACGCTCCATGCTGTGCAACAGCGGATACATTGTCCCTGGTCCAAGCCGATATCCATGCCGGCCTAGTTCCTCAATCATGCCGAAGCCAAAGATCAGCTCTTTCGCCGCGTGATGAAGCACATGCACACGGACGAGTCCGATATACAGATCCTGATGCTTCGCATTGGCTCGCTTGATCACGGGTCGCCTTTCCTCTGCTCAGGACTGCTTTGTCGATCGAATGCTGACGCTCTGCCCGCTGCGAATGGCATCGGACGCAATGCGCACCACCAGGTCGCCAGAATGCAGATCTCCAAACACTTCCATGTCACCGTTCACGGTTTGGCCAGTCTGCACGTTCACCCACTCGGCCTTGCCGTCGCGCACTCGGATCACGAAAGTATGTTGTTGATCTGCGGTTACGGCAGTCGAAGGCACGAACATGCTCGGCTCCGCGCGCCGAACCGGCCATGACACGGTAACAAAGCTTCCTGGCGCAAGCTTGTCTTTCGGATTCTGAACATCGAGTTCGACGTGCATGGTACGTGTACTCAGGTCAACGTCGTGCGCAATGCGAGCGATGGGCGCGTGAAATGTTTCGCCCGGATATGCTGGGACTGTGAATCCGACAGACTGCCCTTGTTTCATCTCGCCAACTTCCGCTTCCGGAATCGGCACCACCAGCCGCAGCCTGTTTGAATCAACGATACGCACAATGGGCTGCGCCCCTGCCTGACCTGTAGCAGGACCGGTCAGTGCGCCAGGATGCAGATTGCGAAGTGTGACAACTCCACTGAATGGCGCGGTGATGGTGAGATACGATTCCATCTGCGCCACGCTGCGCAAGGCCTCACGCGCGGCACTCACGTTGTGCTCCGCTGCCGAAACTGCGCCTTTGTCTGCTGCAACCGTCTGCTCCGCAACCTGCACATCGTTCTGCGCGACGACGCCGGGGGTTTTCGCCGCTGCCGCCAGGTGCACATATGTTCCTTCATCGGAAGCCATTTTTGCCTGTACCGAGGCGAGCTGCGATTCGGCAGCGTGCACTGATGCGTCACTTTGCGAGCGCTGTGCAGCAAGCTCTGGCGCAGAGATGCGCATCAGTTCCTCTCCCTTATGTACGCGCGAGCCAACGTCGACACGAATTGAATCAAGAAACCCCGTCACGCGCGGATAGATATCGACAGATTGATAGGGCAGCAATTGCGCCGGCAGGCTCACGTTGATATCGAGCTTGCGCTCGGTCACGTTAACCGTCTCAACAGAAATTGGCGCGGCAACTTGTGCCGGATGCGGGGCGGAATCGCTCTGATTGTTGCAGCCGCTCAACGCGCCGGCCAAAAGCGCAATTGTGAGGAGTTTTGCTTTCATCGTGTAGGCTCCGATTGAGGAGTGAAGAAGAGGCTTTCAGGATCTTCAGGATCGAGCGAACCAGACGCACAAGAAGCTTTTCGCTGCGCGATCGCGAAGATTGTCGGAAGCAGGAACAGAGTAGCGAGAGTGGCAGCAGCCAGTCCGCCAATGACGGCGCGGCCCAGCGGCGCAGTTTCTTCAGCGCCACGGCCGATGGCCAAGGCCATCGGAATCATGCCTGCGATCATCGCGGTACTCGTCATCAGAATGGGACGCAATCGCTCGGTTGCGGACTCTTGTGCTGCAGCAAGCGGTTCGGCGCCGGCGCGACGACTCTTCTCAGCAAACGTTACCAGCAAAATTGCGTTCGCCACAGCCACGCCGATGGCCATGATAGCTCCCATAAAGCTCTCAAGGTTCAGGGACGTTCCAGTGACCACGAGCATAATCGCCACACCTGCGAGTACTGCAGGCGCGGTGGATATGACGACAAAAGCCAGCCGTACAGACTGGAAATTAGCTGCGAGAAGCAACAGAATGACGAGCACTGCCGCGCCCAGTCCGATCGCGAGTTCGCCGAATATCTCGCGCTGTGCGTTGATCTGGCCGCGCACAAAAGTTGTCACTCCGCGAGGCGGCGCGCCGGCGTCGCGAATTGCGCCGTCGACGTCGTTCGCAACAGCGGCAAGATCATTGCCCGCAGGATTACCACTGATCATCAACATCCATTGACCGTTTTGTCTATCAAGCTCTCCCGGCACTGTAGTGGAGCGTAGCGTTGCAACCTCGCTCAGCAGTAGCGAAGAGCCGCTTGTGCTTGACACGGGAATATTCGCCACATCACTGATTGAAGTCATCTGCGATTGTGGCACTGCGACTTCAACCTGGTAGCTCACGCCGGAATTTGGATCGCGCCAGAAGTTTGGCGCCTCAAAACGGCTCGAAGCAGTTGCAGAACCCACGGCCGCTCCAACATCTGACGCTGTTGCGCCAAGCTGCCCTGCCAGTACGCGATTGATCTGAACGTTAATGGTCGGATAGTGGAGCGGTTCCTCATATTCCACGTCGCGAAGGGACTTTAACGCGAGCAGCTTTTGCCGAACCTTCTCAGCGTAGGCTTGCACGTCTGCGTATTGAGGTCCAGTGACGGCAACCTCAGCAGGAGACGGAGAGCCAAAGCTGAGAATTTGACTCACGAGATCGCCTGGATCGAAGGAGAAGCGCGCATCTGGAAATTGGCTTGCGAAACGCGAACGAAGGCGTTCTTCGAGGTCGCGTAATTTTAATCCGCTGCCGGGCTTCAAACCGACGTTGATGATTGCCTGTTGCGGCCCGCTCGTCCAAAGAAACACAGTGTTGATGGGATAAGACGCGCCCTGCAAGCCAACGTAGCCGAGACTCAGGTCGAGATTGTTCTCACCTGCTTCATCGTTAATGGTATTGAGCACGC
>JADGNO010000057.1 GCA_017883405.1 Occallatibacter sp. | reverse complement strand
TCAGAATTAGTGTGAGTGCAGCGGAGTAATACGGCTCTCTCAAACCCGAGCTGTAAGCTACCAGGAAAGTTGAAAGAAATAGAATCGCGCCCTGCCATGCAAACAAGATGATCAGGCGCTGCGTGCGCCGCGCAGACAACATCGCAAACGAGATCAGAAGTAAGCCGGCAGCCAGCACCTTCAGCAGTTGCGCGATCATGGGCGATGAATGCATTTCTCTAAGCTCCCTGAAGCAGATGAACCAGCAGCCCGAGCACTGCAAGCAGAAACGCCATCCCCAGATATTCGGGTGCTCGGAAGATGCGCAATTTAGCCGACAGAGTTTCAATGAGCGCCAGCACCGCTCCCGCTACCGCCAGCTTCGCTAGCAGTGCGAGAACAGCGATGAGCAGCGCACCAGTTTCACCCGATCCGTGCGTTGCAATTCCCCACGGGATAAACAGCGCAAATCCCATGCAGGCGTAGTTGAACAGCTTGAGGCTCGCCGCCCATTCCACCAGCGCCAGATGGCGCCCTGAATATTCGAGGATCATTGCTTCGTGAATCATGGTCAATTCAAGATGTGTTGCAGGATTGTCGATAGGGATGCGCCCATTCTCAGCAAGCAGCACCATCAAAAATGCGATCGCGGCAAAAATTACGCTCGGATCGACCACCGAACTTGGCGACTTCGAGCCCTCGACCAGGCTGGGCAGAGCCGTGCTGCCAAACAGCAGAAACGCATTGAACAGCACCATCAGCAGCGCAGGCTCGGCAAGGAATCCAATCATCATCTCGCGCCGTGCGCCCATCGTTCCAAACGCGGTGCCCACGTCCATTGCTGCCAGTGAAAGAAAAACGCGCGCAGTAGCAAACAATCCGATCAGGGCAATTGAATCTGCAATGCGAGCGAAGGGCAGGTCTGTTACCAGCGAGGGAATGATTGCCCCAGCCAGCACCATCGTTCCGAAAAGCACATAAGGAGTTGCGCGAAACAGCGGCGAGGCATCATGCGCCATTGCCACATCTTTGCCAAAAAGCTTACGCAACATGCGATATGGCTGCCACAATGGCGGCGCGGTCCGATTCTGCAGCCACGCGCGGCATTGCGCAATCCATCCCGTAAACAGCGGCGCAATCGCAATCGCCACGGCGATCTCAACGAATTGTCGAAGAAAACTGATCGCTCTCATAGCACGAATACCAAAAGACCAAGCAGCGTTAGAAAACTGTAGAGCAGGTAGATTGCAAGCCGCCCGCCTTGCAGCACGCTGATAACATCCGCCAGCCACTGCACGCTGCGGGCGATTGGCCGATACACACCGCGCCAAATCCTATCCTCGATTGCCACTCGGTACCGGGGAGCGGCATCGTCTGGGGCGGGCAAATGGCGTTCAATGCGAAAAAACACATCGAACATGTGCCGGATCGGCTGACCAAAACCTTCTGCAGTGTCCTGCATCCTCGGCGTCTGCCACGGATATCCGCAATCCCATGGTGCTGTGCGGCGAATGCGCCCGTGCGCCAGAATGCGAACCAGTACGAACGTGACTCCGACGACTGCAACAATTCCAGCCAGCAAAATAAGGCCGCTATAACTCGCTTGTTCCGGCGCAATCGGCGCAATCCACCACATTGTTGAGCCCGGCCTCACCGTTTGATTGAGCAAATGATGCGTGACTGCACCGGCTGCTCCAATGGCAAACTGCGGCAGAACTCCGATAAGAATGCATCCCAGCGCCAGCCATCCCAGTCCCAGACGCTCAAGCCAGTTTGCATCATGCGCATTCACCAGATCTGCTTCGCGCGGCTGACCCAGAAAAATCACGCCATAAAACTTGACCATCACATAAGCCGCAAGCGCCGCAGTCAATGCAAGCGCCGCCGCTCCCAGCGGAATCAGCATATTCAGAAACGAGCTCGCAATTTGAGGTGTGAAAAGGAACGATTGCAGCAGCAGCCATTCCGATACGAAGCCGTTGAATGGCGGCAGACCCGCAATGGACAACGTACCAATCAGCGCCAGCGCCGCTACCCACGGCATGCGGCGGATGAGACCGCCGAGTTTGCCCAGGTTGCGCGTTTTGGTGGCATGCAGAACCGAACCCGTTACCAGAAAGAGCAAGCTCTTAAAAAAAGCATGATTCAGCGCGTGGACGAGCGCAGCAGTCAGCGCAAGCGCAGCGTACAAGTGCAGATTGTGCGTCTCAAATACGATTGACAATCCGATGCCGGTAAAGATCAGGCCAATATTCTCAATCGATGAGTATGCAAGCAGACGCTTCATATCGCTTTGCACAGCCGCAAAAATTGCGCCGTACATCGCGGAGAATAATCCCATCACCAGCATCAGCAAACCCCACCACCAGAGCTTCAGGTGGAGCAGGTCAAAGCTGACCCGCAGAATTCCGTAGATCGCGGTCTTCAACATAAGGCCGCTCATCATTGCCGATACCGGTGACGGCGCTGCCGGATGGGCCTCAGGCAGCCACACATGCATGGGCACCAGTCCGGCCTTAGCGCCGAAACCGAGCAGCGCAAGTAGGAAAGCAATAGTGGCCAGAGACGGAGTGAGCGAAGCGCCGCGCATCGCATCAAAAGTAAAATGCCAGTTGCCGCCTTGCAGCACGCCAAAACTTAGCAGGATGCAGATTGCGCCCACATGCGCCATCACCAGGTACAAAAATCCGGCGCTACGAATTTCCGGAATTCGATGGTGCGATGTAACCAGGAAGTACGAGCTCAGCGCCATCGTCTCCCACGCCACCATAAACAGGTACGCGTCGTCGGCCAGAATCACCATGGCCATCGCCGCGAGAAATACATGGTAGTGCAGCCCGAGCAGCGCCGGCGCCGGGCCTTCACCCGAGCGAAAGTACCCGGCCGCGAACGTTGAGATCCCCGTCCCTGCCAATCCCAGCACAAGTAGAAAGAACGCAGACAACGGATCAAGACGCGTATGAAAGGGAAGGTCCGGCAAACCGAGCGGCAGCACAATCGTTTCCGGTACCTGTCCAGTAGCCAGAAAGACTCCTGCGACTACAGCGACAGCCACGCACACCAAAGCGCCGACCGGGAAAAGAACGCGTGCCACAAAGCGAATACTGCGCGGCCGCAGCCATCCCATCATCCCTAGCGCAAGCCATGCGCAAACCAGCGTAAGCATGCAGGGCAGCGCACTCGCGCTTAGCGCAGATGTCATCACCGGAATCGAACGAAACAAATCCAATTTGCTTTCCTTACCGAGGCCGTCCAGCAGAGCAATTTCTAGATATTTATTGAGGCGCGAATCCGAATCCCTGTAAATTCGGTGCCGCGTGAAATTACTGGCCAGTCGTCACGGGAGTCTTGTCCATCTCGCTCAGCAGGCCCTGTGCTTCTTTCAACTGTTTTTGGAAGTACTTACGCATGAGCGCCAGCACCTCGACAATGATGGGATCGCGAACGGAATAGAAGACCTGGTTTCCCGCCTTGCGATTGACCAGGATCAGCTTTCCGCGCAAGACCGCCAGGTGCTGGGAGACATTGGCCTGCTCCATCCCCAGCTTTGCCATCAGCTCTCCGGCGGAGAGCTCCCCGTTCTGCAGCAGCTCAATAATGGCGATTCGCGTCGGATGACCCAACGCCTGGAAAATATCAGCCTTAAACCGGCGCAAAGAATCGGGCATAGCTCACTTCCAAATGTAAGAAGTTGAATATTCGAAGTTGCGAATATGATTGTATACCAAATCCGCCGGCGATCGTAGACAAAAGCTACTTCGGCTCGCCCCGGAGCATCGCCCCCGCCGCGTGATTTACCTTTAAATGGTTATGAAAGTAGCCATTATCACTGGAGCCGCCCAGGGAATCGGCCGGCAAACCGCCGAAGTCCTCGCGTCCGCTGGGTATGCGCTCGCGCTGCTCGACCTGCAACCGTGCCAGGGAACACTGGCCCAGATTCATGCCGCGGGAGCAGATGCGATTGAACTCACCGGCGACGTATCCGACGAATCATTTGTCGCCCACGCCATGGCTGTGGTCAGCAATCGCTGGGGCAGGGCCGATGTGCTCGTCAACAACGCCGGCATCAGCTTTATTGCCCCAGCGGAGACGGTCGATGCCAAAGCCTTCCTCCGCGTGCTGCAGGTCAACTTGCTCGCTCCGTTTCTGCTTGCAAAAGCCTTCGGCACAATGATGCTTGAGCAGCATAGCGGCAGCATAGTGAACGTCGCTTCTATTGCCGGATTAGTCGGCGTTGGCGACCGCTCCGCCTACAACGCATCGAAGCACGGCCTCATCGGACTCACGCGCACGCTCGCAGCAGAGTGGGGCGGCCGCGGTGTTCGCGTCAATGCAGTTTGCCCCGGTTGGGTGAAAACTGAAATGGACGTGGCCGATCAAGCTGGTGGGGGTTACAACGATGCCGACATCGAAGGCGTAAATCCCATGGGCCGCTTCGCCGCGCCTGCGGACATCGCCAATGCCATTTTGTTCCTCTCCGATCCTGAAAAAAGCGGGTTCGTCAACGGTCATGCACTCGTCGTCGACGGCGGATGGACCGTGGATGGTAGCTGGCAAAGCCTGCGCTTGCGCAAGCGCTGAAAGCTCCGACATCCACAGCGCAGATTCCGGCCGTGCACATCACGGGTCAAGCGCCGCCCTTATACTTCTTGAGGGATGGTATGACCATGTTCAATCGACGCTCATTTCTCAAGACCGGCCTTGCTGCTTTGCCTGCAGCTTCCATCGCGGACCTTTCAAAGCCCCTAGTGGCCGAACCCGTTGCTGCATCGACTGATTCTTCCACTGCCACCTCTGCAGCGCGCAATGCAAAACCGTGGCAGCAATCGGTTCGCCGCGTGGGCCAACTCAACATGACCGAGCACGACCCCGTTGAGCTGAACGTGGAAGAGTGGGCCAACTACTGGCAAAGCCTCCAAGTCGACGTCGTCTTCATCAGCGTCACCGGCATCATCGCCTACTATCCGACCAAGGTGCCGTACTTCCGCCGCGGCAAATTTCTCGGTAACCGCGATCTCTTCGGCGAGTGTTGCGACGCCGCGAAAAAGCGCAGCATGCGCGTGGTTGCCCGCATGAGCCCCGACCTCAATTGGGACGAGGCGCTCAATGCGCATCCTGAATGGGCCATGCGCGATGCGAAGGGCAATGCGTTGCGGAGTGTTGAAGAGCCCCGCCTGTTTCGCACCTGCATGTTCTCCACCTATATGACCGACTACATTCCCGCGGTCATGCGCGAAGTTAACTCCCGCTACGATATCGATGCCATCTATACCAACGGCTGGCCGCCGCTCGGCAGCCTGCCTGAGTGCCACTGCCAGGAGTGCAGCAAGTTGCCACCCTCGGCCACGCCGGCATATTGGGAGAAGTTCAACGAGCGTGTCCTCTACCTTTGGAATCTCTACGACGGCATCGCCAAGGAAAAGAAGCCGACAAATTTTTATTTCGCAAACCTCGGCGCGGGCGCACATGCCGCTCCCAACCTTGCCCAGCTCGGCAAGGTCTGCACATGGTTCCATGCCGATAACCAGGGCCGCACGGAAGCTTCGCCCATTTGGGAGTGCAGTCTGCAAGGCCGCGTTTGCAATGCCGTGCAGGATGGAAAAATCGCAGTCAACTGCACAGGCGCCTATGCAACTGGAAGTTTGCGCTGGCGCAACGCAGCGAAATCTCCTGCTGAGCTGACCATGTGGTTTAACGAAACGCTGGCCAGCGGCATGGTGCTCGACAATCACTTCGTTGGAGCAGAAAAAGGTCTGGGAGAAGACCGCCGCATTCCTAAAGTTGCGCGTACCTATTTCCCGTGGACAGTGCCCCACGATCGCCATTTGACCACCAAAAGCTCGCTGGCCAACATCGGCGTAGTGATGGGACAGCGCACTCAGCTGTTTTATCGTTCCCCGTCGGGCGGCCAGGTGCGCGACGATCTCAACGGCATCTACTACGCGTTGCTCGAAGGACGCTTTGCTTTCGACCTTGTCCATGAAGATCGGCTCGAACCGGAACGGTTGTTCAAATACCGCGCGCTCATCCTGCCGAATACCGCGCTGCTCAGCGATGAGCAATGCCGCCAACTAAGCGACTACGTCAAGGCCGGCGGTTCGCTCCTCGCCAGCTTTGAAACCAGCATGTACGACGAGAACAACGTGCGCCGTAACGACTTTGGCTTGGCTGAAGTGCTGGGCATTCACCAGGCCGGCGCCGTCATCGGCACCAACGGAAATCTCTACTACGCAAGAATCGAAAAGCAGCATCCGATTCTCGACGGTTTTGAAGACACAAACTGGC
>JADGNO010000340.1 GCA_017883405.1 Occallatibacter sp. | reverse complement strand
CATCGATCTGGTAATCGCCGGAGATACTGCACTACAGAATGGCCTGGTTCTTGCCGCCGAGCGCGCCATCTACAGCAACATCGCGCCCATCATCAGCATCAGTTTTGGCTCATGCGAATCAAACCTCGGATCCTCCAATTCATTTTTAAGCTCTCTCTGGGAACAAGCGGCGGCACAGGGCATCACCGTCGCAGTCTCCAGCGGCGATGCGGGCGCAGCCGGATGCGACAACGACAATACCGCGACCTTTGCAGCAGGCGGCCAGGCCGTGAACGGATTTGCCTCCACGCCCTACAACGTCGCTGTAGGCGGCACTGACTTCTTTTACAGCCAGTATGCAGGCACAAGCACCGCCCTGAACGCGCAAATCGCCACCTACTGGAACACCACGCCAAGTAACACAACGCCCACAGTTTCGCTTCTTCAAACTGTTCCCGAGCAGCCCTGGAATGCCAGCCAATACGGTTTGAACATCAACAACTACTTCAATACCTTCCAATCGACCACGATCGCCGGCGGTGGCGGCGGCGCCAGCAACGCGGCGCTTTGCAGCGGCGGCTATAACACCACAACCGGGGCCTGCATCAGCGGCCTTGGGGGATATGCCAAGCCCGCGTGGCAAACGGGGCTCACTGGAATACCCACCGACAATGTTCGCGACATACCGGACGTCTCCCTCTTCGCATCAAGCGGCATCAACGCCAGCTTCTACCCTCTTTGCGCATCGGATGGCGACTGCCAGCCCGTTACAAGCGGCACTGTTCAAATCAGCGGCGTTGGCGGAACCTCAGCATCGACGCCCGCGTTCGCCGGCATCATGGCTCTGGTTAATCAGAAATACGGACGCCAGGGCCAGGCCAACACCATCCTCTATCCGCTGGCCAAACAGTTTCCGGCATCATTCCACGACGTAACAGTTGGCACCATTTCCGTGCCTTGCGAGGTGTTGCCTACGGTCGGTGCAAACTGCATTTCCGTTACCAGCCCCATCATCACAGGCAGCATCACCGAGGGCCAGATTGGCACCGGCACAACACCTGAATACAACGCGACAGTGGGCTACGATCTTGCCACCGGCATTGGCACCATCGACGCAGCCAACTTGGTGAATAACTGGAACAAGGTCACGCTGGCGACAACGCACACCACCATGACTCCTTCGGCGACCACACTGGCTCACGGAGCATCCGTCACCATCTCCGGCGCGGTAACCGGCAGCGGCACGCCCACCGGCGACGTTGCCCTGATGACCGACAGCTCCGAGCAATCGCAGCAATTCGCCACCAAGTTCACTCTCGCCAGCGGCTCCTACTCAGGAACTACCACCAACCTGCCCGGCGGCACCTACAACATCTGGACGCAGTATGGCGGCGACTCCATCAACGGCCTCAGCACTTCCACCAAGACGCAGATTACCGTTACGCCGGAAGCCAGCACTATTGACTTCAACATGTTCGGCATCACAACCACCGGGAATGTCTCTTATCAACCCGGGAAGGGCCCCGGAGCATCAGTGGATTACGGTACGCAGCTTCAGCTAAGCGCGCTCGTTGCGCCCACCGCACAGGCTGCAGCTCTGCAGACTTGCGTTATTAACGGAACAGGTTGCTCCAGCATCAGCTTTACCTCGCCCACCGGAACAGTAACTTTCGCCGACAACGGAACGAGCATAAACTCGGCGGCCCTTAACAATGAGGGAGACGCTGAATACAACGCACCGTTCTCAGTAGGCGCGCACTCCGTTAACGCTGCCTACGCCGGCGACAAGAGCTACAACGCCGCCACAACCACCTCGCCCATCACGTTCACCGTAGTGCAGGATACACCGCAGTTGTTTGTCGGCGGATCGAATCAGACCAGCAGCACAACGGCGTTCCAGTTCGTCAGCAGCGCAAACCAACCGACGGTTCTGAACGTCACCGTGGAGAACAATGCGGTGGCCACTGCCGCAACCAGTTCGGCCATTTTCCCGGTGCCCGTCGCTCCACCAACCGGCACTATTACTGTCAGCAGCACTCCTGCGGGCATCTCTGGAAGCTTCGCCCTCAGTGCCGGAGTAGATCCAAGTGCAGGAGCGCCGATCGGTGTCGGTACCCTTACAATTCCGGCCAGCACTGCCGCCAACACGTACAACGTCACTATCACTTATGGCGGAGATACAAATTACAAAAGTGTCGTGGGCAGCGGCTCGATTCAAATCATCTCTTCCGCCCTCAAGGCGACCACCACCACGGCGTCCATGTCCGGCGGCATCTCGCCTAATTCCACCATCAAAGTCACCGGCACTGTCACTGGAAGTGGAACCACAGCGCCGACCGGCGGCATCATCGTCTACTCTTCGGGGAACTACCTGACTGGGAACTCGCAAGTCTCGTTTTCTTCGAGTTCAGGAAATGTCTCTACGTTCTCATTCACGCTGAACAGTTCATTCCTTGTCCAAGGTGCAAATTTCGTCACGCTTCAGTACACAGGAGACACCACCTACGCGCCTTCAGCTTTCACACTGAACAGCGGCGGCGCAATCGCCAATCCGCTTTCAGACTTCACCCTGATACCGAGTTCGTCCAACGTTCCGGTAACTGCGGGCAACAGCGGAACTACTACCATCAACCTGGCATCCGTTAACGGATTTGCCGGCACGTTAAGTCTGAGCTGCGCCGCATCCGCCGGGGTCACCTGTTCCCTGCCTTCTTCCGCGACCCTTAGCAGTGGCGGCACCTCCAGCGCGACACTCACTGTGAACGCTCCCTCTGCTGCTGCCAACGGTAACTACAACGTTTTGATCACCGGAGCGGATTCCACGGGTCAATACATCCACACCCTTGGCTTAACGGCGATGGTCACCGGCGCAACCAGCGCAACGCCTGGCTTCACGCTGACGAACAACGGCAACATCAGCATCACCGCCGGCGTGAATAGCGGAAACACTTCGACACTATCCGTCAATCCGACTAACGGCTTCACCGGCAATGTTAACCTCACCTGCGCCGTAACAACGTCGCCGTCCGGAGCCACCAGCCCGGTCACCTGCGCAATGTTGCCAACCTCGGTCAACATCACGAGTGGGGCGCTCACTTCCACGTTGACGGTTAGCAGCACTACCTCCACAACAGCAGGTGCCTACGCCGTTACAGTCAGCGGAGTCAACGGCTCCAACACGCAAACGTCGGTTGTCAACGTAACTGTAACTGCACCCACAACAGGCACTTTTGCTCTGAGCAACAGCGGCAACATAACCGTCACGCGCGGCGCAAGCTCAGGCAATACATCCACCATCACCGTGACGCCGTCTGGCGGATTCACCGGCTCAGTCAGCCTGACCTGCGCCATCGCTCCGACTGCCGCCAATGCGCCGGCGGCTTGCTCGCTTAATCCCACGTCGGTCAACATCACCAGCGGCGCTCTCACTTCAACCCTGAGCGTCAGCACAACGGCGGCAACCGCGCTCAACGAGCCGCTTAAACTGTTCTGGCCTTCTACCGGCGGAGCAGTTCTGGCGGTACTCTTCTTCTTCGTACCCAGGCGTCGTCGTAACTGGCTCGCCATGATGGGACTGTTCATCGTCCTGGTCTCCGGCATCGCCATCGGTTGCGGTGGCGGTGGCGGCAGCAGCGGTGGCGGCGGGACCTCCAACCCAGGCACTACGCCCGGCACTTACACCGTTACAGTCACCGGCACGTCGGGCTCCACCAGCAAGACAACCCCCGTCACCCTCACGGTCAACTAAGCATCACCAAAAGCGAAGGGCCCTTCCACTCGGAAGGGCCCTTCTTCTTGCACCAGATGATGACTAAAAACTACTGCGCGCTCGCCGGTGGCACAATCCCGTTCATGCGCAAATACTCCACCATCTGCCCGTAATGATCAAATCCGTGCGCCACGGCAAACGTTGATAGTGTTGCCCGCGTCTGCAATCCCGGTTCATTCGATTTCAAAACCTCAAATGCGTTTGCCGCCGTAAGCGTAGAAATCGCCTTGTGACCAAACGCGAACGAAGCCGCCAGCGCTGCCACAATTTCATCCTTGTTCGTCAACTTGGCAATCGCCCCTACGTCTGCATCCGGCTTCATTCCACTTACGCCGCTGAAGAAAAAATAATTAGCCTGCGCAACATGCGTCGCCTGCTGAGCAAACGTTCGTATCCCGGAGGGATACACCGTCTTCTGGCTCGATACAAAAACCGAGGCACTTGGCGCAAAGCTGTATTTGTCCGCCGGCATTGCCTTCACAGCACCCATCATCTCGCCTTCAATCAGACTTAGCTGCGCGTTCACGGCATCGGCTGGACTAGCCGTCTTCGCTGCGGCGCCCTGTCCAACCGCCAGCGAACTTGCAGCCAGCAAACAACATGCTGCCACCATTTCAAGTTGTACCCTGAGCTTCATCACGAACCTCCTGCTTTCTTTTTAAAGCTCATTCAGACTACCAGAGCCAAATTACACACAAGTACCAGGTTGCCGCATCCGCCCAGCATTTAAACTTTCTGTAGCATGCCTTCCCGTGACCGAGACCTGCCGCAGCTCGATTTTGTATTTGAAGAGCCGCGCCCAACCCGCCGCATCTGGCCCGTACGCGAACTCGTCACCCAGGTTCGCGAGCTGGTTGAGCGGGAGTACGTCGACGTCTGGGTTGAAGGTGAAATCTCAAACCTCCGTCCCGCTCCATCCGGCCACATCTACTTCACGCTTAAGGACGCCGACGCTCAGCTTCCCATCGTGCTCTTTCGCCGCCAGGCCGTGCTGCTCCGTTTTCGGCCAGAAGACGGCTTGCACGTCCTTGTTCGCGGTCGCATCAGCATCTACGAACAGCGCGGCCAGCTCCAACTCGTCGCCGAAACCATGGAACCCGTCGGCGCGGGCTCGCTGCAGCTTGCCTTTGAACAGCTCAAGGAGCGACTCAAAGGCGAAGGCCTATTCGACGCATCGCGCAAGCGGTCTCTGCCGCCGTATCCGCGCATGGTCGGCATTATCACTTCGCCAACGGGCGCCGTTATTCGCGACTTCCTCAATGTCATCAGTCGCCGGCATTCAGCCCTGAATGTGCTGCTCTATCCCGTCTCCGTCCAGGGCGACGCAGCCCCCGCCGAAATTGTCCGCGCACTCGAGGATCTCAACGCTGCCGGACAGGTCGACCTCATTGTCATCGCGCGCGGTGGCGGATCGCTTGAAGACCTCGCTGCTTTCAACTCTGAACAGGTGGCGCGCGCGATTGCTACTTCAGCGCTGCCGGTCGTCTCCGCCATCGGCCATGAAACCGACTTCACCATTGCCGATTTTGTCGCTGACCTGCGCGCCCCAACGCCATCTGCCGCCGCCGAGCTTGTTACCGCGGCGCAGCATCGCATCGCTGAACATGTCGCCACCCAATCGCACCGTCTCGACCGCGCCATGCGCCTGCGCCTGCTGCAAGCACAGCAATGCCTCTCCACTCTCCGCGTGGATCGCGCAGAGTCGCGCGTTACCACGTTTCTGCATCGCTCCGCGCAGCGGCTTGACGATCTTACATTGCGTCTCGAGTCGACCATCGGTGCATCGCTGCGCAGTCGCCGGACGCAAGTTGACAAGCTCGCCGCCGGTTGCATCCGTCACGATCCGCGCCAGGCCATCGCCCAGGCGCGCATGCGGCTCGTCGATCTGCGCACGCGTCTCGACCGCTCGTTCGATCGCACATTGAAGCGCACAGCCTTTCGTCTCGGCTCGCTTGATGCACGACTGCGCGCGCTATCGCCGCTTTCAGTTCTCGATCGAGGCTACGCGCTCGTTTTTGCCGCTGACGGCGCAATTGTTCGCAGTACTTCACAGCTCGGCTCTGGCGATCTGGTAACCACCCGCCTGGCCGAAGGCAGCTTTGCCAGCCGCGTGGAAGACAGCCGGGTCCAAGACAGCGGCCATGAATCTGCACCATCCGAAAAAACCAAGACTATAAAAAGAAAGTCGAAGACTTAAGCACATGTCCGCATCAGACGCACGTAAACTTTTCGGTACAGACGGCATTCGCGCCGTAGCCGGCCAAGCCCCGCTCGATCCCACTACAATTTTTGCCGCGGGCCTCGCCATTGCGCATTCGCTCAAATCTGTGGCCGAGCATCCCAGGGTTCTGCTTGGCCGCGATACCCGCGAGTCAAGCCCATGGATTGCCGCCACCCTCGCAGCCGGACTTCGCCAGGCAGGCGCATCCGTCGAGAGCGCTGGCGTTGTGCCCACGCCCGCCGTTGCGTTCATCACGCGTAAGCATGGTTTCCAGGCCGGCGTCGTCATCTCCGCTTCGCACAATCCATGGCAGGACAACGGCATCAAGCTCTTTGGCAGCGACGGCTTCAAACTGGCCGATGCGATCGAGCTCGCAATCGAAAACGAGATCCTTCATCACGCCGCACAAATTGCCGCGCCCGATCCCGCTTCCCTTCCGCCCGTCGCCGACAACGCTTCTTATCAGTACGACTACATTCAGTTCCTCATCGACTCAGTGCCGGAGCTTTCGCTAGCCGGACTCAACGTTGTCGTCGATTGCGCCAACGGAGCCGCAGCCGCCGTCGCGCCCGAGCTTTTCCGCCGTCTCAACGCCGGCAACGAAGGCCAGGTCACGCTGCTCAACATCTCGCCGGATGGTCGCAACATCAACGACAATTGCGGTGCGCTCCATCCCAAGGCCGTCGCCGCTGAAACCCAGAAACGCGGCGCAACCGTTGGTCTTACTTTTGACGGCGACGCGGACCGCTGCATGCTCTCTGGCGCCTGCAACAACGTCATCAACGGCGACGCTATTCTGCTCATGGCTGCACGCGATCTGAAGCAACGTGGCCTGCTCACCAGCGATCTCGTCGTGGCCACCACTATGTCAAACATGGGTCTTGAGGCCGCTCTCAAGCGTTCCGGCATTCGCATGTTCCGCGCCCCCGTAGGAGACCGCTACGTGCTCGAAGAAATGCAGAAACAGGATTCAGCCCTGGGCGGCGAACAGTCCGGCCACATTCTGTTCCCGCACCTGGCTACCACCGGCGACGGCATTCTCACCGCCCTCGTGATCCTCGATCTCGTGGCGCGCAGCGGCAAAACCATCGACGAGCTTACTGCGGATCTCAAGGTCTTTCCGCAGGTCATCGTCAACGTAAAGGTCCGCGAAAAACGTCCGCTCAATAGCATTCCGACAGTCGCGGCCGCTATTGGCGCCGCTGAAGAAGAGTTGAAAGATACAGGCCGCGTCGTCATCCGCTACAGCGGAACTGAAGCCCTGGCCCGCGTCATGATTGAGGCCGAAAGCGAAGAACCAATGCGCCGCCATGCCGAAGCCATTTCCGCAGCCATCCGCATCGAATTGGGAGTGTGAGGAAAGCAGTTCTCAGCTTTCAGCCTTCAGTTCATCCCGGGGAATTAGCGAGTGGCGCGAATTGAACTTGATTGCCAGAGGGCATTAATGCGGCTATGGCGTTGGAGAAACTGAAAGCTGACGGCTGAGAGCTGAAAGCTGTCTTCCAATGTTTGAACTCAGCAAAACCATTCTCGGGCTCGGACTCCTGATCGCTGCCGCGGGCGCAGTCGTCATGCTCGCCTCACGTTTCGGGCTTCCGCTCGGCCGGCTGCCCGGTGACGTTGCTTACCGTGGCAAGCACGTCTCCATATTCTTCCCTATCGGCACAAGCATTCTTCTCAGCGTTGTTCTGTCGCTCATCTTCTATCTCATCTCCCGCTTCCACCGCTGAAACTTCCTAAACTTGTCCATTTCTCCCGCGTAACCTTGTAAACTGCTTTCCTATGGCACTCCACACGAAATCCAAAGCAGCTATAGCCGCAGATGCCACAACCCGGCAAGCAAGATTCCCCCACCCGATCACAATGTCCATCGACATCGGAGGCTCCGGCCTGAAGGCCATGTTGCTCGATCCAGCCGGCAAGCCTGTCAGCGAGCGCCAGCGCGTGCCTACGCCGGCCATTCCAACGCCCTTGGCCGTACTCAAGGGGCTCGACAAGCTTCGCGCAATGCTGGGCAGTTTCGACCGCGTGTCTGTCGGCTTTCCAGGTGTAATCAAGCGCGGCGTCACCTACACGGCCGCCAACCTGCATCCGCGCTGGGCAAATTTCCCCTTGCAGGCGGAGCTTGAAAAACGCTGGAAGAAACCCGTCCGCGTGTGCAACGACGCCGCCGTGCAAGGTTACGGATCGGTTCGCGGCCACGGTGTTGAGCTGACCATAACGCTGGGCACCGGCATGGGCTCGGCGCTCTTTACTGACGGTCGCCTATGCCCCGGCCTGGAACTTGGCCATCATCCCTGGAAGAAGCAGACATACGAGGACTACGTAGGCCGCCGCGGCCTGGACAAGTACGGTGTGAAGAAGTGGAACAAATTGGTGAAGGAAGTCATCGAGCAGACCGAGAAGCTCTTCAACTGGGATCACCTCTACATAGGCGGCGGCAACACCAAGAAGATCAACTTCAAGCCACCAGAGAACGTGTCCATCGTCTCAAACCGCGAGGGCATCCTTGGCGGCGTTGCACTGTGGAATCTGGACAAGTAGTAAATCAGGTCACTTGCGGCGGGTGCCCAAATGGTTCTTCCTGATTCGCCACGAATGCCTGGGTACCCACTTTCCGCAGTTTCATCGCAAAAGGGTGCTATACCACGCGCCAGTTGATCTTGAGTTCTTCAACCCTTGCTTGGCAACTTCAGTCCCAGTTCCTTCATGGCAATCTGCAAATCCGCCCAAGCTTCCTTCTTCTGTCGCGGATCGCGCAGCAAAAACGCCGGGTGATACGTAACGATCAGCTGAGTGCCGCGAAACGCATGAACCCGTCCGCGCAGACCGGCCAGCGGCTGCCTGTGCCCCAGCAGATAGGTTGCCGCCGTTGCGCCCAGTGCCACAATCACCTGCGGCCGCACCACGTCGATCTGCCTGAATAAAAATGGCGTGCACGTATTTGCTTCTTCCGGCTCAGGCGTGCGATTGCCGGGCGGTCTGCACTTGACCACGTTGCAGATGTAGACTTCTTCGCGCTTTAGCCCCATCGCGTTGATCATGTTGTTTAACAACTGCCCCGCACGTCCAACAAATGGCAGCCCTTGCGCATCTTCATCCGCGCCCGGCCCCTCGCCCACAAACAGCAGCCGCGCATTGGGATCGCCGTCGGCAAACACCAGCTTGTTTCGACCCTTATGCAGTGCGCAGCGCGTGCACTCGCCAATCTCCTCGCGAATGATGTTGAGTGCGGCGACGCGGTCTGACGACGAAACAGCATCGCCAATCGGCGGTTGTGCAGGGAACGGCTTGCGTGGCGGAATGGCTGACTCCTCCGTGAAGGGCTTCGATTGTGATTGAGAACTGGCAGCTTGAGGATCGGCGAGCTCTGCAGGATACTGCGATTCATCCGCGGCCGCCTGGCTTTCAACTTCGACCGAAGTCTCAGCAGATTCATCCACCGGTCGCCTGTAAAACTCCGTCAGTCCCAGCTCACGATAAAAGCGAACTCGCTCCACCAGCGCTTCGCGGGTTGCCGCATCCAGCTTTCTCGCCAATTCGCTTACTCCACAATCAACTGTCGACGAGCTGGCTGAACGGTTTCGGTCAGCACTTCGTCCTGCCGCTTCTTGCGCGAATCTTCGTCATCCAGCTCGACTACCAGCAACCGAGGCCTGCGCAGCGTCAGTATTTCGTCGAGAATGCGATCGGCAAGCTCGCGCTTCGGCATTTCGTGCAATTCACTCGACGTAGTCGGCGTCAGAAACGTCGCCGCGTTTGTGTCGGCCTCAATGCCCACACCGGCCGAAACCTGGTTGACCACAATCGCGTCTGCACCTTTGCGCAAGAGTTTGGCGCGGCCATTTTCCACGCGGTTCTCAGTCTCCGCTGCAAAGCCGATAATCAACTGCCCGGGCCGACGCCGCTTTACAACTTCAGCCAGAATGTCCTCGGTCGGCGCCAATTCCAGCATCAATGGGCCAGTCCGCTTCAGCTTTTGCTCTGACACCATCACCGGCTTGTAGTCAGCCACTGCTGCGGCCTTAACTACCAGCGTGGCCTCTGTCATCCGCTCCAGCACCGCATCACGCATCTCCTGCGCCGTCGTCACCCTCACCACTTCACAATGCGATGGCGGATGCAGCGCCGCTGGTCCGCTGATGAGAATCACTTTCGCACCACGGCTTTGTGCGGCCTCGGCCAGCGCGTAACCCATCTTGCCGCTTGAGCGATTTCCAAGGTACCGCACCGGATCGAGAGCCTCGCGCGTACCACCGGCCGTTACTAGCACTACCTCACCGGCCATATCGTGACGCCGGCCCAGCGAGTTCAGCACCGCATCGGCAATCGCTTCCGGCTCAGCCATGCGGCCCACGCCCACAATGCCGCACGCCAGCGACCCTGTTCCCGGCTCAATCACGCGCACGCCGCGCTGGCGCAATAATTCAAGATTCGCCTGCATCGCAGGATGGTTCCACATATTCACGTTCATTGCCGGAGCCACCAGTACCGGAGCCGTCGTCGCCAGGTACATCGTGCTCAGAAAATCGTCGGCAATTCCGTGGGCGAACTTGGCCAGAATGTTCGCTGTCGCCGGAGCCACAACCAGCGCCTCAGTCCACTGCGCTTCGCCAATGTGCTCAATCCCGTTCTGATCGTCGGCAGTTTCGCCTTGGCCCTCTTCCCAAAGGCTGGTGATGACCTTGCGGCCGATGAGTGCCGCAAACGTAAGCGGCTGCACGAACTTGCAGGCCGACTCCGTCATGACCACATGCACTTCAAGCGCCTGCCGCTGCAGCGCGCGCACCAGTTCCGCCGCCTTGTATGCGGCAATCCCCCCCGACACGCCCACCGTCACTCTCATGGCTCGATTGTATCCGTTTTCCCGTGTGGAACCGAGCGGCGAAAGCTCGCTGGCCTCTGTCTGATACACCATCCTGAACCTGGACGCACAAACACACAGCACCTCTACTCCCGCGCCTTGCAAAAAAGCAAAACGCAGCCGTCGAGATGCTTTCAGTTCAATAAGTTGTCCGCTGCGGAGTTATCCGAGCAGGATCGGCACCGCAGGACCGTCCACCAGCGGTTTCACCACATCGGTCTCCGTCTTTACGTACGAAATCTTGCCGGCCTCAATTTCATCCTGCGCAATGCGGCATGCCTTGGTGGACTGACTCTGAACCAGAGCGTGGGAGCCGCTCTGAATCTGCCGGGCGCGGCGGGCCGCCACCAGGACCTTGCGATAATTCGAATCGAAACTAGTCTCAATCGTCATCGGGTTCATCTCCAAAAGGAAGCTGCTGCTGGCTGGAGTCGCCATTAATTCCAAACGCCTCCAGTACCGGTTTCAGTCGCTCCTGTGAATTTGCCTGTAAACAGGCCGCCGCAACCTCCAACACTCTTCGCGAACGGTAGGCAATGGTTTCACCATTGCGATAAAACCGCTCCGACAGCACAATGGCCTCCAATTGTGCTACCGCCCGGTCAAGAATGTCATTCACCAAAATATATCCGTACTGGCGATAATTCTCAATCTCCTTGCTTGCCTCGCTTAACCGCCTATACAGCTCCGACTCGTTGACCACGCCCTCAGCACGGCTGCGGTTGCGCAACCGCGTCCGCAGCACCTTGGGATTAGGCGGCAAAACGAAAATGCTAATGGCTTCAGGCATTTTGGCTCGGACGTGCGCCGCGCCCTGAACGTCAATATCAAGGATCAGGTCGTGCCCGGCTGCGCGCGCCTCATCCAGCGATGTGCAGGAAGTGCCGTAAAGGTGCCCGAACACTTCGGCGTATTCCAGAAACTTGCCTTCCGCAATCATGCGTTCAAATTCTTCGCGCGTCGTAAAGTGATATTCGCGCCCATTTTCTTCAGAGCCGCGCGGCGTGCGCGTGGTCCACGATACTGCGAAATCCACGCCGCTAAGCTGCTTGCGCAGTTCGCTCACCAGAGTGCTCTTGCCTGATCCCGAAGGCGCCGAGATGATAAACAGAATTCCTGCCACCGTTAATCTACCCTTCCCCGATTTCGTTTTTTTGAACTTATTTGTTCAGCATTATTCCACGTTCTGAATCTGCTCGCGAGCTTTCTCGATCTCTGCCTTCATAGCAAGACCAAGTTCAGTAATACGCGTGCCTTTGCCACCGATGCCGCCGGTTTTTGACAGCAGCGTATTCGCCTCGCGATTCATCTCCTGCAACAGGAAGTCCAGTTTCTTGCCCACTTCTCCGCCTGCCGTAAGTAGCTCGCGGAAATGCGCAATATGCGCCGTCATGCGTGTAAGTTCTTCTGAAACATCGCTGCGATCCACCAGCACTGCCACTTCCTCAAGCAGCCGTTGGCGATTGAACTCCGGCCCCGTGGCTGCCTGCAGACGCTGCGTCAGCCGTTCCTGGTAGCGCTGTTCAATCTCCGGGCGAAGCTGTGCCACATAATCAGTCGAGTCAGAAAGCCGGTCAAGCGTTCCGCACAGAATCGCCTCAAGCGATTCGCCTTCGCGCGCCCGCATCACCTTAAGCGCTTCGAGCAGCGGCCCCACCTCCTGCCGCACGCTTGCCTCCAGGGCCGTCAAGTCGATCTCGGCGCGATTCTCTGCCTGCAATGCACCCGGCATCCGCAGCGCGGCATTTAGATCGGGTATTCCCGTCAGGCCGTGCTCCTTTTGCGCTTCATTAAATGCCGCCACATACCCCGCAACCAGCTCGCGGTTGTAACCGGTCTTCTGCTGGCCTGAGCGATCAATTGAGAGCGCAAGTTCCACATGCCCGCGCACCAGGTTCTCTTTCAGCACCCGGCGCAGTTCCATTTCCAGCGCATCAAGTCCGTTCGGCAAACGCAATTGCACATCCAGAAAACGATGGTTCACGCTCTTCGCGGTAAGCGTGTAGCTCAGTTGCTCTTCATCGTTCAAGGGGACGCGCACCTGTACCCGCGCAAATCCGGTCATCGAATAAATTGCCATTCTTGCTTACTCCTGTGTCCGGGTTGCAAATGCCGGCTCGCAGCCGGGCAGGTAGGGAGTCAAAGGCTCTGCCGGTTCGTCGGTCTGCACGTCTGGTTGATCCATAAACTGCAATTGATACAGCCGCTGGTAGGTGGGCGATGTGTTCAGCAGTTCGTCATGCGGGCCGATCGCCGTGATCCTTCCCTCTTCAATCACGGCAATGCGGTTGGCGCGGCGAATGGTCGAAAGCCGATGCGCGATCACCATCACTGTGCGGCCCTGCATCAGGTTTCCAAGAGCAATCTGCACCAGCGATTCGCTCTCCGCATCGAGCGCCGATGTCGCCTCATCAAGAATCAGGATCGGTGCATTCTTAAGGATGGCGCGCGCAATCGCGATGCGTTGCCGCTCACCCCCGGACAGCCTGAATCCCTTTTCGCCGATCACGGTGTCGTAGCCCTGCGGCATGCGCATGATGAAGTCGTGGGCCAATGCATTGCGTGCTGCCTGCTCCACCAGCGACATCTTCATGTCCGGTTGGCCATAGGCAATGTTGTTGCGCACCGTGTCGTTGAACAGAATCGTTTCCTGGCTCACCTGCCCAACGTGACGGCGTAGCGAAGCCAAAGAAAGATGGCGAATGTCTTGACCGTCGATGAGAATCGATCCCGTGCTCACGTCGAAGAAGCGCGGAATCAGATTCACCAGTGTGGACTTGCCTGCGCCGCTCGGTCCCACCAGAGCCAGCACTTCGCCCGCATAGACATGCAGATTGATGTCGTGCAGAATCTGGTGCTCGCCCTCTTCAGTGGAATAGGAGAAGCCAACACTTTTGAACTCGATCGACTTCTGAAACTTTTTCAGCGTAATCGCGTGCGGCCGTTCCTTCACATCATCTTCAGTATCAAAGAATGCGAAGATCGAAGCGCCGGCGCCCATAGCCTGCTGAAAGCTGTTGTAGAAGTAAGCAAACTTGCGCACCGGATCGTACAGCTTGAACAGCAGGATGATGAACGCGGCGAAAAGTCCCATGGTCATCCGGCCGGAAAGAATTTCATCACGGCCGATCAAAAGGAACATGGCGATAGCGACTGCGCCAATGCTATCCATCAGCGGCGAACTGATTGACTGGATCCGAACATTGCGAATATTTGCTTTGAAAAGTCTCCGTGCAGCGCTCTTGAATCGAATCACCTCCCACATTTCCATGTTGAAGGCTTTTACGATGCGGTTGCCGGTCACGGTCTCGTGAAGAATGTTCTGAATCTCCGCGAGTTTATCCTGGCCGGTGCGCGTGCGAGTACGCACTTCCCTGCCAATTCTGCGCGCTGAGGTAATCACTACGGGAACAAACAGTACCAGGGCCCAGCTCAGATGCCCGCCCAGCCGAATGACAAACACAATTCCCACTAGGAACGTAAAAAACTGCTGAAGGAATTCGCCAATCACAGAACTAAGTGCAATCTGCACGCGATCAACATCGTTAATCAATGTGGAAAGAATGGTTCCTGTCGGATGCTTGTGGAAGAAACTTGCTGACTGACGCAGAGTGTCTTCATAAAGATGATTTCGAAGATCGGTGATGGTGCCCAGGCCGGCGTAGTTGACCAGATAAGTGCCCAGGTAGTCGCATAGTCCTTTAGCCAAGGTTGAAATCACCAGCGCCGTGGCTACAACGGTCCACGCGTTGTGCATGGGCAGGACGTGGAAATGGGGAAATGCTGCCCGCAAATCGAAATGCAAATTGGTTCGAGGCACCCCAACAAGAATGGGCCCTTCCCCTGCGTCAGGCACTAAAACCTGGTCGAAGATCGGCTGGAACAGCAATACGCGGAACGTGTCGAGCGCCCCAACCATCGCCAGCAGCAACACGCCGAGGAACCACTGTAATGAATAAGGAAGTCCGTAGCGCAGGAGGCGTAAGAAGTTCTTCATTCCGGTGAACCTGCCCGCCTCACTCCGGTCGAATGGCTACGTCCCGGGTATTCACTTGACCCCATCCGAGTATTGTATCCGTCCTGATCTCAGTACGCGCTCAGTTCGAGCATCGCCTTCAGGATCTTCTCCGGCTGCGGAAGTATCTCTTCCTCAAGCAGCGGCTGGTATGCCACAAATGTATCCATCGCGCCAATACGCTTCACTGGCGCATCCAGATCCTCAAACAGCTCGTCGGCTATGCGAGCAGCTAGCTCCGCGCCGTATCCCCAGCTCAACATGTCTTCATGCGCAACAATCACGCGGCTCGTCTTGCGCACCGACGTCGCAATCGCTTCCCAGTCGTAAGGGTTAAGCGTGCGCAGGTCAATAATCTCGACATCCACTCCGTGCTCGCGCTGCGCCTTCTCAGCCGCCTGCAGAGCCCTTGGAACCACCGCGCCGTACGTCACCAGCGTCAAGTCAGTGCCGGAACGAACCGTCTTCGCTTTACCGAACGGAATTGAGAAATCCGGTCCCGGATAGGGAGCGCGGCCGTACGTCTCGCGATACAGCCTCTTGTGTTCGAGAAACAGTACCGGATCATCGCAGCGGATTGCCGTGCGCAGCAGCCCGTTTGCGTCAAGCGCGTTTGACGGAAACACCACGCGCAGTCCCGGGATATGCGT
>JADGNO010000339.1 GCA_017883405.1 Occallatibacter sp. | reverse complement strand
GCTCGTGGTCTAGCAGGCAGGTACCGGTGGCGCAATCAGACGCCTCCTTGCTCGTATAAATGGCTTCCGTTACGCCGCCATGTTTCTGCGCGCTCACGTTGTAAAGATGCGCCACCATCTTCAGGCCATACTCCTCAAATGGAAGATGCCCGTCGGTGTAAAGCAGGTCCGGCTGATACTTGTCGATCAGGTCGGTCATGCGATCCAGATAGTGCTTGCGCCACGACTCGGGAATGCCGTCGTCGTTCCAATCCAGCTTTGCGGCGAACTTGGCGCATTCTGCATCGTGATAAAGATCGGCGAATTCAGGATTGATGCCGTCGTACGGAGCACCCGCAAGAGAGCCCGTCTTGTCGGCGCTGTGGCTCACGCTGAACCACTTGTAACTGATCCACAAGTGCTCACTGACTCCGAATTTCAGCCCTTGCTTGTGAGCCGCCTTTTGCCACTCGCCGAGGATATCCCGCTTCGGCCCCATGTTTACTGCATTCCAACGCGTGTACTTCGAGTTCCACAAGTCGAAGTTGTCGTGATGCACGCCCATCGAAAAGAAATATTTTGCACCGGCCTTCTTGTAGAGGCCCATCAGGTGCTCGGGATCCCATTTGTCGGCCTTCCAAACGTTCATCAAATCCTTGTAGCCGACTTTCGAAGGATGCCCGTACGTCTGCACGTGATAGTCGTACTGCGGCTGGCCCTGCACGTACATGTTGCGCGCATACCAGTCACCGTCTTCAATTGCCGACTGCGGACCCCAGTGCGACCAGATGCCGAATTTTGCATCACGGAACCATTCAGGTACGCGATAGGACTGGAGCGCCTCCCTGGTTCCGACATAAGTCTTCGCCTGTGCTTTTGCGATACGCGAAAAAGCTGCGGCAGAGCAAACACCGCCAATTGATTTCAAAACATCGCGCCGATTAAGTTTCATTTGCCTATCCTCTCTTCTTTTTCATGGGAAGCGCTGTGTTGAGCCTTCCCTGCTTCTACCAGGGTTGAGTCGTCTATTCTGAGGCGGCAGCAAGCGCCTTGCGAAGGCGTTGCTCCGCTTCGGCGTTCCAGTAGCCGCATTCCAGTTCGAAGAAAATACTCGTGTACGGAATGCTCATATCGGTCTTGATGAGCAGGATGCGAAAAAGCTGGGCCGATTGATCGAGCTTGTGAATGATCTGCTCGTGCGGCAGATAGTTGACATTTGCGTCCTTTAGAACTGATTCAAGGCCGCGGCAATAATTCAGAACTCCCGGAGCGTCAGACTCAGCAACGTAGGCCAGTTCTTTATCCTCATACACGTTTACGCGGATGTGTTTACATTGCCCTACAGCCGCAAGTACATGCTCGAGAACCGCCATCTGATCGCCACCGGCAACAATCGTTTCAATGCCGGGATTGGATTGCGCGGGGTAAGCCGAATCCGCAACGACAATCCAATTGCGATGGCCGTAGAGCGGAAGCACGGCATCGATTCTTGCCTTCCACTCGGGCAGGACTGGTTGCGGGCTATCGAGCATTCTGCTTCCCTCTATTTCAATTCTTCGTCCTGGCAAACTGCTACTTTGCCGCACTTGCCTGAGGCCATCAGAGAGTAAGCATCGGCCGCGCAGTCGAGCGTAAAACGATGCGTGATGATATCGGCCGGATGCAGGTTCCAGCGCACCAGGCGCTCCACCAGTTCCTCCATCAGCCAGATCGACGTAACCCATGAGCCGTAGATCGTCTTCTGGTCATGAATGATGTCGGGCGAAGGATTGAACTCAACCGTCCCGCCTTCACCGAGGAAAACGATCTTTCCCCATTTGCGCGTCGCGCGAATAGCGGTTGCGCGCGCAGCGTGGTGCGCAGAGCAATCCACAGCGCGCTCCACTCCGTTACCCGCGGTAAGGTCTTTTACCTGCGCAACATTGTCCGGCCCTGATGTGAGCACGTGATCGCAAAGCCCGAGGTCCATGGCAATCTTCATGCGCTCGGGAACCACGTCGATGCCGATGATTTTCTTTGCGCCGAGCTTGCGGCACAGCGCGCCTGTGGCCAGGCCCACGGGACCAAGGCCAGTGATCAACACATCGTGATCGCCGCTGATGCCTATCTTCTCAAGCCCTTCATACACGGTGCCAAAGCCGCAGGCCACTTGCGCACCATCGGCAAATGAGAGCTCGTCCGGCAACGCAACCAAATCCTTCTCTTCGGCAATCATGTACTCGGCCATGCCGCCGTCGCGCTGCCATCCGTAAGCGCGGCGATATTGAGCGCTGGTGCAGGAAATCATGTAGCCGCGCCGGCAATCGTTGCAAACGCCGCATCCGGATATGTGGTAAACAATCACCCGATCGCCGGACTTGAAGCGACGACAGCCCGGACCAGCCTCAACAATCTGTCCGCAAGGCTCATGGCCTGCGATTACGTCCTGGTACCCTTCAGGCCCCTTGCCAAGATGCTCGTGATAAATGCAGCGAATATCGGAACCGCAAATCGTAGATGCTTTCATGCGCAGCAGCACTTCTCCGTGCCCCGGCGTGGGCACAGGAACAGTGCGCATTACCACAGTGGAATTCCCCGGCAGGTATGCCGCGGTCATTGTGTCGTTCATCAGTTCTTCTCCAGCTATCAGTGCAAAGCTAAACTCGGTTTTTAGTTTTCTCACGGTAAAGCAAGACAAGGTTTGCCCACGCAACATGCAGCTAATAGCTAATAGCTGTTCTTACGGCGGCGTGATTTCGCCATCCACGTCCCACAACGCCTCCCAGGTTTGGCCTTCCTTCCATAGAAAAACCTGGCCCTTAATCAAGCGGCAGTTGCGGTCAAGGCCAGCGATGGCGGTCATCTCGTCACCCGTCAGCGGGTCTTTGGTTACGCATTCAAGGTTGTCTCGGTAGTGGTTGATGGAGAACGGAATTGGAGCTTGTCCACGCTGAACGGCCCACTTGATGCACACAGCCGCCGGGCTTACGCCGTGGCGTTTGGCGATATCCAGAATCACCGGGTCCTGCGTTGGCGAGGTATCTTCCGGCGTGCGGTCGCGCTCCGGTCTGCCTGGTGAGCCAATCGGGCAATAGCCGATAGGAACAATGCCGTTGTCCACCACATATTTAAAAAGTTCCGGCTGCTGGAAGTGCGGGTGCAGTTCCATCTCGTTGGCGGCCGGCTTAATGCGGGCGTCGCGCAAAACCAGCTTCAGCTTGGGCACCGTCATGTTCGACGTGCCGATGTGGCGCACCAGGCCCATATCCACCAGCTGCTCCATCTTGCGCCAGGTCTTCATGTAGTTCTCGTGGATGTAAGGCTTGGCATTGGGACTACGGGAGGAGACGTCGCAATTCGGCGGATGAAAATTAGGAAACGGCCAGTGAACGAGATACAAATCCAGGTAACGTAGGCGAAGGTCCTTGATCGACTGGCGGCAGGACTCGATCACGTCGTCGCCGTTGTGCTTGTTGTTCCACACTTTTGAAGTAATCCAAAGATCTTCGCGCCTGATGCCGCTGTTCTGAATTACCTGCAGCGACACGCCGACCTGAGCTTCGTTACCGTAGACTGAAGCACAGTCAAAATGACGGTAACCTGCGACCGCGGCGCCAAGAACAGCCTGGGCCACCTGGTCCGCGGTTACGTGATCGGAGCCGAAAGTGCCCAGCCCGACGGCAGGCATGGCGGCGCCCGTGTACAGTTTTCTTTGCGGGACAGAGGCAGGGTCTACTGCGACCGCCTGGGTAGAAATTGGCGCACTCATTCTATGCTTGCTCCAAGCTTTCAGTTATCGATAACTACGATCCAATGAAGCATACGCGCCACTTCCGGCCAATGTCAACGTTCCAATTTTCCACAGCGGACGAGTAACCGATTTAGAATTCAAGGGATACTAGGTCACTGGTTTAGCCCAAAACAGGGCCGATCGGAAAAAGATGAGCGGCGATAACGCAGAGACGAAATCGTGGACTGGCAAAGCAAAGCGCACTCGGGCTCGCAGCGGGCCCGTGCGCATGAAGGACATCGCCATGGACATGGGTTTGTCGACCGTGACCATCTCGAAGGTGCTCCGTGGCCACTCCGACATTAGCGACGAGACACGCAAGCGCGTATTGAAGCGCATGGAGGAGCTGAACTACCAGCCTAATCTGGCAGCGCGGGCGCTGATTACCGGGCGAACCTGGACCATTGGGCTGGTGGTGCCTGACCTGCTGCACCCCTTCTTTGCGCAGGTAGCCAAGGCCGTTTCAAACGCCATTCGCGGACAGGGATACAGCCTGATCATCACTTCTTCTGAAGAAGATCCCGAACTGGAGCGCCAGGAAATCGAGCAGCTTTTGGCTCGCCGCGTAGACGTTATGCTGATCGCCTCCGCACAGTGGACGGTGGAAAGTTTCCGCCACATCGAAGAGCGGAAAATTCCATACATTCTGATTGATCGCCGTTTTACGGGCCTGGCTGCAAACTTTGTCGGTGTTGACGACGAAGAAGTTGGACTGCTGGCAACCAGCCACCTCATCGAACAAGGATGCAAGCGGATCGCTCACATTCGCGGTCCTGAAACCAGTACGGCGATTGGCCGTCTTGAGGGCTACCGGCGAGCGCTGTCTGCACGGCAAAAAGAGTTTGAGCCAAAGTACGTGGTGTCAATTGGCAGCTCCGGCGATGACCGCGGCGAACCGGGTGGCTACGAAGCAGCCAGAAAACTGCTGGCCGTTTCGCCCCGGCCCGACGGAATATTCTGCTTCAACGATCCCATCGCGCTGGGCGCCATGCGCGCCATCATTGACGCCGGGCTGCGCATTCCAGAGGACGTGGCCGTAGTTGGATGCGGCAATCTGTCCTATTCGGATTTTCTGCGCGTTCCGCTCACCTCTGTTG
>JADGNO010000338.1 GCA_017883405.1 Occallatibacter sp. | reverse complement strand
GAGCGCTCAGACGCAACTGCTCAACGTCTCCTACGACCCCACGCGCGAGTTCTACGAGGAATACAACCAATTATTTGCAAAGCACTGGAAGGCGACAACTGGACAGGATGTTGTCGTCAACCAGTCGCACGGCGGCAGCGGCAAGCAGGCGCGCGCGGTCATTGATGGTCTAGAAGCAGATGTTGTCACGCTCGCACTCGCGTACGATATCGACGCCATCGCGCAGAACGGCGGACTGCTGGACAAGAATTGGCAATCGAAGCTTCCGAACAACAGCACGCCCTACACATCGACGATCGTCCTGCTGGTGCGTAAGGGGAATCCTCGCGGCATTCACGATTGGGACGATCTGATTCGCCCTGGAGTGAAGGTCATCACGCCTAATCCCAAGACCTCCGGCGGCGCTCGCTGGAACTATCTCGCGGCCTGGGGATATGCGCTGCGCAAGTCCGGCAACAACGAGCAAGGCGCGCGCGATTACATGAAGAAGCTGTTTGCCAACGTGCCGGTGCTCGACTCTGGCGCACGCGGTGCAACGACGACTTTTGTGCAGCGCGGCGTGGGCGACGTTCTTATCGCATGGGAGAACGAAGCGTTGCTCGCGCTCAAGCAATTTGGTTCGGATAAGTTCGAAATCGTGGTTCCCTCCGCCACGATTCTTGCCGAGCCTCCGGTCGCAGTGGTCGAAAAAGTCGCTCGCAAGCATGGTACGGAGAAGGTTGCGCGTGCCTATCTTGAATATCTCTATTCGCCCGAAGCGCAGGAGCTCGCGGCGAAATACTACTACCGACCGCGACTCAAGTCGGTTGCCGATAAGTACGCCGGCGTCTTTCCCAAGGTCAACACCTTTACCGTTGTCGAGGGATGCGGTGGATGGCAGAACGCGCAGGCCAAGCACTTCAGCGATGGCGGAACCTTTGATCAGATTTACGGAAAGTAAATGGTGACGATGCCAGACAAAAAGCCCGCAAAATCCTGGGGCCTGGTTACGCGGAGTTCTCCTCTGCCAGGATTCCGCTTGAGCATGGGATTCACGCTGACTTACCTGACAGTCATCGTACTGATTCCGCTCACGGCAATTCTTCTGCATGGTGCGCGCCTGGGATTTGGCGCATTCCTGCACACTGTCATGGCTCCGCGTGTGCTGGCGTCTTATCGCGTCACGCTGGGTTCAGCGGCGGCTGCGGCCGTGCTCTCTGCGCTTTTTGGACTGCTGCTGGCGTGGGTTCTGGCGCGCTACGACTTCCCCGGAAAGCGGATAGTGGATGCCCTGGTGGATCTTCCCTTTGCGCTGCCAACAGCCGTGGCAGGCATCTCGCTGACGGCACTCTACGCCGAGAACGGATGGATCGGACGATATCTTGAGCCGCATGGTGTTCATGTGGTCTTCACTCCGATCGGCATCGTCATGGCCATGTCGTTTGTAGGCTTTCCATTTGTTGTGCGCAACGTGCAGCCGGTGCTTGAAGATCTAGACCCGGCGATGGAGGAGGCCGCTGCAAGCCTTGGCGCAAACGTATGGCAGCGGTTCACGCGCGTCATTGCTCCGGTGGCTTTTCCCGCATTGCTGACAGGCACGGCGCTAGCCTTTGCGCGAGCCGCGGGCGAATACGGCTCAGTGATTTTCATTGCGGGCAACATGCCGATGAAGACCGAGATTACCGCACTGCTGATTGTGACCAAGCTCGAAGAGTATGACTACACTGGCGCGGCGGCGATTGCCGGAGCGATGCTGGCGCTGTCGTTCACCATTATGCTGGTGGTCAATCTGCTGCAGTGGTGGGTGCAGCGGAGAGAGGGCGAGCGCGTATGAGCAATCGTGGCGCAAACTCCTCGGCGTTGCTGCTGCCATCGATCCAGCAGAGAGCTGGACGTGTGATTTTAATCGCGGCGGCGCTGCTGTTTCTGGCGATCTTCCTTGTATTGCCGGTGGCGGCCGTCTTTGCGCAGGCCTTCTCGCAGGGCTGGAAGATGTACTCGGACTCCATTCATCAAGAGGATGTGCTCTCGGCGTTGCGCCTTACAGGCTTGGTTGCATGCATCTCGGTTCCGCTCAACATGCTCTTTGGCATTGCTGCAAGCTGGGCAATTACTCGCTTCGAATTTCGCGGCAAAAGCCTGCTGATTACTCTCATTGACATTCCACTCGCTGTGTCTCCAGTCGTAGCCGGCATGATGTATGTCGAGGTCTTTGGATTGCATGGCTGGCTGGGTCCCTGGCTGAACGAGCACAATCTCCATGTGATCTTTGCGGTGCCGGGAATTGTGCTGGCGACGGTCTTCGTGACGTTTCCTTTCGTGGCGCGCGAATTGATTCCCTTCATGCAGGCGCAGGGCAGCGATGAAGAGGTTGCTGCGGTTGTGCTCGGCGCTAGCGGATGGAGCATCTTCTGGCGCGTCACTTTGCCCAACATCAAGTGGGCTCTGCTTTACGGAACCATTTTGGCGGCATCGAGATCGATCGGCGAGTTCGGCGCGGTCTCGGTGGTCTCCGGCCATATTCGCGGCCGAACAACGACCCTGCCGCTGCAAGTGGAGATGCTCTACAACGAATACAACTTCACTGCGGCTTTTGCGGCCGCATCGCTGCTGACGCTGGCGGCGATTGTCACACTGGTTCTCAAAAAGATCATCGAACTGACCTCCGGCGTTCATCAGCGCAGCGAAGAGAAAGAAGTCAAATCATGAGTATCCAGGTCGAGAATATTCGCAAACAGTACGGCTCCTTCACCGCGCTTGATGGTGTCAGCCTGACGATTGGCGACGGTGAGTTGGTGACGCTGCTCGGCCCGTCTGGATCGGGAAAGACCACGCTGCTGCGGATCATCGCTGGCCTTGAATCGCCGGACGATGGATCGATTCTCCTTCATGGTCAAGAATCAACGCAGCATAGCGCGTCGAAGCGCGGAATCGGCTTTGTCTTCCAGCATTACGCGCTCTTTCGCCACATGACAATTTTTGAGAACGTCGCCTTCGGACTGCGCGTGCAGTCGCGGCAACTAAGGCCGTCGAGCCGCGTGATTCGTGAGCGCGTGCAGGAACTGCTTCATCTTGTGCAACTGGACTCGTATGCGCAGATGTATCCCGAACAGCTCTCCGGCGGACAGCGGCAGCGCGTTGCACTGGCACGTGCATTAGCCGTAAAACCCAAGGTGCTGCTTCTCGATGAACCCTTCAGCGCGCTTGATGCCAAGGTGCGCAAGGAACTGCGCGACTGGCTGCGCCGCATTCACGACGAGTTGCACGTGACAACCGTATTGGTTACACATGATCAGGAAGAGGCGCTTGAGGTTGCCGATCGAGTGGCAATTCTGAATCAAGGAAGATTGGAACAGATTGGAACTCCCCAGTGTATCTACGACAAACCGGCGTCTCCGTTTGTCTATAACTTCCTGGGTAATGTCAATCTCTTTCATGGGAGATTGCTAGCCGATCTTTCCCCGGGTGGACGTGGGAACGGTGCGGAAAAGACGATCCATTCCGCAATAGGTTTTGTTCGTCCGCACGAACTTGAAGTATCGCGAGACCTGCCGCCGGACAGCAAAGCGGTTGCAGCCACGGTCGCGCGCATTCACGCCGCCGGTCCTCAGATTCGCCTGGAACTGAGCATTGCAGGGAATGGCAGGCCGGTAACCGCGGAGTTGGGCAGGAAGCAGTTTGAGGAGTTGGGATTGGCGCCGGGGGACAGCGTTTTCGTCTGGCCGCAATCCATCCGGCTGTTCGACGATGGTGGAGCTGAATCACTGCTGCTCGATCAGGGAGCAGGTATTTGAACTCCGATGATTCTGCTACCGCGAGTAATCGATCAGCTCCTTGATTGTTGGATTCGCGCCGCATCCGGCTGCCGGCAAAGGGATAGTTCAGGTGTAACTCGTCGATCGGCCGCATCAACCACAGACCCGCTTGCGAGACCGGGCGCGGCTGATAGTAGACCGTGCTGCGGCTGATTTGAAGCACCTCAGCCTGCTTTTGGATTGGAAGGTCATGCTCGGGATCAATCATCGCTTTGCGCTCAGAAGACCCGCTTTTGTGAGTGCCCTTCTAGAAAATCGTTCTCTTGCGTCAACTCGCCGATCTTTGCGTGCAGCGACTTCAGATCCACCGGCGCGACCTGGTCGGCTCGTGCCCCGCCGAAGACGCTCGCGGCGCCCTCCTGCAACAGGCTCTTCCGCTGCCTAATCTGCTTCCACCCAGTCATGCGAACGGCGCATGACCGGGGCCCGGGTTGGGATGGATGTCGAACTGCTCGGCCAACTCGGCCAGCGTCTTCTCACCCTTGATCGCGGCCAAGGCCACCTTCGCCTTGAACGCCGCTGTGTGGTTCCTGCGG
>JADGNO010000337.1 GCA_017883405.1 Occallatibacter sp. | reverse complement strand
GGGTATGGTCCGCCGTGCACCATTGCGTGACAGACTTCAACTCCGGTTGGAAAGCCGTTGACGACGAGGCGGCCTGCCTTGTTTTCAAGAACCGAAACAAGGTGGCCGAAGGCGAGGATGTCGGCTTCAGTTCCGTGCAAGGTTGCGGTGAGCTGACCCTCCCGCTGCTGCGCAAGCTTGGCCAGCTCTTCGCTGTCCGTATAGCGAATGATGAGCGTGGTGGGCCCGAAGATTTCGTGTTCGAGCGATGGATCCTTGATGAGGTCTTCTGCGCTTACCTGGAAAAGCACGGGACCGACATGGACGGGACCGCCGCCGTTGGTAGCCGGCTGAGCCAGAACTTCGACGCGCGCGTTCCCTTCTCTGGATGCGATGCCTGCCTTGTAGCTTTTGCAGATGCCGGCGGTGAGCATGGGCGACGCAGTACCGTTCTTGACCAGAGTGACGAGCTCGGCCACCAGCGCGTCTGCCGACTCGTTGCGTGGCAGAAATACGAGGCCGGGCTTGGTGCAGAACTGGCCCACGCCGAGCGTGAACGATCCGAAAAGGCCGCTGGCGATTTGCGAAGTGCGCGACTTGAGCGCTTCAGGCAATACGAATACGGGGTTGGTGCTGCTCATTTCCATGAAGCATGGGATGGGCTCAGGGCGGGTGGCAGCAAGGTCCATAAGCGACTTGCCTGCGCCCAGCGACCCGGTAAATCCGACAGCCTTGACGGCGGGATGCTGGACCAGCGCCGCGCCTACCTGGGCTCCAGCGCCGTAGACGACGGCGAATGTGCCGTTAGGCAATCCGCAGGCGCGCACGCTGTTAACGATGACCTGCGCAACCAGCTCGCTGGTGCCGGGGTGAGCGGAATGAGCCTTGACGATGACCGGGCAGCCGGACGCTAAGGCCGAAGCGGTGTCACCGCCGGCTACGGAAAAGGCGAGCGGAAAATTGCTGGCTCCAAAGACGGCGACGGGGCCGAGCGGACGCAGCACGGAACGGATGTCGGCGCGAGGAAGCGGCTTACGGTCGGGCATGGCGGGGTCAATGCGGGCCATGCTCCACGAGCCTTCTTCAACAACCTGGGCGAAGAGCCGGAGCTGGTTGATGGTGCGGGCTGCTTCGCCCTGCAGGCGCGCTTCTGGCAGAGCCGTTTCCTGATGAGCGCGGGCAACGATCTCCGGCTTGATGGCTTCAATGCCGTCGGCGATGTGGCGCAGGAACTGGGCTCTCTGCTTGCCGGAGAGCTTGCCGAGAACGGCGGATGCCTCGCCTGCGAGGTTTGCCGCGAGATCAATGTCTTCGGCGGTGGCGGAGTGGTAAGCCGGTTCAAGCCGCGCGCCGGTGGCGGTTTCAAATCCTACGAATTCTGCGCCGCCGCTCTGGCGGGGTTTGCCATCGATGATCGAATATCCCTGCAACATGGAACTCTCCAATTTGCTTGTAAATTTTGGGGGCCGGGGCTTAGAACACGGGGTGCCCCGGGCAAAGTGCTGACGAGATGACATTATCGCAAAACCGGGGTTGGTGCGTCCCAATGCAGCGCACGCCCGCAGCGAACGTCCCCTATTCGATGCAGCAGAGATGGTATCGGCTACAGCGTAATGAGGGTGAACTTGCTTTCAATGAGGCGGAAAGGCGAAAGTAAAGGGACGATGGTTCAAGCACTTCGCTCGACGCGTGTTCTGCTGCCCGAGGGGGTGGCGCCCGCTACCGTGCTGGTGGAAGAGGGGCGCATCCTCGCGATTGCCGGCTGGGACGAGCTGCCTGAGGTCGCGGTGCACGACTACGGCGATGACCTGCTGCTGCCCGGACTGATCGATCCCCATGTGCACATTAACGAGCCTGGACGCACCGAGTGGGAAGGGTTTGCGACGGCGACCCAGGCGGCAGCAGCCGGCGGCGTTACCACGCTGATCGACATGCCGCTGAACTGCGCGCCGGAGACTGTTGATGTCGCATCTCTTGTGGCAAAACGGGCGGCAGCACAGGGCAAGGCATGGGTGGACTGGGCAAGCTGGGGCGGTGCTGTGCGCGGCAACGCCGATGAGCTTTTACCGTTGGCGCGCGCGGGGGTACCGGGGTTCAAGTGCTTCATGATTCACTCAGGGATTGACGGCTTTGCGTGGGTGGATGAAGCATATCTTCGACTCGCACTGGAGCGCTTGCGCGGGACAGGCTTGCCCTTGCTGGTGCACGCGGAAGTGGCAGGCCCAGTGGATGCGGCGACAAAAGCCTTGAACGCGAGCGGCGCGGATTGGCGCAAGTATGCGACGTATCTTGCTTCGCGGCCGGATGCGGCGGAAGTGGATGCGATTGCGCTGCTGATCCGGCTGGTTGAGGAATTCAAAACGCCGATCCATGTGGTGCACCTGGCGAGCGCGGCAGCATTGCCGCTGCTGGCGGATGCGCGCGAGCGGGGATTGCCGATCTCCGTGGAGACTTGCACGCATTACTTGTGGTTTGCGGCGGAGCAGATTCCTGACGGAGCAACGGAGTACAAGTGCGCGCCACCAATCCGTGATGCGCAGAATTGCGAGGCGCTTTGGAAGGCGCTCGAGACGGGTTTGATTGACATGGTGACCACCGACCACTCGCCGTGTTTACCGCATATGAAACATTGCGTGATTCGGGGCGTTGAAACACGCTGGGATGCCGCGTGGGGCGGCATTAGCACAATGGGTTTGGCGCTGCCGGTGTTGTGGACGGCTATGCACAGGCGCGGAATTGATGTGCGGCAGATTGGAAAGTGGATGGGATCGGCTCCGGCAAAACTTGCCGGATTGACGGGACGAAAAGGAGCCATCGCGGTTGGCGCGGATGCGGATTTTGCGGTTTTCGATCCAGACGCCGAATGGACGGTAGAAGCAGATGATTTGCGTTTTCGGCACAAGCTATCACCATACGTCGGCGCGAATCTGCGGGGACGCGTGAAGGAAACGTGGCTATGCGGCGTACGGATCTATGCAGATGGCGGCTGCACTGCTGATGCGCGCGGACGAGAGCTGGTGCGGCCATGAGCGAAGTTGCGAGCCGGGTGATTGCGGAGTGCCGGCGCATTGCGTCCATGAGCGAAGAGCCTGGGCGAACAACGCGCCGTTTCCTGACGCCGCCGATGCAGGCCGTGCACCAATATTTGCGCGCCCGCATGGAAGCGTTGGGCATGGCAGTGCGCGTGGATGCCGCGGGCAATCTGCTTGGGCTTTGGCAGCCGGCAAACGCACCGGCCAGGCGATTGCTGATTGGCTCGCACATTGACACTGTGCCGGATGCAGGCGCGTTCGATGGCGTGCTGGGCGTTGTGATGGCGCTCGAATTTGTGGAGCTCGTGAAGGAGATGCAGCTTCCGTTGGCCATTGAACTGATTGCATTCTCTGACGAGGAGGGTGTGCGTTTTGGCGTTCCGTTCATCGGCAGCCGCGCTGTTGCTGGGCGATTTGACAGCGCCCTGCTGGAGCGTAAGGATGCGGACAGAATCACGATGGCAGATGCGATTCGCGCGTTCGGACTTGATCCTGCATTGATGGAAGAAGCCGCGCTTGATGAAAATGCCGTGGGCTTTCTGGAGATTCACATTGAGCAGGGGCCCGTGCTGGAAGCGGAGAAGCTGAGCCTGGCTGCTGTAACGACGATCGTTGGCCAGACGCGGCTGTCGCTTGAGTTCGAAGGAGAAGCGAATCACGCGGGTACGACTCCGATGAAATTGAGGCGCGATGCGCTGGCAGCGGCTGCCGAGTGGATTGGCGGAGTGGAGCAGCTTGCGCGCTCCACCGACGGCCTGGTGGCAACGGTAGGCAAGATTGCAGTGGAGCCGAATGCGGGCAATGTGATTCCCGGCAAGGCAACGGTGAGCCTTGACGTGCGGCACGCATGGGACTCAGCGCGATCAGGCGCGGTGAAGCAACTGCTTGAAAATGCCCAGGAGATCGCGGAGCGCCGCGGACTTGCGGTGCAGCATCAGGTTCAACTGGAGCAGCCGGCAGTGCCGATGGACGAGAGGCTGACTTCATTTGTCAGCGATGCGATTGAGGCAGCAGGAATGCCGGTGAAGCGGATGACCAGCGGAGCCGGGCACGACGCCATGGTGCTGGCATCACGCGTGCCAACGACAATGCTGTTCTTGCGCAGTCCCGGCGGGCTAAGCCATCATCCCGGCGAAGCAGTGCTTGAAGAAGATGTGGATGCGGCACTGCGCGTGGGCCGGTTTTTTTTAAATCGAGTGGCCGCAGAGATTAGGTAGAATCGAACAACGCCATTCCCCGCGAGGTCCCCTTGGCAATGCAAGTTCCCGGCTCAACACGCAGCAGTTTGAAGCACGACCATCTACTGCAAACGCCCGACACGTTTATTCGCTCGCCGCTGGCCGGCGCCAAAGATGTGGAGTTCATCATCCATGCCGCGCCGCAGATGGGCGCCAGGTTCACGCAGATGACGGCGGAGTTCAAAGCCGGCGGATCGCTTGGACCGGCGCCTGCACAGCGCTTTCTGTATGTGCTCGAAGGCAAGCTGGAGTTGAAGGCCGGCGGAAAGAAATACACGCTAGCGCCGGCGGGTTTCGCGTATCTGCCGGAAGGGATAGCGCATGAAGTGCGCGCGCTCAAAGGCTCGCGCGTTGCCGTGATTGAAAAACCCTATGAAGCTGCGGCAGGATCGGCTGCGACTGAGATGGTGGTAGGCAACGAGAAGGATATTAAGCCGGTGGCGCTGATGGGCGATGAAACATTGCGCGTGCGCAGCATGATGGCCGATGGCCAGGGTTACGACTTTGCTGTGAACACCATGGAATACGATCCGGGCGCTCAGCTCAGCATGGTTGAGGTTCACGTGATGGAACATGGGCTGCTGATGCTTGATGGCGGCGGCATTTATCGGCTTGGCGACTCATGGTATCCAGTCGAGGCCGGCGATTTTATCTGGATGGCTCCATATTGCCCGCAATGGTTTGGCGCGCTCGGCAAGCGTCCGGCCAAATACCTTCTCTACAAAGACTGGCGCCGGCACCCGTTGGGAGCATAGCCAATGAGCACGCAACCGAATCTCACAATCGATGGCCTTATTGCTGAGCTGTTGGCCCTGGGAAAGATATCGGAAGCAGAACCGCCGGTAGTGACGCGCGTTGTGTTCAGCGAAGCCGACATGCGGGCACGCACTTACGTGAAGAGCCTTTGCGCAAACGCGGGGCTGACGCTGCGGGAAGATGCCATTGGCAACACGTTCGCAACGTGGGATGGCAGCGACCCGAGCCTGGCACCGATCGGTACGGGGTCGCATATCGATGCGATTCCTAACGCTGGCTTGTATGACGGCTGCGTTGGCGTGCTTGGCGGTCTTGAAGCAATTCGTGTACTGAAGCAGCTTGGCTACAAGCCGCGGCGATCGATTGAGCTGGTAATTTTTACATCGGAAGAGCCGACACGGTTCGGCATTGGATGCCTGGGCAGCCGCATGATGGCCGGCGTGCTTTCGCCGCAGAAGGCGCTTGCCCTGCGTGACAAAGAAGACCATGGGCTTGACGAGTTTCGCACGCTGGCCGGTTTTCGCGGACCGCTGGAATCTGTCGCGCAAGCCAAGGGGCGGTTCCACCAATTTGTAGAACTGCACATAGAACAAGGTCCCTACCTGGAACAAGAAGGCCTTGAAGTAGGACTGGTAACGCACATTGCGGCGCCGGCGAGCTTGCGCATTTTAATTGAAGGCGAAGGCGGACATGCCGGTGGCAAGCTGATGCCGGGGCGCAAAGATGCGCTTGCGGCAGCATCGGAGTTGGTGCTTGCGCTGGAGGCTGCTGCAAAGTCGACGGGCGCAATCGACACCGTGGGCACCGTGGGCGTTTGCGAAGTCTTTCCGGGCGCGGTCAACAGCATTCCCTCACGCGTGAAATTGGAAACAGACATTCGCGACATTGATAGGGCGCGGCGCGATTGCGTTCTGGATGCATTGCGCAGCAAGTGCGTTGAGGTGGCGGCGCGGCGAGGCGTGAACATTGCTACCGAGCTGATCAACGCCGATCCGCCGACGGTGAGCGACGAGGCAATTCTGGCGGCGCTTGAGGAGTCGGCGATTGCAGCCGGCAAGAAGTACAAGCGCATGGTGGCGCGAGCGTATCACGACACGTCGTTTGTTTCCTGCATTGCTCCGGTGGCCATGCTTTTTATTCCCTGCCGAGGCGGAGTCAGCCACCGGCCCGACGAATACGCTTCGCCAGAATGGATTGGCAGCGGCGTACATGTACTGGCGCGAACGCTCGCATTGCTGGCGAGATAGCGCGCTGATTTGGCATACGGCGCGCAGCGTTGTATGCTATGCCTCAACCTATACCGCGTTTGCGGCTTCCGAAAATATGAAAACGACGACGACAACCCGCATTGTTGGCGCCCCCGTACATCGTAAAGAAGGTGTTGACAAGCTGTTGGGCCGCGCTCGCTACGTAGACGACATCGAGCGTGAAGGCATGTGGTACGGAGCTACTGTACGCAGCACGATTCCGCGCGGGATTATTCAATCGGTGAGCTTCGATCGTCGCATTGACTGGAGCGAGTTTGTCATTGCTACGGCGGCGGACGTTCCGGGGGACAACCATATTCAATTGATCGTGGCAGACCAGCCATGCCTTGCCGATGGCATTGTGAACCATTGCGATGAGCCGATTATTTTGTTGGCACACCCTGACAAGCCCAAGCTGCGCGAAGCCATTGACGCAGTACGCGTGGAGTACGAACCGCTGCCCCCGGTTTTCACGATTGAAGAAAGCGAGCAGCAGAAACAAGTTGTGTGGGGCAAGGACAATCTGCTGAAGAGTTTTGTGCTGAATAAGGGTGATGTGGACTCGGTCTGGAGAGATGCCGCTCACATTGTTGAGGGCGAATATCGCACCGGAGCACAAGAGCATCTTTACATTGAGAACAACGGCATTATTGCAGAGTGGAGCGATGAAAGCGGCGTGACGGTTTGGGGCTCGCTGCAGTGCCCATATTACGTACACAAAACGCTGATCAAGGTTTTTGATTTGCCGGACAACAAGGTGCGCGTAGTGCAGACCGAGACAGGCGGAGCGTTTGGCGGCAAGGAGGACTATCCCTCAATTCTCGCGTCGCATGCTGCGTTGCTGGCGAAGAAGAGCGGGCATCCGGTAAAGATGGTCTATGACCGCATGGAGGACCTGGCGGCAACGACCAAGCGGCATCCGTCGCGCACACGACACCGCACAGCGCTTGATAAAGACGGCAAGCTCTTGGCAATGGATATTGATTTGGCAACAGACGGCGGCGCGTACTCCACTCTGTCATCCACTGTACTTTCGCGCGCAACGCTGCACGCGCCGGGGCCGTACTCTTGCCCTAATGTTCGCGTGACCGCGAACGCGTGGGCAACGAACAATGTGCCTTATGGCGCGTTTCGCGGCTTTGGCGCGCCGCAGACGATCTTCGCTCTGGAACGGCACATGGATGAAGTTGCCGCGGCGCTTGGAATGGAGCCGGTTGAGTTTCGGCGCAGAAATTTTCTGCACCAGGGCGATACGACGGCAACAAATCAGCTGATGCTCGAGCCGTTGATGATGGATGAGCTGCTCGATCGTGCGCTGAAGGCGAGCGATTATTACGCCAAGCGAACGCGGTTTGCGGCGGAGAATCCAAACAGCATGGTGAAGCGCGGCCTGGGCATTGCGGCGTTCTATCACGGATCTGGCTTCACGGGATCGGGTGAGCGCATTCTGAATTCGCTCGCCGGAGTCGAAGTCACGGCCGATGGAAAGGTGCAGGTGCTGGTGTCGAACACGGAGTTCGGCCAGGGTACCAACACCGTGCTTACGCAGATTGCCGCCGAAGCGCTGGGCATTGATTACGACGATATTTTGATGGCTGCCGCGGACACAGGGCTGGTGCCGAACAGCGGTCCAACGGTCGCTTCGCGCACCGTGATGGTGGTGGGCCGGCTGATTGAGCGCGCGGGAACGCAGCTGCTGAACATGCTTCGCGAGCAGGCTGGCCTTGGTGCAACCTATACGCACGAGGAATTCTCTGCTGCATGCGAACGTTATCGCGAGGCGAAGGGCGAAGTAGTTTCACTGGTGCGCTACGAGGCGCCGCCGGGCGTCCATTGGGACGATGCGAAATATCACGGCGAAGCTTATCCCTCTTATGCGTGGTCTGTTCATGTGGCGCAGGTGGCGGTGGATACAGTCACTTATTCCGCCGAGGTAGAGGAGTTCTGGGCGGTGCAGGAGGTGGGCCGGGTGCTGAATCCCGTGCTGGCAACCGGGCAGATTGAGGGAGGTGTGGCGCAGGGCATTGGATATGCGCTCTATGAAAAAGTGGTGCTCAAAGATGGCCACATGGCTAACAACCAGATGACCAACTACATTATTCCGACGGCAGAAGACGTTCCGCCGATTCATGTTTACTTTGAGGAGATTCCGTTTTCGCACGGAGGCTACGGGGCAAAAGGGATTGGCGAGTTGCCGCACGACGGGCCTGCGCCGGCGATTGTGAATGCGATCAAGGACGCGACTGGCGTGAGTTTTCGGCAGATACCGCTGCTGCCTGAGGATTTGTTTACGGGGATGGTTGCGCACGAGCAAGCGGAGGCGTCGGCGAGCTTATGAGTACGACTGGGCGAGCGATTCACTTCACGATCAACGGGGAAAGTCGCACGGTGCAAGCTCCGCCGATGAAGCGGCTGCTCGATGTGATTCGCGAAGATTTGCATTTGACGGGAACGAAAGAAGGTTGCGGTGAAGGCGAGTGCGGCTCGTGCTCGTTACGCATGAATGGCGAACTGGTGAAT
>JADGNO010000336.1 GCA_017883405.1 Occallatibacter sp. | reverse complement strand
GCAACGGCGCCTTCGGCTACTGCCGTCGCCCGCCCTCCATCCGCGACCTCAAGACGATGTTGACAAGGGCGTGTGAGAACTACTCCCTCAAGCAGCAGCTCAAGACCGTTCAGCAGCAGCTGGAGGAACCGGCCGGATGCGACCGCCTTATCGGTTCAAGCACGCATATGAAGCGCGTCTATCAACTGGTGCGCAGCGTTGCCAATCTCAACGCCTCTGTCCTGGTGACCGGCGAAAGCGGAACCGGCAAGGAATTGATTGCCCGGGCCATCCATAATCTCGGATCCCGCTCGAATCGTCCATTTGTCGCAGTCTCCTGCGGCGCAATCCCTGAAACCCTGATTGAAGCCGAGCTCTTCGGGCATGAGAAGGGCGCATTCACCGGCACAGTCGGAGCCCGCGAAGGTTACTTCGAGCAGGCTGCCGACGGCACCCTCTTCCTTGACGAAATCGGCGACCTGAGCCTCTTTACCCAGGTCAAACTTCTGCGTGTCCTGCAGCAGATGGAATTCAACCGGCTGGGCAGCAATCGCCTCATCCCCCTGCGCGCCCGCCTCATCTTCGCCACCCATTGCGATCTTGCCCAACTGGTAGCAGAGGGCAAATTCCGCCAGGATCTCTTCTACCGCATCAACGTGATGAGGATTGAATCACCGCGTCTCCGGGAACACTCCGAAGACATTCCCTCGATCGCAAGGCATTTCCTTCACAAGTACGCTCAGTCGTTTCAGAAGCCAATGGACGGCATTGAGCCCGAGGCACTGGAAATGCTGCAGAGCTACACCTGGCCAGGCAATGTGCGTGAGCTGGAAAACGTCATGCAGCGGTCCATCATCCTGGCCCCCGGCCAACTGGTGCGCGCCGAAGACCTGACCCTGAACATTCAGGAAGAAGAAGCAACCGGCTTTGAAGACGTTGTCGACATCGGCGACTACCAACCCGCCGGTTCCTTCGAACGACAGATCCACGAATACAAAGTTAAGCTTGCCGTTTCCGCTGTACGCGAGAATAATGGCAACAAAACGCTTGCCGCGCGCCGCCTCTGCATCTCTCGGGCTTACCTTCATCGCCTGATAAGGTTTGCCGAGCCCGATCAGATTTTCGAACAGAATCTGAGGGATTCAGCAACCGCCTGAGTTCGCAATCCGTGCATGGCGGGAACATGGTGCTGATCTGTGCAGGCTTTAAGACGGATGTTCTCGTTCCCGGTGGTGTTGGCCAGCCTTCTTGCGCTGCTCGCTGTGCTGACAGTCCGCGGTCGTTTTGACGACCCGGATATGTGGTGGCACCTCAAGATAGGTCAGATCATCTCGACGACCCATAGCATTCCCTTGAATGACATCTTTGCCTACACCACCAATCACCATGCAACCATTCCGCAGGAGTGGCTTGCTGAAGTGGCCATCTACAGTGCGTACGCCTGGGCCGGGTACTTCGGCCTCATGCTCTGGCTGTGCTCGCTGGCCGCATTGCTTCTCATCGGCGGCTACCTTCTCTGCTGGCTCTATTCCGGAAATGCAAAAGTCGCTTTCGCCGGGGCCATGATCGTCTGGCTCTTTGCCACCATCGGGTTTGCCATTCGGCCGCAGATGATCTCCTTCCTCCTCATGATGGCGGAGTTGCTGCTGATCCAAGCGGGACGCACCCGAAGTCCACGCTGGTTTCTGGGGCTTCCCTTCGTGTTCCTGCTCTGGATCAACTGTCACGCGTCTTTCATTCTCGGCATCGTCCTGGCGTGCGTCTACCTCTTCAGCTCCTTCTTCGAGTTTGAGATGGGCTCCCTGGTATCGCATCGCTGGGATCCGAGCCGGCGCAATATGCTGATTGGGGCGCTGATCGCCTCAGTGGCTGCGCTGTTTGTGAATCCCGGCGGCATTAAGCAGATTCTCTATCCGTTCGACACGCTGATGAACATGCAGCTGCTCATGGCCAACGTACAAGAGTGGTCCCCGCTCAAAATGACTGAAGCGCGCGGAATTGGCCTGATGGCGGTTCTGCTTTGTTGTTTTCTTCTAGTGATTGCGCGCAAGGCTGAGCTGTTTCTGGATGAGTTGATTCTGCTGGGGCTGGGTACCTGGCTCGCGGTCGGACATATCCGCATGCTGATTGTCTTCGGCATGTTAGCTGCTCCCATCCTCTCGCGCCAGCTTGCCGATTCGTGGGACACCTACGAATTCGAGAAGGACCGCATCTTGCCCAATGCCGTCGTCATCGGGATTGCGATGATCGCTTTGTTCTTCGCTTTTCCAAGCCGTCAGAACCTGGCAACTCAGGTGGATACTGAAAGCCCGGTGAAGGCAGTGGCGTTCATCAAAGCCAATAAGCTCGCCGGGCCCATGCTGAACGATTATTCGTTCGGCGGCTAACTCATCTGGGCGGCCCCTGAATATCTGGTGATGATGGACGGCCGGACCGACCTTTATGAATGGTCCGGATTCCTGGGCGAATACGGAAACTGGGCGACCATACAGAACGATCCGAATCTGCTTCTCGACAAGTACAAGGTCAATTTCTGCCTTCTGTCCTCAGATTCCCAAATGGTCCACATTCTCCCGCTCTTGCATAAATGGAAGATTGTTTATTCTGACAATAATTCGGTTCTGTTTGTCCGCACACCAACAACAGAGGCAGCCAGCAATTAAGTACCCGCTCACGCCGATCCCCTAAGTGTGCAAGTTATATTCCTGCGTTCCTGCGATGACCAATCCGCTCTTCTGCCGCCCATGAATGTACCGGCAGCACCAGCCGGTCTGATGACCCGGCTCGTCGGGAGGCGCCAGCAGGTCCTTATAGGTAATCTTCCCGTAAAGAAAAATCCGTTCTTCCCAGTTCTCGACCCGCCTTAGCTTTTCCTCGGTATCGCAGAGTCCCTTCACATCGTCCCGGCAAAAGGACTTGATGCTCACCACTTCGCCCGGCAGCAGAATGAAGGAAACTGCCGGCATCTCCGGGTCTTCAGGACTGAACTCGGGAATGCCCGCCAACTGCGCTTCACTGACCACAATCCTGCTCTCATTCACCATGCCGGTCACCCGGGCCGGGCTGCGTCCGCGATTCGTAGCCACCACGTTGAATCCGTTCTCAATGCTGGGAGAGGCGGCCACTGATACCAGGACCCACGGCCTTTCCGCGTTGAGAATGGCTTGCGAATGCATCAACGCGGCCTGGGCGCTGTCTGCCGCCGCCTGGGCTGCCATCTCTGAAAACTTGCCCTGGCGTTCTATCTTCTTCAGGATTGAGAGCGCCACCATGATTCCGGCATAGCCCGCCAACGCCAGCAGTATATTGGCGCCCCATGCAATGCGATCCTGGACAGGCCAGGGCGCCGGGGCCGGGGCCGGAGTAGCGATGGTGATATGGGACGGCTGATAGTCGCACGGTCCACTTTGGCAATCCGGTTTCTCTGCCGGATTTGCTGGCGCGGCTGGAACCGAGGCGGGAGAAGGTTGCGCGGTCGTACTCGCGGCGGGTCGGCCGCTGGCTTGCGCGGCAGCCGCCATTTGCCCTTGCGGGACGGCCAACAAGACTGCAATTACTGGCAAATACTTCAGGATCATGGCGCAAATGTACCACATGCATGCGCAAGACCGCGTAGCCGCTCTCTCTGCGTCCCACACTTCGCAATAATCTGTCCGAACTTGGGAAAACCGGTTCCTGATTCCGGAAGGATCGGAGGACCTGATCGGATCGAACCAATGACCTTCCCGGCAAGCCGGGACGCACTCGGTGTTCGAACCTTGGCTATCGGGAGGATTGGTGGTGGAAATCGTGTGAGAACTAATCTCCACCGCAGAATTCCGCACAATAGCCCAAATTTGGGTCTGGACTGGTCCTTGCCGGTTATTCGGCCAGAATGGGTCAATGAGTGCATCGGCGATAACGCGCTCATTGACTTTGGGTGAAGGTTCGCAGGACTGAGACCCGATTTCCGTTACATACTCTTTAAAAGGTGCCCAGTCTCGCTCGATGAGTGCATTCGGAGCTGACGAGAAGGTATGTCCCTGTCGCTGCACGCCTCTTCAGTCTTCAGACTGATCAATGCTGCGTTGCTTGGAGTCCCCGGCAAACTCTGTGCCGGTTTCTCCGTGGCAATCAAGCAGCGCCAGAGTTCGGTCCTTCATTGAAGTATCACACCTTGAGAAGTAGCGCTTACCACGAGGGGCGAAAGGTGCTGAATACCAAAGAATTTGAATGTATAACTGACCGTGACTTTTACTACGCAGCCTTGACTATTGGTAATTGAGCACGGCGTGGTACTGCCGCTTGGCGTCTGGCCAGGCCACAAATACGAACTATTCGTATTAATTGTTACTCCACTTTGATTAATCCCCGCGACTCCGAGGCTTTGCACATAGTTCTGAATGTCGGAGCTTGAAGCTGTACAGTTATATGGCATCCTGAAACTCGGCGGCGCCGAAGTCGAACAATTGTCTGCTACATCTTTACTCCATGTGTAACCTCTCACAACTGCAAAGCGGACACCCTGTTGAGCCGCGGAACTGACAAATTGGTAGGAATACATTGCAAGCGCGAATCCGAACACGCCCAATGTCACGCTCATGAGCATCATGACTGTGACGGCAAACTCTACCAGCGCAGAACCTCGCTGAGCGCATGCGAATCGGAATAGCTTCGGAATAAGGATTTTCTTCTCCATTGGTTGCGCTAACCTCGCTCTTTCGTTCATAGCGACTAGCTGCCAGCGCTGCGCATGGACGCCGAATTCGAAAGCGTCATGGAAGAAGGAATCCCGGGCCAACTAACAAGTGGAGTATACGATCCCGTGACTGTCACGTTGACGCGATAGACATAGTTGAGTCCGCCCGTACACGACGGGGTCACTAAGCAACTCGCCGAGTAACTTGTCCCATCTGCGCATTCGCAGCGATAGGTGGGCGTTGCTACGGATAAATTCGGCACGTTCGGAGCGGCAATTTGAGCAGAGGTTTGAATGCCAGTTGTATCGTTGGGATTTTGAGACCCATAGCTCGCCCCAGCACGCGCCGCACCCGCGACTTCGATTGCCAGATACATGGCACGCCCAAAATCGACAGCGCCAAACGTCAGCAGTAGAAACAGGGGCAAAACAAGCGCCATTTCCACAAGACTGGCGCCCGTGTCGCTCCGCCCTAAATTAGACCGATTTCGCATCTTCATCAGTTCACTCCGCAAGGGCAAATTTGCCCAGAGTCGGTCCACCACCGCCGAGATATCCGCCGGCGCCGTTCAGCAGAAAGGTCTCACTGTCATTGACAATCATTGCTTTTACATCGAGAGCAGTAGACGTCGCCGAGCCGTTAATGTTCACGCCAGAGCCGCTGTTGAGTGTCAGCGTCTGATTGGGCAGATAAATAACTCCGTTAAAGTAGGAGGACGAACCTGTGTCAATAGTCATACCGGAGCCATTGCCGGTAGAGTGCCAGACCAACATGTTCGCATTGGAACCGTTGGTGCTGGTCGTGGGCGCCGAAAGTTTTGCGGTGCTTCCGCTATTCAACTGCAACGAGCCGGAGGTGAAATAGAGAGTCACACCGTTCCCGGTAAGCGTAGCCCCGCTGTTCACATTGATCGAGGCGTTCATATAGTAAACGCCTGGCGATAGGGTCACTGAAACATTTGAGTTGAGATTGACACCGTTGGGGTAGTAGCCCGGTTGCAGCGTTGCACCCGTACTGGGCGTAGTGTTGCCAGCTGTTGTAGAATTTGCCGGTTTGGTCGGCGGTGTTAAGGAAGCCAGTGGGTCACTTAGCGCGGTATTCGTGTGTGTGGGCTGCGTCTGAGAATTTCCCAGAGTCCATCTGCAGCTGTTGTTGCAATTGTTGGGGCTCCACGATCCGTAATAGAGAAAGGTCGTGGCAGTCACTGCGTCGCCATTATTGGTCTGAAGATTTCCGAGGTCGTAGATGCCGCAGTTCGTCAGGTTGAATGTGCCAGTGGAACTGTTGAATGCCAGTGACTTTGTGTAAATGCAATTGCCGCCGCCGTTGCTGAGATAGTAAGCCTCGCCCGCTTCTGCACGCGCCACCAGATTCCACGTCGGAATCCCCAGGAAAATGCCAAAGAACGTCTTTTGTGGTGCAGTAAGCACTACCTCGGCCATATTTACATCGCCCGAGTTCGGATCGCCGGCTCCCAGCACACACGGAGCCACGTTAATCGTCATCGCCAAACTGGTTGAATTCGCAACGGTGCATTTATTCGTCGATGGAGTAATCGTGCTGGTGGTAATACCATTTTCAATCAGTGCTTGTGCCGCTGCAGTCTGCATGTTGGCACAGACCGTCTTGCCGCAATTACCAAGTTCCAGCCCTGCAGCAAGCGCAGCAGCATCAGCCGCAGTTTGCAACTGAACCTGTTTGAAATGGATAAGGCCCACATCGATCGCCAGGGCCATGATGCCCATCAAGCATGTAAGGCTCAGGGCAGCCACTACCAGCGCCTGGCCATTTTCGCTTTTCAGGGATACCAAAGCTTCCCCTTCCGCCATCGCGCGAGATATTTGCCTGCGGCAAATCCAGGGAGAGAGACCGCTCATCCGGCCTACCCTGAACCGTGCCATGCCGGTGATGAGAGTTGCCATTAGCGCACAACCTCCGCCATCTCGACCAGGGCAGAGCCCTCGCTTTGGGAATTCACCAGGTCCTTAAGGCCGCGAAATGCGCGTGGCTGAGTTGACCGTATCCTCCGCAATGCGAATATTTGATTCATATGTACCCCTGCTCCTTGACGCCAGGGAATCGTGATCTGGAGTTCCGATTCCCTTGCACTCGCTGCTTAATCGCGTGACACTTCCGATGCTGCCGCAGATACCGACGCTTAGTTCGCAATCACCATCTGCGAAGTGCTGCTCATGTTCCATGTGTTCTGGGCCCTGAATGGCAGCATCAGTGGCAATGCATAAGCGACTCTGACCTGAACTGCATTTCCCGGAGCATTGCATTGGGTTGCGCCACAGGACGTCCAGGTTGTGGGCGTAGTGGTGCTTGCGCTCAGCCAGATTGTAGTCACGGTCATGTTGCTACTAGCAGCGGTTCCTCCAAATGCAAGGCTCCGAACATAAGTCTGAATCTGAGCGGATGTCGCATTGCAGTTCGTTACGCTGGTGCAGCCAGAGCCGCGAACAATTGCATATCGAGCGCCTTCCCGCGCGGCTTCGGAGATGAAGTTGTAAGTGTAGAGAGCAAGGCAAATCTCGAAGGCACCGATGACCATGGTAAACAAGATCATTGAGCCAAGTGCCATCTCGATGATGGTCGAGCCCTTTTCGCATAGTAACGGCGATCTTTTCTGTTTCGTCTCGGTCCCGCCAACGGCCCGCCGCCATGAACGAAGCCTGAAGGCGCTTCGCCAT